>JAEUOS010000104.1 GCA_016790695.1 Burkholderiales bacterium
GGGTTCTCCGGCAAGCTCGGCTACGCCTCGGCGGGCGCGACGGCGGACTTCATCATCGTCAACATGGTGGCCGAGGCCGCGTCCGGGCAGAAGACCCCGGCCGAGGCCGCCGCCCGCGCGCAGCAGCGCGCCGAGCGGTACTACAAGGTCTGACGGCGGGCGCCGCGCGGCGCGCGGCAGCGGGCGCGCCCTCCGTGCGGAGGGCGGCGCCGCCGGTTCGGCCGACGCGGCCGTGGCATCGAGTTCGGGAGCACACGTGGCACAGGCGACGGGGATCACCCTGCTGAGTCGGATCAACAACAGCGCCAACGCGCTGGGGTTGCTGTTCATGCTGCCGGCGGCGGCGATCCTGCTGGTGTTCCTCACCTATCCGCTCGGACTCGGCCTGTGGCTGGGCCTCACCGACACCAAGATCGGCCGCGGCGGGGAGTTCATCGGCCTGGACAACTACCGCTCGCTGTTCAACGACAGCGTGTTCTGGCTGTCGGTGTTCAACACCGTCGTCTACACCGGCATCGCGAGCGTGTTCAAGTTCTTCCTCGGGCTGTGGCTCGCGCTCCTGCTTAACGAGAACATCCGCTTCAAGTCGTTCATGCGCGCGATCCTGCTCCTGCCGTGGATCGTGCCGACGACGCTCTCGGCGATCGCGTTCTGGTGGATCTACGACAGCCAGTTCTCGATCATCTCGTGGGTGCTGGTCAAGATGGGCCTGATCGACAAGTACATCAACTTCCTGGGCGACGGCTGGAACGCGCGCTTTTCGGTGATCGCGGCGAACATCTGGCGCGGCATCCCGTTCGTCGCGATCAGCCTCCTGGCGGGCCTGCAGACCATCTCGCCGTCCCTGTACGAGGCGGCGACCATCGACGGCGCGTCGCGCTGGCAGCTGTTTCGCCATGTCACCTACCCGCTGCTGACGCCGATCATCGCCATCGTGATGACCTTCTCCGTGCTGTTCACGTTCACCGACTTCCAGCTGATCTACGTGATCACGCGCGGCGGCCCCGTGAACGCGACCCACCTGATGGCGACGCTCTCGTTCCAGCGCGCGATCCCCGGCGGGCAGCTGGCGGAAGGCGCCGCGATCGCGATGGCGATGGTGCCGTTCCTGGTCGCGGCCATCCTGATCAGCTTCTTCGGCCTGCAGCGGCGCAAGTGGCAGCAGGGCACCAAGGATTGAGCGACATGAACGACGCGATGCCAACCGGCCCCGGCGCCGGCCATTCGGAAGGCGGCATGGACTATCTGATGTCCGCCCGCCGCAAGCTGGTCACGGTGTACCTGCCCCTGGCGGTGTTCACCTTCGTGCTCCTGTTCCCGTTCTACTGGATGACCATCACCACCTTCAAGGGCAAGGAGGACCTGTACGACTACGAGCGCAACAGCCCGTTCTGGGTCGCCAACCCGACGCTCGCGAACGTCAAGAAGCTGCTGTTCGACACCGCCTATCCCGAGTGGCTGTGGAACACCATGCTGGTCGCCGTCACGGCGACGTTCATCTCGCTGTTCGCCAGCGTGCTGGCCGCGTACGCGATCGAGCGGCTGCGTTTCAAGGGCAGTCGCTGGGTGGGCCTGGCGATCTATTTCGCCTATCTGGTGCCGCCGTCGATCCTGTTCATTCCGCTCGCGACCATGGTGTTCAAGCTGCAGCTCTTCGACACCCGCTGGGCGCTGATCCTCACCTATCCGACCTTCCTGATCCCGTTCTGCACCTGGCTCCTGATGGGGTACTTCCGGTCGATTCCCTACGAGCTCGAGGAGTGCGCGCTCATCGACGGCGCCACCCGCTTCCAGATCCTCTGGAAGATCGTGCTGCCGCTCGCGGTGCCGGGGCTGATCTCGGCCGGCATCTTCGCCTTCACCCTGTCGTGGAACGAATTCATCTACGCGCTCACCTTCGTGTCCTCGTCCGAGGTCAAGACCGTGCCGGTGGGGGTGATCACCGAGCTGGTCGAGGGCGACGTCTACCACTGGGGCTCGCTGATGGCGGGCGCGCTGTTCGGCTCGATCCCGGTGGCGATCCTCTACTCGTTCTTCGTCGAGTACTACGTGTCGGGGATGACCGGCGCGGTCAAGGAATAGCGCACCTCAGGTGCTGGCGCGCGCGACGACGCGGAATCCGAGGTCGCGGATGCGCGGGGCGACGCGCCTGCCCTCGAAGCGCGCGAGCAGCAGGCGCGCGGCCTCCTCGCCGATCTGCCGCGAGCCGACGTGCACGGTCGTCAGCGCCGGCGTGACTTCGGCGGCGATGTCGAGGTCGGCGAAGCCGGCGATGGCCATGTCCTGCGGCACGCGCACGCCGCGGCGCGCGCACTCCATGAGCGCGCCGATGGCGAGCGCGTCGTTGCCGAAGAAGCACGCCTGCGGCGGCTCCGGCAGCTCGAGGAAGCGCAGGATCGCCGCGCGCCCGTCCTTGTAGGAGGTCCCGGCCGCGAGCTCCTGACGCAGCACGGTCGCCCCGGGAACGTCCGCGACGGCCGCGGCGAGCCCGGCGTAGCGGCTGCGCCCGCGCTCCTCGGCGCCGCCGACGAAGCCGAGGCGCCGGTAGCCGCGCGCGAGCAGGTGGCGGCCGAGCGCGGCGCCCGCGTCGCGGTTCGAGAATCCCACGAGCATGTCGATCGGCCGGGCGGTCAGGTCCCAGGTCTCGACCACGGGAATCGCGGCGGCGCGCAGGCGCCTGACGGTGGCCGGCGAGTGGCCGATGCCGGTCAGGACCATGCCGTCGACCCGCCGTCCCAGGAAGGCCTGCACCAGCGAGTCCTCGGCGTCCGCGCGGTACGCGGTCTGCCCCAGGAGCAGCTGATAGCCCGCGGCCTCGAGCACCTCGGACATGCCGCGCACGGTCTCGGCGAAGATCGAATTGTCGATGGTGGGGACGACGGCGCCGACGATGCGGCTCCTGCTCGACGCGAGGCTGCCGGCGGTGAGGTTGGGCACGTAGCCGGTCCTGCGGATCGCCGCCTCGATCCGCGCCAGCGTCGCCGGCGCCACCTTGGCCGGCTCGCGGATCGCGCGCGAGACGGTGATCATCGAGACGCCGGCGAGGCGGGCGACGTCCTCCATCTTCGCGGCAGGGCGGGGCGGGGCGTTTGACACCGTTGGCGATTGCGGCTAGGATTTGCGGCCACGAATGTTAGCGCTACCATAACCGATGACGACACGCGGCGCAAGGCGGCGTCCGGGCGGCCTGCCGTTCCGCATCCTGGCGGGGCTGCTCGCGGCCGCGTGCGCGCTCGCCGGCGGCGCGGCGCACGCGCAGGCGTGGCCGGCCAAGCCGGTGCGCGTGGTGGTGCCGTTCCCGCCGGGCGGGACCACCGACATCATGGGCCGGATGGTCGCGCAGAAGCTCTCCGATGCGCTCGGGCAGCCGGTGGTGGTCGACAACCGCGGCGGCGCCAACGGCAACATCGGCTCCGAGCATGTCGCCAAGTCCGCGCCCGACGGCTACACGCTGATCGTCTCCGGCGTCGGCAGCCACGGCATCAACCAGTCGCTCTACCGCGGCCTGCCGTTCGACGTCGTGCGCGACTTCACGCACATCGCGATGATCGCCAAGGGGCCGAACAGCCTCGTGGTGCACCCGGCCTTCCCCGCCAGGGACCTGAAGGAACTGGTGGCGCTGGCGCGTTCGCGCCCCGGCGCGCTCAGCTACGCGTCGTCCGGCAGCGGCTCGTCGAACCACCTCTCGATGGAGATGCTGAAGACGCGCGCGGGACTGTTCATCACGCACATTCCCTATCGCGGCGGCAATCCCGCGATCACCGACGTCATGGCCAACGTGCTGCCGATGATGTTCATCAACTTCGACGCGGCGCTGCCGCACGTCAAGGCCGGCCGGCTGCGCGCGATCGCGATGACCGGCACGCGGCGCTCGGCGCAGCTGCCCGAGGTGCCGACCGTGGCCGAGTCCGGATTTCCCGGGTTCGCCGCCGAGTCGTGGACCGGCCTGTCGGGTCCGGCCGGGATGCCGCGCGAGGTCGTCGCGCGGCTCAATGCGGAGATGCAGAAGCTCGCGCAGCTGCCCGACGTGCGCGAGCGCCTCACCGGCCTGGGGCTCGAGCCGGTGCCGGGCACGTCGGAGGACATGACCGGCTTCGTGCGCGCGGAGGTCGAGAAGTGGGGGCAGGTGGTCAAGGCCTCCGGAGCCAGGGTGGATTGAACGCGGCGCGGCCGCGAAGGAGAGCGACATGCTGAGCCAGTCACAGAAGGATCACTACGCGGACACCGGGGCGATCGTCGTGCCGGGCGTGCTCGACGAATTCACGCGCAAGCGCATGAAGACCGTGCTTGCCGCGCTGGTCGAGGGCTCGCGCAAGGTCAGCGCGCATGACGATGTCTACGATCTCGAGCCCGGCCACAGCGCCGACGAGCCGCGGGTGCGCCGGATCAAGAAGCCGCACGTCGTCGACACGGTCTTCGCCGACTTCATGCGCTCGCCGAAGCTGATCGCGATCCTCCAGGACCTGCTGGGCGAGAGCGTGCGCCTGCACGGCTCCAAGCTCAACCTCAAGGCGCCGCATTTCGGATCGCCCGTCGAGTGGCATCAGGACTGGGCGTTCTATCCGCACACCAACGACGACATCCTTGCCGTCGGCGTGATGCTCGACGACACCACGGTGGCCAACGGCGCCATGTACGTCCTGCCGGGCACGCACAAGGGGCCGACCTACGATCACCACGGGCCGGACGGCTACTTCTGCGGCGCCATGGACCCGGATGCGTGCGGCCTGGATTTCTCGAAGGCCGTGCCCTGCGAAGGCCCGGCCGGATCGGTCTCGTTCCACCATGTCCGGGTGGTGCACGGTTCCGCGCAGAACACCTCGGACCAGTCGCGCGGCCTGCTGCTCTACGAGATGGCGGCCGCCGATGCCTTTCCGCTGATGGGCGTCGGCAATTACGACGACTTCAGGAGCCGGCTCCTGTGCGGCACCGAAACCATCGTGCCGCGCACCACGGTCGTGCCGATCCGCATGCCGCTGCCGCCGGCGAAGAACCAGGGGTCGATCTACGAGAACCAGACCGCCGGCAAGCGCTATTTCGGATTCGTCGAGCAGGGCGGCAAGAAGACCGCGGTGGCTTGAGCGATGCGGCGGCGCGCAATCTGCTAAAACAGCGCTGGTCAACCGCGCAGACTTGAAGGAGGAGGAATGGACGTTCGCGCCGCCGTGTCCTATGAGGCAGGCAAGCCGCTGGTGATCGAAACGGTGCAGCTCGACGGCCCCAGGGCCGGCGAGGTGCTGGTCGAGATCAAGGCCACCGGCATCTGCCACACCGACGAGTTCACCCGCTCCGGCGCCGATCCGGAGGGCCTGTTTCCCGCCATCTTCGGCCACGAGGGCGCGGGCGTGGTCGTCGACGTCGGCCCCGGCGTCACCTCGCTGCGCAAGGGCGACCACGTCATCCCGCTCTACACCCCGGAATGCCGGCAGTGCAAGTCCTGCCTGTCGCGCAAGACCAACCTGTGCACCGCGATTCGCGGCACCCAGGGCAAGGGCGTGATGCCCGACGGCACCAGCCGCTTCTCCATCGGCGGCAGGAAGATCCACCACTACATGGGCTGCTCGACCTTCGCGAACTTCACCGTGCTGCCCGAGATCGCGCTCGCCAAGATCCGGGAGGACGCGCCGTTCGACAAGGTCTGCTACATCGGCTGCGGCGTGACCACCGGCATCGGCGCGGTCATCAACACCGCGAAGGTCGAGGCCGGCGCCAACGTGGTCGTGTTCGGCCTGGGCGGGATCGGGCTCAACGTGGTGCAGGGCGCGCGCCTGGTCGGGGCCAACATGATCATCGGCGTCGACCTGAACCCGGCGCGCGAGGCGCTGGCCCGCAGGTTCGGCATGACGCACTTCGTCAACCCGAAGGATGTCGCCGGCGACCTGGTGGCGCACCTGGTCGAACTGACCGGCGGCGGCGCCGACTACAGCTTCGAGTGCATCGGCAATGTCGAGGTGATGCGGCAGGCGCTCGAATGCTGCCACCGCGGCTGGGGCGTCTCGGTGATCATCGGCGTGGCCGGCGCGGGGCAGGAGATCAAGACGCGCCCGTTCCAGCTCGTCACCGGGCGCGTCTGGAAGGGCACCGCGTTCGGCGGCGCGCGCGGGCGCACCGACGTGCCGAAGATCGTCGATTGGTACATGGACGGCAGGATCAACATCGACGACCTGATCACCCACACCATGCCGCTGGCCGACATCAACAGGGGATTCGACCTGATGCACGCAGGCGAGTCGATCCGCAGCGTCGTGATGTTCTAGGCGCGCCGCGTGCCGCAGCGATTCCTCGTCTACCAGTCGCTGTGGGCGATGGAGCGCCGCAGCCCCGACGGACGCGAGTGGACGCTCGACGAGAAGCTCGAGATGATCCGCGCCGCCGGCTTCGACGGCGCCGGGGTGCGCTTCGCCGACCGCGCCTACGCGAAGACCGTCACCGACTTCCTGCGCGCGCACGGCATGACCTGGCAGGCGCAGGCCTATCCGCAGAGCGTCGACGACCTGAAGCCGGTGATCGAGCACGTGCTCGAGTTCGGCGCCGACCACCTCAACGTGCAGCCCGACGTGCGGCCGTACACGGTGGACGAGTGCATCCCCTACATCGAGGGCTGGCAGCGCCTCGCGGACGATGCGGGCATCACGATGCAGATCGAGACGCATCGCAACCGCATGACCACCGACCTCATCTTCACGCTGCACCTGCTGGACCGCTTTCCCGACCTGCGCCTGACCGGCGACCTGTCCCACTACGTGGTCGGGCGCGAGTTCTGGTATCCGATGAGCGAGGCGGACCACGCGCTGATGCATCGCATCATCGACAACTGCTGGGGCTTCCACGGGCGCGTCGCCAGCCGCGAGCAGATCCAGCTGCAGATCGGATTTCCGCAGCACCGGCACTGGGTCGACATCTTCATGGGTTGGTGGGAGCGCGGTTTCCGCCAGTGGCGCGCCAAGGCGCCCGCCGACGCCACGCTCACCTTCCTGTGCGAACTCGGTCCGCCGGAATACGCGATGACCGGGCCGGACGGCCACGAGTTGTCGGATCGCTGGCAGGAGGCTAATCTGATGAAGGACATGGTGCGCGACCTCTGGGGGCGCGTATCGGCAGGGCAGGTCTAGAGCGGTTCGTCAACGGCAGCGACAACAGGGGAGACAACGATGGCAAACGAGAAGCGGCGGGTACTGGTCGGCGCGCTGGGCGCGGCGGCGGCCGGACCGATGATCTGGGTCAAGGGCGCGCAGGCGCAGACCTCTTTCAAGCCCGAGAAGGGTGCGCGCCTGCGGGTGCTGCGCTGGAAGCGTTTCGTGCAGGCCGACGAAGACGTGTGGATGGCCAACACCAAGAAGTTCAGCGAGAAGTACGGCATCGAGGTGCGCACCGACCACGAAGGCTGGGAGGACGTCCGGCCCAAGGCGGCGGTGGCGGCCAATGTCGGCGCCGGGCCCGACATCATCGTCGGCTGGATGGACGATCCCCATCTGTACCCGGAGAAGCTCCTCGATCTCACCGACCTGGCCGAGTACCTGGGCAAGAAATACGGCGGCTGGTTTCCCGCCGCGCGCACCTACGGCACCACCGCCAAGGGGCGCTGGATCGGCCTGCCGCTGGGCGCCGGCGGTGCGCTGCTCAACTACCGGGTGTCGTGGGTCAAGGAGGCCGGGTTCAATGGCGTGCCCACCAACTTCGACGACTACCTGAAGCTGTGCCAGGCCCTGCAGAAGAACGGCAAGCCGGCCGGGTTCGCGATCTCGCACGCCACCGGCGACTCCGAGACGTGGATGCACAACATCCTGTGGGGCTTCGGCGGCAGGCTCGTCAACGAAAAGAACCAGGTCGTCATCAACAGCGCGGAGACGGTCAAGGCGATCGAGTACATGCAGCAGCTGCACAAGACCTTCATCGAGGGCACGGCGGCCTGGAGCGGGGTGTCGAACAACAATGCCTTCCTGGAAGGCAAGATCAGCCTCACCTCCAACGGCATCTCGATCTACTACGCGGGCAAGAACTCGACCGACGCCGCCAAGAAGGCTGTCGTGGCCGACATGGACCACGCGCCGATGCCGGTGGGGCCGGTCGGACGCCCGACCGAGCTGCACCTGCTCACGCAGGCCATGGCCTTCCGATACAGCAAGTTTCCCAACGCGGCCAAGGAGTTCCTGCGCTTCATGTGGGAGAAGGAGCAGTACGAGCCGTGGCAGGCGGCCTCGATCGGCTACATCAGCCATCCGCTCAAGGCCTACAACGACAACAAGTTCTGGAACGACGACCCGAAATACGCGCCCTTCAAGGGGGTGGTGGAGCGTCTCCAGCCGCACAGCTTCGCCGGCAACCTCGGCTACGCCTCGGCCGCGTGCCTGGCCGACTGGATCGTCGTCGACATGTTCGCATCCGCCTGCACCGGGCAGGCCACGCCGAAGCAGGCGGCGGAAACGGCGGAGAAGCGGGCCAAGCGCTACTACGCCTAGCCGGGGTCGCGTCGCGGCGGGGCGCGGTCGCCCCTGCTGCGGCCCGGCCGGCGGTCACATCGCGGCGGTCATGCCGCCGTCGACGGTGAGGATGTGGCCGGTGACGTAGGACGCCTCGTCGGAGGCGAGGAACAGCGCCGGTCCGCCGATCTCGGCCGGTGCGCCCCAGCGCGCCAGCGGCGTCGCGCGCGCCACCCAGGCGGAGAACTCGGCGTCCTGCGTGAGCGCGGTGTTCATCTCGGTGGCGAAGAAGCCCGGCGCCAGCGCGTTGACCGTGATCCCGTGCGGCGCGAGTTCGACGGCGAGCGCGCGCGTCAGCGCGTGCACCGCGCCCTTGCTCGCGACGTACGCCGAGATCGTGGGGCGCGCGAGGATGGCGCTGATCGAGCCGGTCAGGATGATGCGCCCGCGGCGCGCCGGCAGCATCAGGCGCGCCGCCTCGCGCGCGAGGGTGTAGACGGCGGTGAGGTTGGTGTCGAGGATGCGCCGGAAGTCGCTGGTCGCGAACGCCGCGAGCGCCTGGCGGTGCTGGATGCCGGCATTGGCCACGACAATGTCGAGGCGCCCGTGGCGCGCGGCGATGCGCGCGAGCGCCGCGGCCTGCGCCGCCTCGTCGGCGACGTCGAAGGCCTCGACCTCGGCCCGGCCCCCGGCCGCGGCGATGCGCTGCTGCACCTGCTCCAGGGCGTCGCGGTCGCGCGCGTTGAGCACCACCTGCGCGCCGGCGCGCGCGTAGCGCTCGGCGATGGCGGCGCCGAGGCCGCGCGATGCGCCGGTCACCAGGGCGATGCGCCCGGCCAGGGAGAATGCGGGGGGCTGCGGTGTGGTCATGGTCGGTGTCCTCAGAGGTAGTCGGCGCGGATGTCGACGGTCGAGCGGCGGCCGAGCGCGCCGAAGTGCGCCGCGAGCCACGCGGCGGCGCGGGCCCGCCCGAGGTCGCGCAGGCGCAGCAGGTGGCCCCAGTCGGGGTCGAGCTTGGTCTCGATGCCCAGGGGGCCGAGGTCGGCGTCGGCGCGGATCGCATGCATGCGCAGGCTGCGCAGCTGGTCGCGGTACTCGTCCTTGAGCCAGTCGTCGGCGATCAGCTTCTGCACGAAGGCGATGGCGCGCATCTCGCGCACCAGCGAGGAATTGAAGCTGATCTCGTTGACGCGGTCGAGGATGTCGGCCGCGGTGCGCGGCACCTCCGCCACCTGGAGCGGGTTGATGTGCACCACCATGATGTCCTGCGTCTCGGTCTCGTAGATCAGCGGGAAGATCGCGGGGTTGCCGACATAGCCGCCGTCCCAGTAGGCCTCGCCGTCGATCTCCACCGCCTGGAACAGGTAGGGCAGGCAGGCCGAGGCCAGCACCGCGTCGGCCGACATCTCCCGGTTGTGGAACACGCGCGGCTTGCCGCTGCGCACGTTGGTGGCGCAGACGAAGACGCGCATGTCGCGGCAGGCGTGGAAGGCGTCGAAGTCGACCGCGGCCTCGAGCACCTCGCGCAACGGATTGACGTTGAGCGGGTTCGACTGATACGGCGAGACCGCGCGCGTGAACGCGTCGAAGGCGGCGTAACTCGCGCTGCGGGCGAGCGCGGCCCAGGGACCGGCCAGCCCGAACGCGCGCACCGGGCTCCACAGCGTCGCCGCTTCGCTCACCCGGCGCCAGAAGTCCTCGAGCGCGGCGCGCGCGCCGTCGGCGCCGCCGCGCATGTGGCCATAGGCGCACACCACTGCGTTCATCGCGCCCGCGCTGGTCCCGCAGAGGCCGTCGAAGCGCACGCGGCCGTCCTCGAGCAGGCGGTCGAGCACGCCCCAGGTGAAGGCGCCATGCGAGCCGCCGCCCTGCAGGGCAAGATTGAGTGGTTTCGCGGGCGCGGGCATGCGGGTGGGACTCCGGGCGGGGTGGATCACGCGGGCGGGCCGGTCCGCCGCCGGCGGCGCCGGGCGGCGCACGCCCGCATGTCAGGCGGCGATGCAGGCCAGGGCAGCGGCGCCACAGTCTGCCAGATGTCGGCCGCCGCGGGTGCGCGGTCCGGGAAGCGCGCCGGGAACGCCGTCCGGCTCAGCCCAGCTGGGCGTTGAGATGCCGGACGCGCTCGCCCATCGAGCGCAGCAGGGCCAGCCCGATCGCCGGCTGCGCACGCACGATCCGCAGGAAGCCGTCGCGGTTGACCGGCAGCCAGGCGCCGTCGGACGCGGCCACCGCGGTCGCGGCGCGCGCCGTGGCGCCGAGCAGCGCGACCTCGCCGAAGGTCTCGCCGGGACCGACCTGCTCGACCGCGGCCCCGTCGACGCTTATGGCGGCGAAGCCCTCGAGCAGGACGAACATGTAGATGCCCGTCGCACCCTGATTGACGACGGTCTCGCCCTGCTTCATCGGCGTCGGCACCGGGTCGCCGAGGGCGCGGCGCAGCGCCGCGATCTCCGTCGCGCCGAGGCGGGAGCCGCCGGTGCGCGGCGCCACGGGTCGTCTGGCGGCGAGCAGGCGCTCGACGCTGCGGCGCATCTGGCCGGTCAGATTGCTGACCAGCTGCAGTGCGAACTCCGGCACCTGGGGCAGCGCCTGCAGCACGCGCTTCTCGTCCATCGCGGCCAGGCGCGACTTCCGCAGCGCGGTCGCGGTGGCACTGCGCGGCGCGTCGGAAATGATCGCGAGCTCGCCGAAGTGCTCGCCCGGGAGGACCAGGTGCAGGGGCTTGCCCCTGAGCGTGAGCGCCACCTGCCCCTCGAGCAGGAAGTACATGCGCGCCTTGCGCGCAAACAGGCCCGCACCGGGCCTGTCGCCCTCGGCGAAGATGACGGCGCCGGGCTCGACCGTCTCCTCTTCGCCGGCGATGCTGAAGAAGCGCGCCGCCAGGTGCGGATCGACCGGCAGCGCCTTGTTCGGAATCTGCGTTGCCGTCACGGCGGCGGGCGGGGTCGCAGCGGCGGACACCGCGGCGGCGGGCGGCGTCGCCGGCTGCGGGGCGAGGTGGGAGAAATCGAGGTCGTCCATCGGCGTCGCGGATCGGCAAGGTGCGTGGCGCGATTGTAGGCAATGGCGCCGCCGGGGATGCCGCGACAAGACGGGGATTCCCGGTCGCCGAGCTGCCGGCGCACCGGCCGCGCGCGGTGCCTGGGCGGTCAGGATGCGCGCGGTGGCGCGGTCAGGGGCGAAGCGCCATGCGGTAAAGTGACGGGTTTGTTCCTGCTCCCTTCACCGGACAATCCATGGCCCAGTACGTTTTCACGATGAACCGCGTCGGCAAGATCGTGCCGCCGAAGCGCCAGATCCTCAAGAACATCTCGCTGTCGTTCTTTCCCGGCGCCAAGATCGGCGTGCTCGGCCTGAACGGCGCCGGCAAGTCGACCCTGCTGCGCATCATGGCCGGCCTCGACAAGGAGATCGAGGGCGAGGCCACGCCGATGCCCAATCTCAAGATCGGCTACCTGCCGCAGGAGCCGCAGCTCGACCCGGCGCAGACGGTGCGGCAGGCGGTCGAGGAAGGCATCGGCGGCGTGCTCGCGGCGAAGAAGCGGCTCGACGAGGTCTATGCCGCCTATGCCGAGCCGGACGCGGACTTCGACAAGCTTGCCGCCGAGCAGGCCGAACTCGAGGCCATCATCGCCACCGAGAGCGAAGGCGGCAACACCGACCTGCAACTGGAGATCGCGGCCGACGCGCTGCGCCTGCCGCCGTGGGACGCGACCATCGGCAACCTCTCGGGCGGCGAGAAGCGCCGCGTCGCGCTGTGCCGCCTGCTGCTCTCCAAGCCCGACATGCTGCTCCTCGACGAGCCGACCAACCACCTCGATGCCGAGTCGGTCGACTGGCTCGAGCAGTTCCTGCACAAGTTCCCCGGCACGGTGGTCGCGATCACCCACGACCGCTACTTCCTCGACAACGCGGCCGAGTGGATCCTCGAACTCGATCGCGGCCAGGGCATCCCCTGGAAGGGCAACTACAGTTCCTGGCTGGAGCAGAAGGAGCAGCGCCTCAAGCAGGAGGAGGCCTCGGAGTCGGCGCGCCAGAAGGCGCTGAAGAAGGAGCTCGAATGGGTGCGCCAGAATCCCAAGGCGCGGCAGGCCAAGAGCAAGGCGCGCATTGCGCGCTTCGAGGAGCTCTCGTCCTACGAATACCAGAAGCGCAACGAGACCCAGGAGATCTTCATTCCGGTCGGCGACCGGCTCGGCGATTCGGTGATCGAGTTCAAGGACGTGAGCAAGGCCTTCGGCGAGCGCCTGCTGATCGACAAGCTGTCGTTCAAGGTGCCGCCGGGGGCGATCGTCGGCATCATCGGCCCGAACGGCGCGGGCAAGTCGACCCTGTTCAAGATGGTCGCCGGCAGGGAGAAGCCGGACGCCGGCGAGGTCGTCATCGGCCCGACGGTGAAGCTCGCCTTCGTCGAGCAGATGCGCGACGACCTGTCCGACAAGAAGACCGTGTTCGAGGACGTCTCCGGCGGCGCCGACATCATCACCGTCGGCAAGTTCGAGATGAGCTCGCGCGCCTATCTCGGCCGCTTCAATTTCAAGGGCGGCGACCAGCAGAAGCTGGTCGGCAACCTCTCCGGCGGCGAGCGCGGGCGCCTGCACCTGGCCAAGACCCTGCTCAAGGGTGCCAACGTGCTCCTGCTCGACGAACCGTCCAACGACCTCGACGTCGAGACCCTGCGCGCGCTCGAGGACGCGCTGCTGGAGTTCCCCGGCTGCGTGATGGTGATCTCGCACGACCGCTGGTTCCTCGACCGCATCGCCACCCATATCCTGGCCGCCGAGGGCGACTCGCAGTGGACCTTCTTCGACGGCAACTACCAGGAGTACGAGGCCGACAAGAGGAAACGTCTTGGCGAGGAGGGGGCCAAGCCCAAGCGGATACGGTTCAAGGCGCTGAAGTAGGCGCACGGCCAAAGTTGACTGACGCACGTTGCGCGCGGATCGCCAGCCCTAGCGTCGACTGCAGGGGCAGCGACGGGATGGTCCCACCCGATTGACGTTGGCCGTTTGCGCAGGTTTGGGATGTTCGCGCCTGCCGCGGCATCGGTCGACTGGGAACCCGATCTCGCTTGTCTCGCGTAGCGGGCGCGAATGGCGCCTTTCGTCGGTGTGGATGGCGGGTGGCAAGCGAGCACGAATCCGGCCGCGGGCTTGATTCACGCGCGGGTTCGGCATGCGCATTCTGATCGCCTGAGTTGACCGGGACAGCAAAGCCCTTGACCTGCGATATCCGCCCGGATCGGCAGACACGCCTGTTTTCAAGGACATTATTCCATGTTAACGGAATGGTCTTACATGTGTCGGAAGTTTTTACACATTCTCGATTCGTCGGCCAGTCTTCGCCATACATGATTGTTTGCAAAAGGAAATTATCTCAGGCACATTTATTGCATTTAACTGTCTAGTGCAGTACAAGAGTGTACGAATTTCAACTGTCATTACGGATGAACATTCCAAAGGGCAACGAATGAAACCAAGAATGACGCAAAGACTGAAGCGCGGGGTCGTCAAGGTATGGGCGGCCGGAATGCTGGGCCTTGTTGCAACCGGCGGGGCGTCGGGGGCTGTGGTTTTTGCCAACGGTGGCGCGCCCGGTGACGCGTTCACCAATGCCGGCGGTACCAATCAGGGCCAAGCCGTCGGCGCTACGGGTTGGTATTACAACAATGTCCGCAACAGCGGGGTGGCGGGCATCAATACCGACTACGCACGATCGGGCAACGGTTCGGCCAACCTAACCACCACGATTGGGCCGGGCGGAGCTTCCTCCAAGGCCGACATCGAGTATCTGGCCAATGCCGTGCAATTCAATGGCAATTGGTTCGCGAACGGCTCGCTCGGGTCGTTCTCCGCGTTGACGGGCATGCAGTACGACTGGTACCGGAACAGCAGCAGTACGAATAACAGCGATCAGCATCCGGCAATGCGTGTGCTGCTGGACCTCGATGGCAATCTCGCTACGACTGGCGACCGCGGAGGCTTGGTGTTCGAGCGCGCGTACAACGTCGGCGGCGTAGTGCCTACGGATACCTGGGTCACCGAGTCAATCGGTGCGACGTCGAAGCTGTGGAACTTCGGGCTGGGGTTGGGCACTGAGTTCGACATCGACGGCGACGGGACGCCTTACGACACGCTCGCAGAGTGGCAGGCTTCGGGTCGGATGGCAAATGCCGTGATCTTGGGTTTCTCGGTAGGTGTCGGAAGCGGATGGGGGCCGTTCGACGGCGCTGCCGACAACGTCGGCTGGACCATTGCGAGTCAGTCCGCGACGTCGAATTTCGAAGTCAGCAGTGTTCCGGAGCCGGGCACGCTTGCTCTGCTTGGCCTGAGCCTGGTTGGAATGGGCTTCGCCAGGCGTCGCAAGCAATAGCCAGCCCATTTCCGCTTGGCGCAACGGCCCCCGCTCAGGGGGCCGTTTGCTTTTCCCGCGCTGCTATCGCGGGCTGTATCGACATATCCTTCCGGTCGCCGCTGAAGGATGGCGAGTGGCTTGGCCGATTGGATGGCGCAACCGGATGGATCGGTTGCGATGCGCGTAATCAGGCGGGGCCACTTTCCAGTAGTCGAGTCAGGTCACGGTCGCGCGCGCATGCGAGTAACGGCCGCCTCGATTTCCAACCATCCGCCTCACTGCATGCCGGCACAACGCGGCGGCTGGTTCTCGATTGCACGGCCATAGGTGGGCGGAGGTGAATGGCGCAAGGCTGCGCGTGCGTCGTGCGGCAGTCGGGGATTCTTGGCACTGCTGCGCAGCGGGGGGCTGATCGGGCAATCCCACGCCAGCACATACCCTCATGCGGCACGGGTTGGAAGTTGCTGCGCTGGCAAGCACACTGCGGCGGCCGGTCCCGTAAAATGAGCCGATGACCGCAAAGACTTTCGAAAGAATTCGCGTGGCCATCGCCGGCGGCGGCATCGGCGGCCTGGTGCTGGCCCTGCAGTGCCACAAGCACGGCATCGACTGCACGGTGTTCGAGGCTGTGGAGAAGCTCGAGCCGCTGGGCGTCGGCATCAACCTCCTGCCGCACAGCGTCAGGATCCTCGCCGGCCTCGGCCTGCTCGAGGACCTCAAGGCGCTGGGTGTCGAGACAGCGGAGCTCGCCTATTTCAACAAGCACGGGCAGGCGATCTGGCGCGAGCCGCGCGGCATC
>JAEUOS010000107.1 GCA_016790695.1 Burkholderiales bacterium
TGACCAGTTTCGCGTAAGCCAGATTGTGAGCGCGGCGCCGGACAGATGCCACCAACCCATGCCCATGTAGCGGCGATGTTGGAGGATATGACCAGAGGCGACGCTCCAGGCAACCAGAAGCCCAGGCTTGTGCGGCCCAGCTTTCGCTGCAAGTGGCATGTATGTGTATGGATTGAGCGGCGTGATGCCAGGCTCGCCGATGCCTCGCGCACGATGCCACGCGGCGAGCTGAACTTCTTGCGGCGCTAGAACCGTTGGAGCGACCGGTTTGCCACCAGCGGCGTACAAGCCAAGCCAGTACAGCGCCAATGGTGCGGAACCAATCGCCGCAATGACCACGACGAGGGCCCCGAGGGCTATGCGTCGCATTGGAGGAATGATGGTCATTGATGAGGCCTAACTAGAAATGGGGAACCTATTGAAGCCGACAAAACCATCACCGCCGCCGGCCAATGCGTCCCGCCGCTTGCGCAAGCCGTTGATTTCATGTACTGTACAAATATACATAAAATTTTCGCAGACCTAAGAATCCGTGGAAACCGTCACCCCGCTCGGCCCTCTGCCAGAGGCGCCGCGTCCGCCGCGGCTGCTGGACGAGGTGCGCGCCAGGCTCCGCGTGCTCCACTATTCGATCCGCACCGAGGACGCGTATCTCGACTGGATTAGACGCTACATCAGGTTTCATGACAAGCGCCACCCCCGGGACCTCTCGGCACGGCATGTGGAGCGGTTCCTGAGCCACCTGGCCACGGAACGGGACGTGGCGGCGTCGACGCAGAATCAGGCCAAGTCGGCGCTGCTGTTCCTGTACAAGCAGGTGCTGGGCGTCGAGTTGCCCTGGCTGGACGGGGTCGTCCAGGCGCGCGTGCCAAGGCGCCTGCCGGTGGTGCTCACACGCGACGAGGTGCGGCGGTTGCTCGCGGGGTTGCGGCCGGGTACGCCGGCGCTGGTGTGTGCTCTGCTCTATGGGTCCGGGTTGCGGCTGATGGAGGCGCTGCGCCTGCGCGTCAAGGACGTCGAGTTCGCGCGCGGAGAGCTTCTGGTGCGCGAGGGCAAGGGGTTCAAGGACCGGGTCACGATGCTGCCGCGCGAAGTTGCGGGGCTGCTGGCGGCGCATCTCGAGCGGGTGCGCGAACTGCATCGTGCGGATCTGGCCGAGGGTTACGGGGAGGTGTATCTGCCGCACGCGCTGGAGCGCAAGTATCCGAACGCGGCGCGCGAATGGGGCTGGCAGTATGTGTTCCCGGCGGCCGCCCGCTCGGCGGACCCGCGCTCCGGTGCGATCCGGCGCCATCATGTGGCCGATCAGGCGGTGCAGCGCGCCTTCAAGCAGGCGCTGCGCGACAGCGGCATCGTCAAGCCGGCCACGCCGCACACCTTGCGCCATTCGTTCGCCACCCATCTGCTCGATTCTGGCCATGACATCCGCACCGTGCAGGAACTGCTCGGCCATGCCGACGTGGCGACGACGATGATCTACACCCACGTGCTCAACCGCGGGGCCGGCGGCGTGCGGAGTCCGCTGGATTCCATTGCACCGGCCACGCCCGTCGCGCGCGAGCCGGCCGTGGCGTCCGCCAGCGCGTACCACGCGCCGCCGGACCTGCCCGCACCCGCGGCCTACGTCGCGGCCGCGCTCGCGCGCGGACTGCGCCGGCACGGTGGCGGCACACGGCGGCCGGCGCGATGACCACGCGCGTGCCGGAGCCTGCGGAGGAGGCGCCGATCCAGTTCCACCGGCCGACGGTCAAGGGCCGCGGCGCGCAGCTTTCGCCGGGGGCGCGTTTCGAGCGCTTCAGCCGCGAGCAGATCGACGACGGCTGGGGCGGTGCGGATGCGCCGGACGACGGCGTCGCGGCGGGTGCGCTGTCAGGGGAGGCGGCGGGCGCGGCGGCGGGGGAGGGGGCGGCCGGGCGGGTGCCGGAGGCGCCGCGGCCGGCGACCACCGTCACCGCGCAGCCGGCCAGGAGCATCATCACCCGCAACGCCTCGCCCGACGTGCCGTTCACGCAGTCGGTCAATCCCTACTACGGCTGCGAGCACGGCTGCGTGTATTGCTACGCGCGGCCCAGCTATGCGTACTGGGGCCTCTCGCCGGGGCTCGATTTCGAGACGCGGCTGTTCGCCAAGACCAATGCCGCGGAACTGCTGCGCGCGGAACTGGCGAAGCCCGGCTACCGCTGCGAGACCCTCGCCATCGGCGTCAACACCGACGCCTACCAGCCGATCGAGCGCGAGTGGAAGATCACGCGCGCGCTGCTCGAGGTGTGCGCGGAGTTCAACCAGCCGGTCGGGCTCATCACCAAGTCGGCGCTGGTCGAGCGCGACATCGACATCCTCGCGCCGATGGCGGCCCGGGGCCTGGCCAAGGTGTACGTCTCGGTGCCGACCTTCGACGCCGAGACCGCGCGCCTGATCGAGCCGCGCGCGGCCGCGCCGCACCGGCGCATCGCCGCCATCCGCGCGCTGAGCGCGGCCGGCATTCCGGTCGGCGTGACCATCGCGCCGGTGATCCCGGTGGTCAACGACAGCGGCATGGAGGCGGCGCTCGCCGCCGCGCGCGAGGCCGGCGCCACCGAGGCCGCCTACATCGTGCTGCGCCTGCCGCACGAACTCAAGGACATCTTCCGCGACTGGCTCGCGCGCCACATGCCGGGCAAGGCCGCGCATGCGATGAGCCTGATCCGCCAGATGCGCGGCGGCGAGGACAACGACGCGCGCTTCGGCGCGCGCATGAAGGGCGAGGGCCTGTTCGCGGAACTGCTCGCGCAGCGCTTCGCCAAGGCGTGCGCGCGGCTCGGCTTCAACGAGCGTCACTTCGATCTCGACAGCGCGCGCTTTTGCGTCCCCGCGGCGGCCGTGCGTCCGGCGCGCCGAGGCGGCTCCCGCGGCGGCGCGGACGGCGGGCCGCAGATGACGCTCTTCTAGCGCTTCTTGCGCCTGGCTTTGCCGGCGCGCTTGGCGCTGCGCACGTCGGTGTCGCCCGGCGCCGGTTTGGGCAGGTGCAACTCGCCTTCGCCGACCGGCTCGTCGAGCGTCGATATCGTGACATGGCGCGACTCGGTGTCCCAGCGAATGTATACGGGCTTTTCGTTGCGCAGCAGGTCGACCAGCGGTGTGAAGTGCGACGCCGGCAGCCACACGAAGACACGCGGACCCTCCGGGTGCGCCTCCATCTCGTTGATTGCGTCGACGACCGGGTCGTCCATGAACAGTGCTTCGGCCATCCAGGCGGCGCCATCGACGCGGCCCTTCATCAGCACGTACATCGGGTGCACCGGCGGCTGGCCGTTGTGCCGGTTGGAGAGCTGGATCGCGTAGCTCTGGATGTGCATCACGCGTTGCGACATCGCGGGTTCCTCCGTGGGGTTGTCAACGAGCGCGGGGCGCGGCGGCGGCGCGGCGGCGCCGCACCACCATGCCGAGCAGGCCCAGGCCGGCGAGCAGCATCGCGTAGGCGCCGGGCTCGGGCACCGGCGCGGTGGTGAGCGTCAGCCCGTGCTCGCCGTAGACCGGGTCGAGGCGCAGGCCGCCGCCGAGGTCCAGGCCGGTGATCGTGGCGAATTGGCCGCTGCGGCTGTTCCAGGTCATCACCGTGAAGGCGTCGCCCAGTTGCGGATGGAAGCCGCCGATCAGCTCGACCGCGAGCGTGCCGTCGAGGCTCGCGCTGCCGCTCACGTCGATGACGTCGTACTCGGTGCCGGGCTCGAGCCCGCCGAGTTCGATGGTCACGGTGCCGGCCGGGCCGTAGGCGACGTTCTGGAACGCGGTGCGCGCCGGGCTGTTGCCCGGGCTGTAGCCGCCCAGCAGCACGACGTTGCCGGTGAAGTAGCCGATGCCACGCACCAGGCCGGTGAAGGTGAGCGCGTCGGCCGGCGCCGGGCCCTCGCCGGCAACGTGGCCCTGGTTCTTGAACGCGCCGTTGACCGTGCCGTGGCCGGCGAGCGTGCTGCCCTCGGGGAGCAGCATGCCGTTGGCGGCGGTCACGGTGCCGCCGGACGCGCTGTCGCCCATGCTGGTGAGCGCGCCCAGCACGGCCTGGTCGCGGTCGCGCAGTGTCACCGCGTGGCGGCCGACCTGCAGCACGCCCTGGCTGACGAAGCCGTCGTAGGCGCTGGCGCTGCCCAGGGCCAGGCTGCCGGTGGCCTCGATGGTCGAGCCGACCTGCGCTGCCACGCGACCGGCCACCGAGCCCCAGCCGTAGATGCTGCGACCGGCCCCCAGCGCCACGCCATTCGGGGCGGCGAGCGTGCCGCCCGAGATCGTCGAGATCGATCCCAGCGTGGCGAACCCCCTACTGTTCAGCGTGACCGTGCGATTGCCGGCGTCGATGAACCCATCGGTTGCGAACCCGGCGTAGCTGGCGGCATCACCGATGGTCAGATCCCACCCGCTGGCGCGAACCGTTGAACCGGCGGCCCCAAGGAACCGCAGGTCCGCAACACCGCCTGCCGCAAGGACGCTCGCGAATGGCAGTTGGGAAATGCCGGTGCCTATTGTCAGCGTGCCGCCGAGAAGGGCGACCCGCTCAAGGGTAACCGCAGCGGCATCGCCGGCGCGCAGTGTCGCGCCGGTGGCGATCTCAATATGCGAGCTCCGGGCCAGCGATGCGCCAACCGAGAGCGCGATTTCCCCTTCGCCCAGATAGGTGTTGCCGGTGAAGTCCGGGTTGCTGCTTGTGAGGGTCAGGGTGCTCGGGCCGACCTTGCTCAAGGTGCCATGGCCGACGAGGGCGCCCGAGAAGGTCGTCGACGCACTGGTCGCGCCGCCCACAGCCAGCATGTTTCCGCCGAGCACGATGCTGCCGGAACCGGTGAGCGAACCGACCATCTGGTTGAACCCCGCAAGATTGAGGGTCGCACCGGTTGCGACATTCAGTGCGGTTGCCATGGGAAGGCGATGGCTGCCGCCACCGAGAGAGATCGAACCGCCGCTGATCGTGGTCGCGCCGCTGTAGCTGCTGACACCGCTGAGTGTCAGCGTTCCCGAGCCCAGCTTGGTGAGGCCGCCGTTGCCGCTGATGCTGCCGGAGAAGGTCGTCGAGCTGCCGTCGCCCCCGACAGTGAGGGTGCCGCCGCCCAGGGCGACGCCGCCGGCGCCGGCGAGCGAGCCGAGCCCCTGGTTGAAGCCCGCAAGGTTCAGGGTCGCGCCGTTCGCGATGGTAAGCGCGGAATTCAGTGGGAGGAGACTGCTCGCACTGCCGAGCGCGATCGTTCCTCCGCTGATCGTGGTTGCGCCGGTGTAGTTCTGGATGTAGCTGCCCGAGAGCGTCAACGTGCCGGACCCGGTCTTGGTCAGTCCGCCCGCCCCCGAGAGGAAGCCGGAGTATGTGGTGGAGGTGTTGTCGTCGCCGGTGATGAGGGTGTTGCTGCCCAGGATGACATTGCCGCCGCCGGCAAGCGAGCCGATCTCCAGGTCGTCGCCGGCCAGGTAGAGTGCGGCGCCGCTGTGGATGCTCAGTGCCGTCGTGGCGGGCAGGCGCGAGCTGACCAGGCGGCCTTCGCCGAGGATGGTGGCGCCTGTGTAGTTGTTGTTGCCCGAGAGCGTCAACGTGCCGGCGCCGATCTTGGTCAGGCTGCCTGCGCCGCTGATGATGCCGGAGAACGCCGTGGACGCGTCGTTGCCGCCCGTGGTGAGCGTGCCGCCGCCCAGCGTGAGGTTGCCGGCACCGGAAAGCGAGCCGACCTCCTGGTTGTAGCCGGCCAGATTGAAGCGGGCGCCGCTGCCGATGATCAGCGCCGTGCCGATGGCCAGGCGCGAACTCGCGCCGAGCGCGAGGGTGCCTTCGTCGATCGTGGTGGCGCCGATGTAGGTGTTGGGTCCTCCAAGGGTGAGGGTGCCCGCACCGGTCTTCGTGAGACCGCCGGCGCCGCTGATCACGCCGGAGAAGATGGTGTTCGAGCCATCACCGCCGGCAGTCAGCCTGCCGCTGCCGAGAATGACGTGCGCACCGCTGGGATGGCCGGTCGCATCGACGATCGAGCCAACCGTCTGATCAAAGCCCGCCAGGTTGAAGGTGCCGCCGGCGCCCATTACGAGCGTCGTGTTCGTGGGGAGGCGATTGCTCGCGCCAAGCGCGATCGCGCCTTCGATGATGCTGGTCGCGTTCGTGTACGTGCTGGCGCCGGACAGTGTGAGGGTCCCCGAGCCGACTTTCGTGAGCCCGCCGCTGCCGCTGACGGTTCCGGAGAAGGTCGTCGAGGTGTCGTTGCCGCCGGCGGTGAGCGTGCCGCTGCCGAGCGTGACGCTGCCGCCCCCGGCCAGCGAGCCGACCTGCTGGTTGAAGCCGGCAAGATTGAACGCGGCACCGCTGGCGATGCTCAACGCCGTGCTGGCGGCCAGACGAGAACTGGCGCTCAACGACAGCGCGCCTTCGTTGACGGTGGTGGCGCCGCTGTAGGTGCTGACACCCGAGAGCGTCAATGTGCCGGTGCCGGTCTTGGTGAGTCCGCCGGTGCCGCTGACGACCCCGGAAAACGTGGTCGAGGTGTCGTTGCCGCCGACGGTGAGCGTGCCGCTGCCGAGCGTGACGTTGCCGGCGCCGGCGAGCGAGCCGACCTCCTGGTTGTAGCCCGCCGGGTTGAATGCGGCGCCGCTCGCGATGCTCAGCGCCGTGGCGGCGGCCAGGCGCGAACTTGCGCCGAGCGCGAGCGTTCCCTCGCTGATCAGGGTGGTGCCGCTGTAGGTATTGGCGCCCGACAGAGTCATCGCACCCGCGCCCAGCTTGGTGAATCCGCCGGTGCCGCTGATCACACCCGCGTAGGTCGTCGATGCGTCGTTGCCGCCCGCGGCGAGCGTCCCGCTGCCCAGCGTGACGCTGCCGGCGCCGGAGAGCGAGCCGACGGTTTCGTTGAACCCGCCCAATGCGAGGGTCGTGCCGCTCGACATGACGACTGCGGAGGCATCCGCGATGCGCTCGGTGGCGCCGATGTTCAACTGCCCGCCGCTGATGGTCGTGCTGCCGGTGTAGGTGTTCGCCGCGTTGAGCGTCATGCTGCCGGCGCCTTGCTTGACCAGCGCACCGGTGCCGCTGATCACGCCGGCGAAGGTGAAGCCGTGTCCGCTCGAAGCCGAGAGCGTGAGCGTGTGGTCGGACAGGTTGACTGCAGCCACCTGGATCGACCCGCTCGCTGCCGCCCAGGTCTGCGCGGCGGACAGCAGGATGCCCGCGTTGCTGAAGGTCTGGTTGTTGCTGCTGCTATTGGTCAGGCCGTTGGAGAGATAGAAGCTGCTGCCGCCGACGGAAAACGGCGCGGCGCCGGAGGCGAACGTGATCGATCGGACCAGGAAGCCGCCGCCGAGGTCGTGCACGGGATTGGGCCGCGTGCCGCCGCCGAAGACCAGGTCCGAACCGGCCGGGGGCGCGGCGTGGGCGGTCCAGTTGGTTCCCGTCGACCAGTTGTTGTTGGTGCCGCCGCCGTCCCAGGTGAAGGTCGCGCCCTGTGCTGCGGCGGCCGCGCAGAGCGCGGCGACGGCCAGCGCGATGCGCGCCGGGGAGAAGGGGGGCTGTTGCTGCGGGCGTGAAGGCATCGGGTCCTCGTATGCGATGGTTGAACGCAATCCACGGGACCTCGGGCCTTGTTGTCTGGCAACTCGCTGGTTGCCGCTTTTTCTTGCGAGGGCTCGGCGCCCCTCTGACTGCAGCTTACCGATCGCGTCGCGCGCACCGTTGACCTGGGTCAACGCGCGCGCAGGACGCACGCCGTCTTCGCGCTTGGGCGGGCGCGGCAGGGTGTCCGAACGGGGCCGCCGGCGCGGCCGCCACGGCGGCGCGCCGGTACGGCAGTGCGGCTAGAGCGCCTTGTG
Source organism: Burkholderiales bacterium (assembly GCA_016790695.1). Classification (GTDB taxonomy): domain Bacteria; phylum Pseudomonadota; class Gammaproteobacteria; order Burkholderiales; family JAEUOS01; genus JAEUOS01. Next base: position 7,807 of record JAEUOS010000107.1, read on the forward strand.
CGCTCCGTCGCAGAACGGCTTGCCGGCGCTGTGCTTGCAGCCGCACAGCCAGACCTTCTTCGCCTCCTCGAGGGTGAACTTCGTCGGCGTGAACGCGCTGCCCTTGTGCGAGCCGTCGCAGAACGGCTGCTTGGCGGACTTGCCGCACGAGCACCACCAGTAGTCACCGGCGGCGAGGTCGAGGGCATAGGGGGCTTTTTGCGCGATGGTCGGTGCGGTCATGTCGGTGGTCCGTGCGGGCGAAAGCGCGGATTCTGGCACGACGGACCAAGTCGCGCCGGATCGGCGGCCGCGCGCAATTGGTCATCGCGTTGCCACATTTGCGCCAGCCGCGCGCGCGATAGTGCGCCCATGCCACACGCACAGACAGCGCCCCCCTCGTCCCCGGCCGGACCGATTGCGCGGCCGGAATGGCGCCGCGACGCGGCCGTCGCGCGCCCGAGCGCGCCCCGGCGGCATCGCCTGCTTGCGGGACTGGCGTTCGCCGCCTGCCTCGGCGGCTGCGCGCTGCGCACGCCGGTGCCGCCGGTGTCCGCGCCGGTGGCCGCGCCGCCCGCGGCCAGCCTGCCGGCGCCCGCGCCCAGGGCGCGCCCCAAGGTCGCGCTCGCGCTGGGCGGTGGCGCGGCGCGCGGCTTCGCGCACATCGGCGTGATCAAGGTGCTCGAGCAGCACGGCATCGCGGTCGACCTCGTCGCCGGCACCAGCGCCGGCAGCGTCGTCGGCGCGCTCTATGCGGCCGGGCACGACGGCTTCGCGCTGCAGCGCATGGCGCTGGCGATGGAGGAGGGCGTCATCGCCGACTGGTCGATCTCCGGCATCTCCCGCGGCGTGCTCAAGGGCGAGCTGCTCGAGCACTGGATCAACGAGCGCGTGCGCGGCCGCGCGATCGAGCGCATGGCGCGGCCGTTCGCGATCGTCGCGACCGATCTCGCCACCGGCGAGGCGGTGGTGTTCCGCTCCGGCAACACCGGCATCGCGGTGCATGCCTCCTCGGCGGTGCCGGGCGCGTTCCGGCCGGTGAGGATCTCGGGGCGCGAGTATGTCGACGGCGGCCTCACGCATCCGGTGCCGGTGCGCGCGGCGCGCGCGATGGGGGCGGACATCGTGATCGCGGTCGATGTCTCGCAAAGCCCGCGCAACGGCAAACCCGACGACCTCGGCGGCATCCTGCTGCAGACCTTCGCGATCATGGGGCGCGCGATCGCGCGCGGCGAACTCGCGGAGGCCGATGTCGTGATCCGGCCGCAGGCGAACCAGTCCGGCACCGACTTCGCCGCGCGCCACGAGATCATCCTCGAGGGCGAGCGCGCCGCGCTGGCGGCGCTGCCGGGGCTGCGCGAGCGCCTGGCTCGGGCGGCGGGGTCGTGAGCGCCGCTGCCCGCGTCGGGTTGGCGGTAGCCCCACCCGCCACAGGGACAATCGCGTCGCACTAGCCCGATCGGGCTATCGAAAACCTGTGGTTTGATGGCCCTTTCGGGCCAAAGCTTCCGAACGATGTCATTTGTCGATGTCGGCCGGCTTTACACCGGCGCGCGGCAGGCGCGGGTACGTTCGCCAAGTCATTGAAAACATTGGGCCAGAGTCGTCAGGCCCGGAATTTGCATTGTTTTGCCTTCGAAGTTACGTCGAAGGCGCCTTCCCGTTCATCGGTGCGGGCGTCCCGGGGAGTGCAACCGCGTCCCGGCCGGTCGGCCGGCGCAATCGTTCACGGAGGCAACATGCAGGATCAGTTCCGAATCAGACCCAGGCTGCTCGCACTCGCGGTGGCATCCGCCCTCGCCGCAGGCGCGACGGCGACGCAGGCGGCGCCGACCTTCCTTCTCTCGGCCACCGCGAACACGTCCGGCAGCACCGGGCCCGGCACCGACATCATGGACAGCAATGTCAACGGCGGCGACTTCTTCGCCTCGCCGGCTGGTCCGACCGGCAGTCTCTTCTATCACACCTACGGCCAGGAATTCTTCGGCAGCACGCAGTTCGGCGCGCGCGTTTCCGGCGAAGGCTCGGCCTTCTTCGGCAGGACCGGGGTACGCTACACCGAGACGATCAGCAACGTCGGCAACCCGAACGCGATCGTCGGCTCGTTCAGCTTCTACGTCGACAGCGGGCAGATCGGCCTGTTCGGC
>JAEUOS010000114.1 GCA_016790695.1 Burkholderiales bacterium
GCGCCGTGCCGCTCGCAATCTTTGGTCCCATGAGTGCGGGTTCCATCGGGGGCTTCGAATCGTTTCTCAAGGCGCTATCGGCTGTCGCCATCATCAATTGCCTTGTGACGTGGTTCCTGGGAGGCTGGATTCTTCTCCTGCTACTCGAAAACGGAGCAAAGTCTCTGTGGCAGTATGCCGCCGCCGGAGGTGCGGTAGGGGCTGTTTGTCTGCTCTTTGTTCCGCCATTTGCCTTGTTCTCCGCGATGTCGGGCGCAGCAACTGGGGGAGCTTTCTGGGTGCTTGGGGTATGGCAACGCGCAACGCCTGGTATTCGTCCCGGGAAACCGGCAGACAGGCCTTGGGGATGATTCTCATCTCTTGCTGCGTCCGAGGCAATGCTGACGTAGCACTGAATTCGGAAGCCTGTCCTTGCATTCGGATTGGCGCTTGGTAGGAGTAGCGATGCGGCGTGCCGCTCGGATCACAAAGCGGGACCAACGGCATTCGACATGGGAGCCCTTCCCGGCCTCCGCTCTGGCGCCCAGTCACCGCTCAGGTTTGGCCGCACGAGGATGCGCGCATGTCGACGACGCCGCGATGCGCATGTCGAATGATGGGTAGCGTGGCCCAAAATCCGGACGGAGGCGGCTGCAGAGCGCTTCAATACCCGCAAGGTGGTGTCCGGACACCGCTGCACGATCCTGCCAGGTTCCGGACCTGTTGATGCACGCCGGCATTTAAGCCAAGCTTGTGCCTAACCCCATGCTCCTCCCCGTGCCCCCGCCACTGTCCGACCTGATCGCCGCCTACGACGCCAGCGCGCCGCTCGAGCGCGCGCGGACCATCCCCGCGGCGTGGTACACCGACCCGCGCATGTTCGACCTCGAGCGCCGCACCGTGTTCGCGCGGACCTGGCAGATGGTCGGCCACACCGACCAGGTGCGCGCGCCGGGTCAGTACCTCACCGCCGAGGTCGCCGGCGAGCCGGTCGTGGTCGTGCGCGGCGGCGACGGCGTGCTGCGCGGCTTCTTCAACGTCTGCCGCCACCACGCGGCCGCGGTGCTGACCGCGCCCGCCGGCAGGGCCGAGCGCCTGCGCTGTCCGTACCACGGCTGGACCTACACGCTCGAAGGCGCGCTGCTCGGTGCGCCGGAGTTCGCCGGCGTCGCCGACTTCGACAAGCGCGACCATGGCCTCGTGCCGATCGCCTGCGCGACCTGGGAACAGTGGGTGTTCGTGCGCATCACGCCGGACGGGCCGGCGCTCGAGGCGTTCGTCGGCGCCGAACTCGCCGCGCGTGTCGCCGCGGCGGGCCTCGGGCGCCTGCGGTGGTTCGAGCGTCGCCGCTACACCCTCGCGTGCAACTGGAAGGTGTACGTCGACAACTACCTCGATGGCGGCTACCACGTCCCGCACCTGCACAAGGGGCTCTCGAGCGTGATCGACAACACCGCCTACGCGATCGAGACCGGCGCGCGCTGGTGCGAGCAGTCGAGCCCGCTGTCGGCGGGCGGCGATGCGCGGACCGCCGCGGTGCGCCGGGGCGACCGCGCGCGCTACTGGTGGCTCCATCCGAACTTCATGATCAACGCCTACGAGGGCGTGCTCGACACCAATCTCGTCGTCCCGCTCGGCCCCGATCGCACCGAGGTGATCTTCGACTACTGGTTCGCCGACACCTCGCCCGCCGCGCGCGATCGCAACCTCGAGAGCATCGCGGTGAGCGAGCGCATCCAGGACGAGGATGTCGCGATCTGCGCGTCGGTGCAGCGCGGGCTTCGGTCGCGCGCGTACGAGGCGGGCCGGCTGTCGGTGCGGCGCGAGGCCGGGGAGTGGCTGTTCCACCGCCTGCTGCATCGGTCGCTCGCGGACGGCGCCGCCTAGACGGCCGCACGGCAGCCGGCGCGGCTAGACGATGCCCTCGCGCGCCAGCGCGGCGAGGGCGTCGGCGTCGACGCCGAGGGCGCCGAACACCTCCGCGTTGTGCTCGCCGAGCGCGGGTGCCGGCAGGCGCATCGCGCCCGGGGTGCCGGACAGGCGCGGCACGACGTCGTGCATCGGCAGCGTGCCCATGTCCGCGTCCGGCAGCTCGCGCAGCACCTGGCGCCCCGCGATGTACGGGTGCGCGACCAGGTCGGCGGTGTCGCAGACCGGGCCGACCGTCACGCCCGCGGCGTCGAACAATGCGAGGTTCTCGGCCTGGGTCCGCGCGCGCATGAAGTCGGCGACGATGGCGTCGATCGCGTCGACGTTGCGCACGCGGTCGGTGTTGGTGCGAAAGCGCGGGTCGTCGATCAGGTCGGGGCGGCCCATCGTGTGAAACAGGCGCTCGGCCATCGACTGCATCGACGCCGACAGCGCGACGAACCGGCCGTCGCTGCACGCGTAGACGTTGCGCGGCGCCGTGTTGGAGGCGCGGCTGCCGTTGCGCCGGGTCGGCACGCCGCTCAGCCGGTAGTTCGCGGCCTCCGGCCCGAGGATCGAATGGATCGACTCGAACAGCGAGAGGTCGATCACCTGCCCCGCGCCGCCGCGCACCTCGACCTCGCGCAGCGCGATCATGGCGGCCGAGGCGCCGTAGATGCCGCACACCATGTCGGCCAGGGCCAGCGGCGGCAGCACCGGCGGCCGGTCGGGGAAACCGTTCATGGCGGCGAAGCCGCTCATCGCCTCGACCAGGGTGCCGAAGCCGGGCTTGGCGGCGAACGGGCCGGTCTGGCCCCAGCCGGACACGCGCACGATCACCAGGCCCGGGTTCGCGGCGTGCAACACCTCGGGGCCGAGGCCCATGGCCTCGAGCCTGCCGGGAACGAAGTTCTCGATCAGGATCTGCGCGCCTTGCACCAGGCGGAGCAGCAGCGCGCGCCCGCGCGCCTGGCGATAGTCGAGGGTGATGCTCTTCTTGTTGCGCGCGTAGACCTTCCAGTAGCTCGACACGCCGTTGACCTTCCACGCGCGCAGGTCGTCGCCGCGCCCGGGCGCCTCGACCTTGACGACATCCGCGCCGAAGTCGGCCAGCACGTGGGACACGATGTTGCCCGCCACCAGGCGCGACAGGTCGAGCACCCGCACGCCATCGAGCGGGCCGCGGGCGTCGGGTCGGTAGTGGTCGCGCGCCGTCATGGGTGGTTGCAGGTTCGGCCGGGCGTGTGTCGGTTCACGCCGTCGCCGCCGCCGGGGCAGGCCGGAGCTGCCGGTAGAGGGCGGTCAGCCGCGCCGCCATCGCGGCCGGGTGCAGGTGTGTCACGGCGCCGCGCGCGGCATCGCCCATGGCGGCCGCGCGGCCGGGGGCGGCCAGCAGGGCCAGGGCGCGCGCCAGGCCCGGCTGGTCGAGCACGTCGAGCACGAAGCCGTTCCCGCCGTCGCGCACCAGTTCGCGCGCGCCGCTCTGCTGCGTGGTGACGACCGGGAGGCCGGCGGCGAGCGCTTCGAGCGCGGCATTCGGCATCGGATCGTAGAGCGTGGGCAGCACGAAGGCGTCGGCCGCGCCGTAGAGTTGCGGCAGGTCGTCGCGGCCGCCGAGGAAGCGCACGCGCGCGGCCAGGCCCAGCCGCTGCGCGAGTTCCTGGTAGCGGGCCGCGCGCTTGTCGCGGCCGGCGATCCAGGCGTGGCAGCCGGGCGGCGCGGCGGCGAGGGCCTGCAGCAGGCGCGCGACGCCCTTGCGCTCGAAGCCGGAGCCGACGTAGAGGAACACCGGCGCGTCGCCCGGCGTGTCGAGCGCGGCGCGCACGGCGGCGCGGCCCTCGCGCAGGCGCGGGTGGAAGCGCTCGAGGTCGACGCCGTTGTGGATCACCGTCAGGCGCGCGGCCGGGGTGCCGAAGCGGGCGGCGATGTCGTCGCGCACCATCGCCGAGTTGCAGATCACCATCCGCAGCGCGGGGTGGGTGAACATGCGGCGCTCGACCTCGAGCAGGCGGCGGTGGTGCGGGTTCAGCGCGATGCTGGCGCGGCGCCACGCGGGCAGGGTGCGCGCGCGCTGCTCCAGCCAGGTCGCGTGCACGCCGTCGCCGGCGCGGAACAGCATCATGCCGGGAATGCGTTCGTGGCTTTGCACGATGTCGAAGTGCACGCCGGGCCGGCCGAGCACCTCGGCGACGGCGCGCGCGAAGCCGCGGTCGCGGCCCCAGGAGGTGCGGTACGGCGGGTTGCACGCGATGAAGCGCACGCCCGCGCGCGGCTGCCAGGTGCGCGCGATCACGGTGAGCTCCAGGTCGTCCTCGGCCGCGAGCGCCGCGAGCGCGCTGTCGATGAAGCGCTCCGCGCCGCCGTGCGGGTTCCAGGCCTGGCGGACGATGGCGAGCTTCACGCGCGCCGGTCCGCGGCAAGCAGGGCGTCGGCGGCGGCCTTCACGCGCGCCACCGGCAGGGTGGTCAGGCATTCGCTCACCTTCGATCCGCCGCAGCCGTCCTGGCCACAGGGGCGGCACGGGTGGGCGTCGGAGACGACGACGCGGTGGATCACGCGCCACGGCCCCCATTCGTGCTCGCCCGACGGCCCGAACAGCGCCACCGTCGGCGTGCCCATCGCCGCGGCGATGTGCATCGGCGCGGAGTCGACCCCGACGAACAGGCGCGCGCGCGCGGTGAGGGCCGCCAGTTCCTTCAAGGTGAGCTGGCCGGAGAGATCGAGCGGCCGGTGCGTCGCGCAGCCGAGGATCGCGCGCACCAGCGCGCGCTCGACCTCGGCCGGTCCGGCGGTGATGACGATCGCGTGGCCGTCAGCGGCCAGCGCGTCGATCAGCGCCGCGGTGCGCTCGGCCGGCCAGGTCTTGAACATCCAGCGCGAGGCCGGGTGGATGTGGACGAACGGGCGGCCGCCGAGCGGCGCCAGCCGGTCCGCCACGGCCGCCTCCGCGTCGGCGCCGGGCACCAGCACCACGCGGCTGTCCTCGGGCGCGGGGTCGAGCCCGAGGCAGCGCAGCGCATCGAGATTGACCTCCACCGTGTGGCGGGTGTTGCCGCGCGCCGGCAGCGCGTAGAGGTGGGTGAAGCTCCCCTCCCACAGCGGGTCCGCGCGCTTCGGCCGGGGCGCGACGCGCCAGCGCGCGCCCAGCGTGCGCGCGAGCCACAGGCCGCGGCGCTGGTCGGTCAGGTGCACGATCAGGTCGTAGCGCCGCGCCCGCAGCGCGCGCCACAGGCGCCATTCCTCGCGCAGGCGCCGCGCGGCGCCGGCCTGCTTCCACGCGCGGTCGATGCGGTGCAGGCGCGCGAGCGCCGGGTGGCCGTCGAGCATGGCCGCGGTGTCGCCGTAGACCAGCGCGTCGATCTCGGCGCCGGGCGCATGGCGTCGGAGGGTCGAGAGCACCGGCGCGGCCAGCAGCACGTCGCCGTGGTGGCGCAGCTTGGTGACCAGCACCCGCCGCAGCCGTGCCGGATCGACCGCGTCGGTGGCGGCCTTCAATAGACGATTTCCGCGCCCTCGGGCGAGAGCCAGTCGCGCAGGCTGGTGAGCAGTTCCTCGCGCGGCGTCACGCGCCAGGCGTCGGGCATGACCAGGGTGCAGCGGCCGTTGCCGTTGTCGTAGTCGATGGTGACCGGGCAGACGCCGTTGCGGTACGGCCCCAGCAGGGCCATCAGCTTCCGGGTGTCGGCCTGGCCGTTCATCGACAGGCGCAGGCCGCGCGCGTGCGCGCGCCGCAGGTCCGCCAGCCCCATGATGCGCTCCGCCGAGATGCGCACCCCGCCGGCGAAGCGGTCCTCGCGCACGCGCCCCGCCACCACCACCAGTTCGTCGGGCTTGAGCAGGTCGCGATGGGCGTCGACCAGTTCCTGGAACACCGTGACTTCGATCTTGGCGGTGCCGTCGTCGAGTTCGAGGATCGTGAGCTTGCCGCGCCGGGTCATCGCCACGCGCAACTGCGCGACGATGCCGGCGAGCAGCTGCGCCTCCTCGCGCGGCTGCACCGCGGCCAGCGGCGTCTTCGCCACCTGGCGCACCTCCGGCGCGTAGGCGTCGAACAGGTGCGCCGACAGGTAGTAGCCGAGCGCCATCTTCTCGTTCAGCAGCCGGTCGCGCTTGGTCCAGCGCAGCGTGCGCAGCAGCTCCGGCTCGCGCGCGGCCGGCTCGTCCGACCCGCCGAACAGGCTGACCTGCGAGGCGCTCTGCTCGGCCTGCTCGGCCGCCTCCATCGCGATGCCCACCGAGGCCAGCAGCGCGGCGCGGTCGGCCTCGATCGCGTCGAACGCGCCGGCGCGCACCAGCGACTCCATGGTGCGGCGGTTGACCAGGCGCTTGTCGACGCGCCGCGCGAAGTCGAACAGGCTGGTGAACGGCGCCTCGCGGCGCGCGGCGATGATCGAGGCGATCGCCGACTCGCCGCTGCCCTTGATCCCGCCCAGGCCGTAGCGCACCGTCCGTTCATCGACCGGCCGGAAGCGGTACTCGGACAGGTTGATGTCGGGCGGCAGGATCGCCACGCCGTTGGCCTTGGCGTCGGCGGCCAGGATCTGCACCTTGTCGGTGTCATCCATCGACGCCGACATGTTGGCCGCGAAGAACGCGGCCGGATGGTGCGCCTTCAGATAGGCCGTGTGGTAGGCGAGCAGCGCGTAGGCGGCCGCGTGCGACTTGTTGAAGCCGTAGCCGGCGAACTTCTCCATCAGGTTGAAGATCTCGTCGGCCGTGTCGGCGGCGAGGCCGTTCCTGGCCGCCCCGTCGCGGAACAGCTGGCGGTGCTGCGCCATCTCCTCGGGCTTCTTCTTGCCCATCGCGCGGCGCAGCAGGTCGGCGCCGCCCAGCGAGTAGCCGCCGATGATCTGCGCCATCTGCATCACCTGCTCCTGGTAGACCATGATGCCGTAGGTCTCGGAGAGGATGGGCTCGACCCGCGGGTCCGGGTAGGTGACCTTCTCGCGGCCGTGCTTGCGCTCGATGAAGCTGGGGATCAGCTCCATCGGCCCCGGCCGGTACAGCGACACCAGGGCGATGATGTCCTCGAAGCGGTCCGGCCGGGCGCCGATCAGCATGTCGCGCATGCCGCGGCTCTCGAACTGGAAGATCGCGACCGTGTTGGCCTTCTTGAACACCTCGTAGGCGCGGGGGTCGTCGAGCGGCAGCGCGGCGCAGCGGAACTCGCCCAGCTCGGGCCGCAGCGTGCGGATGTGGCGCTCGGCCTCGTCGAGGATCGTCAGCGTGGTCAGGCCGAGGAAGTCGAACTTGACCAGGCCGACCGCCTCGACGTCGTCCTTGTCGTACTGGCTCACCACGCCCTCGGCGCCGCCCTGCGTGTAGAGCGGGCAGAAGTCGGTGAGGCGTCCCGGCGCGATCAGCACGCCGCCGGCGTGCTTGCCCACCGAGCGGGTGATGCCCTCGACCTGCTCGGCCAGGGACAGCAGCTCGCGCACCTCCTCCTCGCGCTCCTCGCGCTCGGCCAGCACCGGCTCCATCTCGCGCGCCATCGCGATCGTGATCGTCTTGCCGGGCTGGAACGGGATCAGCTTGGCGATGCCGTCGCAGAAGCCGTAGCCGAGGTCGAGCACGCGGCCGACGTCGCGCACCGCCGCCTTCGCGGCCATGGTGCCGAAGGTGGCGATCTGCGACACCGATTCGCTGCCGTACTTCTGCTTGACGTAGTCGATCACGCGGTCGCGCCCCGCCTCGCAGAAGTCGATGTCGAAGTCCGGCATCGACACCCGCTCCGGATTGAGGAAGCGCTCGAACAGGAGGTTGTAGGCGAGGGGGTCGAGGTCGGTGATGCCGAGCGCGTAGGCGACGAGCGAGCCGGCGCCGGAGCCGCGCCCCGGCCCGACCGGCACGCCGTTGTTCTTGGCCCAGTTGATGAAGTCGGCGACGATGAGGAAGTAGCCGGAGAACCCCATCTTCACGATGGTGGCGATCTCGAACTCGAGGCGCTTCTCGTAGCGCGCGCGCGCGGCCTCGCGCGCCGCCGCGTCCGGGTACAGCGCCCCGAGGCGGCCGGCGAGGCGCTCGCGCGACAGCGCGGCCAGGTGCTCGTCGATGGTCTCGCCGGCCGGGGTCGGATACAGCGGCAGCTTCGGCTTGCCGAGCACCAGTTCGAGGTTGCAGCGCCGCGCGATCTCGACCGCGTTGGCGAGCGCCGCCGGGATGTCGGCGAAGCGCGCGACCATCTCGTCCTGGGTGGTGAAGTACTGGTCCTCGCCGAAATGGCGGCCGCGGCGCTGGTCGCCCAGCATCTGGCCCTCGGCGATGCAGGTGCGCGCCTCGTGGGCGCGGAATTCCCCCGGCTGGCCGTACTGCACCGGGTGGGTGGCGACCACCGGCAGGCGCAGGCGCTCGCCGAGCGCCACGGTCTGGCGCAGCACCGCCTCGGCATGCGCGCGCAGCCCCGCGGGGCCGGCGCGCTGGATCTCGAGGTAGAAGCGGTTGGGGAACAGCGCCGCCCACTCGTTGGCGAGCGCCTCGGCGGCCTCGGCGTTGCCGCCGGCGAGCGCCTGCGCGATCTCGCCGGCGCCCGGGCCGGCCAGCAGGCCCGAGAGCGCGATCAGGCCGCCGCTGCCGCCCTCGGCGTCGCGGAACCACTGCTTGTCGATGATCGCGCGGCCGAGGTGCTGGTTGGCGAGCCAGGCGCGCGAGAGCAGCTCGCACAGCCGCAGGTAGCCCGCGCGCGACGCCGCCAGGAGCAGCGCGCGGCTGGGCTTGGCCGGGTCGGACGCGTTCGCGATCCAGGCGTCGACGCCGATGACCGGCTTGATGCCCCGGGCGCGGCAGGCCTTGTAGAACTTGACCATGCCGAACAGGTTGGCGAGGTCGGTGACGGCGAGCGCGCCCATGCCGTCGTCGCGCGCGCGCGCGACCACATCGTCGATGCGCGCGATGCCGTCGGTCACCGAGTATTCCGAGTGCAGCCGGAGGTGGACGAAGCGCGGGGCGGGCATGCGGGAATTCTACTTGCGGGCGGCGGCCCGGGGGCGGCCGGCCGGCGGCGCGCGCCTGGCCGATAATCGGGCCCTGGCGCGCACAACTTTCCGGGAGCATCGCATGGCCGAGCGGGCGTGGTGGCAGGGGTGTCTGGCATTGCTGATCCTGGCGGCCGCGGGCCAGGTGCTGGCGCAGGCGTTTCCGGCGCGGCCGATCCGCCTGGTGGTCGGCTTCACGCCGGGCGGCGGGGTCGACATCAACGCCCGCATGCTCGCGGCCAAGCTCTCCGAACTGCTGGGCCAGCAGGTGGTGGTCGAGAACAAGCCCGGTGCCGGCACCAACATCGCCAACGAGTTCGTCGCGCGCGCCGCGCCCGACGGCCACACGCTGCTGATCAACACCGGCGCGGTCGCGATCAACATGTCGCTGTACCGCAATCCCGGCTTCGACACCCTGCGCGACTTCGCCCCGGTTTCGGTGTTCTCGGAGAGCCAGAACATCATGGTCACCGCGTCCGCCAAGCCGTTCCGGAGCGCCCAGGACGTGGTCGCCGCGGCGCGCGCGAAGCCCGGCGCGCTCACCTATGCGTCGGCCGGCGCCGGCAGCACCCAGCACCTGGCGGGCGAACTGTTCAAGCTCGTGACCCGGACCGACATCCTGCACGTGCCCTACAAGGGCAGCGCGCCGGCGATCACCGCGCTCATCGCGGGCGAGGTGGACCTGGTGTTCATCAACGTGCCGGCGATCCTGCCGCAGGTCAAGGCCGGCCGCCTGCGGCCGCTGGCCGCGGCCGGGCCGAAGCGCACCGACCTGATGCCGGAGGTGCCGACGCTGCGCGAGGCCGGGGTGTCGGGCGTCGAGGTGGTGGTCTGGTACGGCGTGCTGGCGCCGGCGGCGACGCCGAAGGAGATCGTCGCCACGCTGGCGGGCGCGATCGGCCGCGCCGCGCGCGCGCCCGAGATCCGCGCCCGGCTTCTCGACCAGGGCGCCGAGCCGGTCGGCGGCACGCCGGAGGAGTTCGGCGCGCTGCTGAAGGACGAGGTCGCGAAATGGCGCGAGGTGGTGCGCGCCGCCGGGCTGAAGCCCGAGTAGGCGGGCGTCAGCGCCCCGCCGGCGCCACGGCGGCGCCCGCGATGCCGTGCCGCGCCAGCGCCGCGGCGATGAAGCCCGAGGCCTTCAGCGCCTCGATGAACGCATAGAGATAGTTCACGGCCGCCTCGCCGCGGCCCTTGGGCGCGCCGATCGCCTGGCGGATCTCCATGAACCGCCCGGGCAGGAGCCGCAGGCCGGGCAGGCGCCGCGCGTCGGCCTCGAGCTGCTGCTTCACTCCGGCCGCCACGTCCAGGCCCTGCGCGAGAAAGCCGTCGACCACCTCCTGCGAGGACGCGAAGCGCACCAGTTCCGCCTGCCGGATCTCGCGGGTGAGGAACAGGTCGTAGGCGCTGCCCTTGCCCACCGCGACGCGGTGGCCGGCGCGGTCGACCTCCGCGTTGGCGGTGAGCGGGCTGTCGTTCTTCACCATGTAGGCGCCCTCGATGACCACATAGGGTGCGGCGTAGTCGATGTCGACCGCGCGCGCCGGGTCGACGGCGAGGAAGGTGATGTCGCAGGCGCCGGCCTTGACCGCCTCGACCGCCTTGGCGGCGGTGGCGCAGATCACGAAGGCGACCGGCACGCCGAGGCGCGACGCCAGTTCGCGCGCGATGTCGACGGAGACGCCGTGCGGTTCGGCGGCGCCTGCGGGCATGGCGGCCAGGACCGGGTTGCCGATGTTGATGGTGGCGCGCAGCGTGCCTTGCGGGGCGAGGATCGGGGCGAGTTCGGCGGGAGTCATGGCAAGGGGGTAACCTGTCGGGCGAAACTGCGATTGTGCGGACTTTTCGGCGGACGCGCGGGCCTGTCCGGCCAGGAGACCTCATGCAGCCCAGCATCTCGATCCTCACCCTCGCCGTCGACGATCTCGAACGCGCCGTCGCGTTCTATCGCGACGGCCTCGGCTGGACCACCGCCGGCATCGTCGGCACCGAATTCGCGCATGGCGCGGTGGCGTTCTTCACCCTGGCGTCCGGCTTGAAGCTGGCGCTCTGGCCGCGGCGGAGCCTCGCGGCCGACACCGGGCTGGCGTGCGGCGCGGCGCGGGCGGATGCGCCGGCGGTGTCGATCGGCCACAACGTCGCCACGCGCGCGGAGGTCGATGCGGTGATGCGTCAGGCGGAAGCCGCCGGCGCCCGCGTGGTCAAGCCGGCGCAGCCGACCTTCTACGGCGGCCATGCGGGCTACTTTCAGGATCCGGATGGACACCTGTGGGAGGTGGTGTTCAATCCCGGGTTCGCGGCGCTGGGTTGAATCGGGCAACGACGGTTGGCCGGATCCTGCAGGAGGAACATGCGATGCAACGCTACACCGGAAGCTGCCACTGCGGCGCGGTCCGCTTCGAGATCGACGCCGTGATCGACCGCGTCACCGACTGCAACTGCTCGATCTGCGCCAAGAAGGGCATCCTGCACCACCGCGTGCCGCCCGAGCGCTTTCGCCTCGTCGCCGGCGCGGAGGTGCTGGAGAACTATCGCTTCGGCACCGGCATCGCGCAGCACCGCTTCTGCCGCGTCTGCGGCATCCACGTGTTCACGCGGCCGCGCTCGGCGCCGGAGCTCTACACGGTCAACGTGCGCGTGCTCGACGACTTCGACCTGGCCGCGGCGAATCCTCAGGTCGTGAAGTTCGACGGCCGCCATTGGGAGGACAATGTCGGCACGCTGGGGTAGCCCGGTGCCGGCCCGGGCCGGCGAACGGCAGGAACCTTGCAGGAGACGAGGCACATGGAACAGGCGCGCACCTACCGGACCTTTGCGGATTTCTACCCGTTCTACCTGAGCGAGCACGCGAATCGCACGTCGCGACGCCTGCATTTCGTCGGCACCTCGATCGCCGCGCTGCTGCTCGCCGCGACCGCGATCACGCAGCAGTGGTGGCTCATCGTCGTCGCGCTGCTGCAGGGCTACGCGTTCGCCTGGGTCGGCCATTTCCGCTTCGAGCGCAACCGGCCCGCGACCTTCACCTACCCGTTCTACAGCCTCGCCGGCGACTGGCGCATGTGGTGGGAGATCCTGACCGGGAAGATCCGCTTCTAGCCATGGACGACCTGCCCGCGCTGCCCGCCACGCCGCCCGGCCGCTATCGGCACTACAAGGGCGGCGAGTACGAGGTCATCGGCGTCGCGCGCCACAGCGAGACCCTCGAGCCGCTGGTGGTGTACCGGCCGCTGTACAACGAAAGCGGGTTGTGGGTGCGCCCGCATGCGATGTTCTTCGGCAGCGTCGAGATCGACGGCCGCGCGGTGCCGCGCTTCGCCGCCGTTCAGGGCGGATCGGGGCGGAGCTGA
>JAEUOS010000150.1 GCA_016790695.1 Burkholderiales bacterium
GGCCTGGCGCTGCTCAGGACCGGCGACCGCGTGCGCATCGACCTGAAGAAGCGCACCGCGAACATCCTGGTCTCCGCGGCCGAACTGGCGAAGCGCCGCAAGGCGCTGGAGAAGGCCGGCGGCTATCCGTACCCGCCGAGCCAGACGCCGTGGCAGGAGATCCAGCGCTCGATGGTCGACGAGCTTTCGCGCGGCATGGGGTTGAAGCCCGCGGTCAAGTACCAGAAGATCCACGCCACCTTCGGCGTGCCGCGCGACAACCACTGACGGACGCGGGCGCGGCGCTCCCGGCCCGCGCGATCCCGGGTCAGGCGCGTCCCCACAGCTTGTCGCTCGCCATGGCGGCACCTTCGGCCATCGCCTTCAGCTTCGCATACGCGATCGGCGGGTGGACCGCGCCGAAGCCCGCGAAGGTGCCGAAGCCGCAGTCGGAGGCCGCCATCACCCGCTCGCGCCCGACGATGTCGGCGAAGCGCAGCAGGCGCTGCGCGACCAGGCGCGGATGCTCGATGAAGTTGCAGACCGAATCGATGACGCCGGGCGCGAGGATCTTGTCCTCGGGAATGGCGGTGGCCTGCCAGACCTCCCACTCGTGCGCATGGCGCGGATTGGACGCCTCGAACACATAGGTGCCCGCGCGCGCCTTCAGCACCACCGGCATGATGGTCTCGAGCGGCACGTCGTAGTGGTGCGGGCCGTCGTAGTTGCCCCAGCAGATGTGCATGCGCACCCGCGCCGGGTCGACGTTGGCGAGCGCGTGGTTGAGCGCGTCGATCTGCAGGTGGGCGTTGCGCAGGAACTCGGCGTCGTCGACGTCGCGGAAGCGGATGTGGCGCCCCATCGCGATGTCCGGCGCGTCGATCTGCAGGTCGAACCCCGCCGCCACGATCGCCTCGTATTCGGGTCGCATCGCGTCGGCCAGCGCGCCGATGTAGGCCTCCTGCGTCGCATAGTGGCGGTTCGGCTGGAACACCGCGATGACGCCGGGCGAGGCCGCGTTCATGAAGGCGCGCGTCGCGCCGGCGGCCGCGGCCGCCGCCTGCAGGTTCGCGAGGTCGGCCCGCAGCGGCTCGAGGGTGCGCACGCTGATCGGCGCGCAGCAGATCGGGCGGTGGTACCTGGGCGTCGCGCCGAGCTTGGCCAGGCGCTCCTTGTAGTCGGGGAAGTCGTCGAGGTCGCGCGGCACGGCGCGCGGCATCTCGCCGATCTCGAATCCGGTGAGGCGGTGGCGGATGTAGGTGGCGTAACTGATCTTGCTCATCTCGCCGTCGCTGACCACGTCGACGCCGGCCTCGACCTGCTTCTTCACCACCGCGGCGACGTTCGCGCGCATGACGCGCGCGTAGGTGTCGCGGTCGGCGAGCGTGCCCTGGTCCTCGGCGAACAGCTGGTCGACCACCTCCTGCGGGCGCGGCAGGCTGCCGACATGGGTGGTGAGGATGCGCGTGGCGGCCATGCGTGACTCCCGGGCGGTGGATGCGAGGACACCGGATTCTAGCGGGGTTTGCATACGTATGCAAAAGGCGCGCGGGACGGGCGGCGTCGGCGCGCGGCGGGCGACGCTCAGGCCGTGCGGACGGCGGCGGCGATGGCCGCGCGGAGCGCGGCGCCGTCGAGTGCGCCGCGCGCGCCGATGCAGACCAGGCGGCCGCGGTCGGGGTCGGCGTGGCCGGATGCCACGATCTCGGCGCGTGCGCCGACCACCTGCAGCGCCACCGGCGTGCCGTCGATGTCGCGCAGCAATCCCTTGGCGCGCAGCACGCCGTGCGCCGGTGCGGTCAGCACCGCGGCCAGGCGCGCGACATCGACGCGCGGCGCCAGTTCCAGCGAAATCGACGCGAACCACGCGGACGCCGCATGGGAGGCCGGCGCCGGCCGCGGGCCGCCGAAGGGCGGCCGGTCGTCGGGTGCCGCGCGCGTCGCCACGCCATCGGCGTCGATGCCGAACACCAGTTCGGCCGGCACGGCGGCGCGCACGCAGGGGCTCGCGCGCGCGCGCGGCGCGAGCGCGGCGAGGCGCAGGCGCGATCGCGCGATCCCGGCCGGCCCCGCCAGGTCGGCCTTGTTGAGGAGCACGAGGTCGGCCTCGGCGAGCTGGGCGCGCACGGTGTCGCCGACATAGCGGTCGTCGAGGCGCGCCTCCAGGGTTTCGGCGTCGGCGAGCACGACGATGGCGGCCGCGCGCGCGCGCGGCGCCAGGGTCAGGGTGCGCGCGAGCGCGCCGGGCAGGGCGACGCCCGAGGTCTCGATCAGCAGCCGCTCGGGCGGCGCGGGAAGCTCGGCCAGCCGTTCCAGCGCGCCCAGGAGATCGCTGCCGAAGCTGCAGCAGACGCAGCCGCCCGCCAGCGCGATCAGGTCGCCGTCGCGCGCGTCGATCAGGTCGGCATCGATGGCGATGTCGCCGAAGTCGTTGACCAGCACGGCGATGCGCCGGCCGTCGGGGTGGCGCAGCAGGTGGTTGACCAGCGTGGTCTTGCCGGCACCCAGGTAGCCGCCGACGATCGTGACCGGCAGCGGCGCGGCCGCGTCCATCGCGGCGTCAGAGGTCGGCGGCGAGGAACACGCGTCCGCCCTGCACCACGCCGTCGACGCGCACCTCCCTGATCCGGTCCGCGGCGATCTCCAGCGGGTCGTCGGCGAGGATCGCGAAGTCGGCCTGCTTGCCGGCCTCGATCGAGCCGATCTCGCCGTCGAGGCCGAGCGTGTAGGCGGCGCCGAGGGTGATGGCGCGGAGCGCGGCGGCGCGGTCGATGCGCTCGGCGTGCCCGAGGACGCGGCCGCTCGCGGTCCGGCGCTCGATCGCGCACCAGGCGGTGAACAGCGGCCCCAGCGGGGTCACCGGCGCGTCGGAATGGATCGCCAGCGGCACGCCGCTGGCGAGCGCGGTGGCGCAGGCATTCATGCGCTCGGCGCGCTCCGGGCCGACGGTGGACTGGTAGTGCTGGTCGCCCCAGTAGAAGTGATGGTTGGCGAACAGGTTGACGCATGCGCCGAGCGCCCGGATGCGCCGGAACTGCGCCGCGTCGGCGAGCTGGCAGTGCTGCAGGGTGAAGCGGTGGTCGCGCGCCGGATGCCGCGCCAGCGCCGCCTGCAGCGCGTCGAGGGCCGCCTCGGTGGCCTCGTCGCCGTTGGTGTGCGTGTGCACCTGCACGCCGTGCGCGAGCGCCTCGACATAGGCGGCCTGCAGCTGCTCCGGGGCCAGGTACCAGAGGCCGTTGGGCGCGCCGTTGAAATAGCCGGGCCAGCGCAGGCGCGCCGAGAAGCCCTGGATCGACCCGTCGAGCACGGCCTTGAGCCGGCCCAGGCGCAGCCGGTCGGTCGAGCGCGCCTTGAGCGCGACCACGCGCGCGATCGCGTCCGGCACCGGCTGCGACTGCAGGCGCAGCAGCGGCACGATGCGGGTCGGGAAATCGGGCTCGCCGGTGACCTCCAGCATCATCGCCACCGCGTTCTCCGGCAGCGGACTGGCGAGGTCGGTCGCGGTGGTCACGCCCTTGCGCACGCACAGCCGCGCGAAGGCGCGCAGCCCCTGCGCGTCGCCCGCGAGCACGCTGCGGTCGAAGCCGACCTTGGGCGCGAGCGCGCCCATCGCGTCGGGGCCCTTGAGCTCGCCGGTCGGCAGCCCGTCGGCGCCCAGCGGCACGCCGGGGTGATCGATGTCCGCGCGCAGCAGCCCGGCGCGCGCGAGCGCGGGACTGTTGGCGTTGATGATGTGCATGCTCGCGTGCAGCACCGCGACCGGGCGCGTGTCCGACACCCGGTCGAGGTCGCCGCGCTCGCAGCGCCGGCCGCCGAAGTAGATCGGGTCGAAGCCCCAGGCGACCAGCGGCGCATCCGGCGCCGGCAGCGCCCGCGCGGCCTCGGCGAGCCGCGCGACGACCGCGTCGATCGAGCGCGCGCCGGGCCAGACGCGGCCGTCCGGGTCCTCGCGATCGAAGTAGCCGACATAGACGAAACGCCACTGCGTGCCCTCGAGCAGGTGGCTGTGCCCTTCGACGAACCCGGGCATCAGCACGCGGTCGGCGAAGCGCTCGTCGAGACGGTGCGCGCCCCAGCCCTGCAGCTCGGCGAGCGTGCCGGCGCCGAGGATGCGGCCGTCGCGCACCGCGACGTGGGTGGCTTCCGGCCGCGCCGGGTTCATGGTGAGGATGCGCCGCGCGCGGTAGATCGTGATGGTCATGGCGAAAGGGCGGGGCGGCGGCCGGTTCAGGCGGCGGCGCGCCGCCAGACGATGCGCTGGGTGCGCGCGCTGCCGGCGCCGAAGTCCGGCCCGGACAGGGTCAGGAGCGCGCCGTCGCGCGCGATGTGGCGCGTCGAGGTGATGCCGACCAGGCCCGGGTCGCTCGCCACCTCGATGCTGTGATAGACGGTGCCGTCCTCGAGGCGGTAGCGACCCGCGTAGGCGAAGCTGCCGGCGCCGCCGGGCACCGCGGGCCCCCGGCGCATCAGGGTGGCGCTGACGTGCCCGTCCGCGGTGTAGAGCAGATAGCCGGCGGCATCCTCGCCCAGCGGGTACACCGGCGGGCGGCCGTCGTCATGGCGCAGCGACCAGGACACCAGGCGCCAGGCGCCGATGAGGTCGGACGGGACGATCGGCACGGGCGCGCTCAGATGATCCGCTTGCGGATCTCGGTGACGACGAACTCGGCGACGATCACCACCGCGAAGATGGTCGCGAGCACCAGCGCCACCCGGTCCCACTGGAACAGGTTGATCGCCGTGTCGAGCGCCATGCCGAGCCCGCCGGCGCCGACCAGCCCGAGGACCGCGGACTCGCGCACGTTGATGTCCCAGCGGAACAGCGCGATGCCCCAGAACGCGGGCTTGACCTGCGGCCAGTAGGCGTACTGGATCAGCGCGAGCTTCGACGCGCCGGCGGCGGTGAGCGCCTCGATGCCGCCGCGGTGCGCGTCCTCGACCGCCTCCGAGAACAGCTTGCCGATGAAGCCGATCGAATGGAACGCGATCGCCAGGGTGCCGGCGAGCGCGCCCGGACCGAACACGGCGACGAAGAACAGCGCCCACAGCAGGGTGCTGATCGAGCGGGTGGAGACCAGGATCAGGCGCGCGAGGTTGTTGAGCAGGCGGCTCGGCGTGGCGTTGCGCGCCGCGAGGAAGCCGACCGGGACCGCCATCAGGATGCCGAGCAGGGTCGCGACCGCGGCGATGTTGAGGGTCTCGACGAGCGCGTCGTGGACGCCCTTGGGGTAGAACCACCAGGCCACCGGCCACATGCGCCGCCCCATGTCGGCGATCTGCTCGGGCGCGTCCCAGATGAACTCGACGATGATCTCCACCGAGTGCACCGCCCAGCCCACCGCGAGGACGACCGCGAGGTAGACCGAGAAGCGCGCCAGGCGCTCCGCCCGGGTGAAGCGCTGCCAGGTCCGCGGATGCGCGCTCATTGGCGGAACACCTTCTTGACCCAGACCTGCAGCAGCTCGCCGATCATGATGAGCGCGATGATCGACAGCACGATCGCGAACACGTAGTCGTAGTCGAAGCGCTGGAACGCGGAGAACAGCGTGCTGCCGATGCCGCCGGCGCCGACGATGCCGACCATGGTCGAATTGCGCAGGTTGGCGTCGGTCTCGTAGGCGGAGAAGCCGATGAAGCGGAACATCACCTGCGGCATCACGCCGAAGATCACCACGTTCATGAACGAGGCGCCGGTGGCGCGCACCGCCTCGATCTGCTTCATCGAGATCTCCTCGATCGCCTCGGTGAAGAGCTTGCCGACGAAGCCCACCGAGGCGACGGTCAGCGCGATGATGCCGGCCAGCGCGCCGAAGCCGACCGCCTTGACGCAGATGATGGCGACGATCACCGGATGGAACGAGCGGCAGGCGATGATCAGGGTGCGCACCGGCCAGGTGACGAGCGGCGGCAGCAGGTTGCGCGCCGCCAGAAGACCCAGCGGCAGCGAGATCAGCACGCCGAGGAAGGAGGCGACGAAGGCCATCTGCAGCGACTCGGTCAGCCCCTTGACCAGCAGGTCCCAGCGCTCGAAGTTGGGCGGCAGCATGCGCGCGATGAACCTGGCGCCGTTGTCGACGCCGAGGATGAAGCGCGCGAGGTTGAACTCCAGCGCCGACATCGCCCACAGCAGGTAGGCGGCCAGCGCCAGCCAGCCCAGGCGGGCCAGCGGCGTCATGCGGAATGCGCGGGTGGCGCGCGCGCTCATCCGGCCTCGCGCTCGGACCGGCTCAGTGCAGCCACGACTCGCCGCCGTAGATGCGCTTGAGGATGGCGTCGTCCAGGCCCGCCGGGGCGCCGTCGTAGACCACGCCGCCGCCGGACATGCCGATGATGCGCCGCGCGAAGCGCCGCGCCAGCTCGACGTCGTGCATGTTGATGATCACCGGGATGCTCTTGGTCGCGGCGACCTGCGCCAGGAGTTCCATGATCTCCACCGAGGTCTTCGGGTCGAGCGAGGAGGTCGGCTCGTCGGCGAGCAGCAGCGCCGGGCGCTGCATCACCGCGCGCGAGATGCCGACGCGCTGGCGCTGGCCGCCGGAGAGCGAGTCGGCGCGCGCGTTGGCGAAGTCGGTCAGGCCCACGGTCTCGAGGGTCTCCCAGGCGCGCGCGATGTCCTCGGGGTCGAAGCGGCGCAGCAGCGCCTTCCAGGCCGGCATCCGGCCGAGGCAGCCGGTCAGCAGGTTCTCCATCACCGTCAGGCGCTCGACCAGGTTGTATTCCTGGAACACCATGCCGATGCGGCTCCGGGCGGCGCGCAGCTCGTTGCCGGCGAGCCTGACCAGGTCGCGGCCCTCGAAGATGATCTCGCCCGCGGTCGGCTCGACCAGCCGGTTGATGCAGCGGATCAGGGTCGACTTGCCGGTGCCCGAGGGGCCGATCACGGCGGTGATGTCGGCGCCGGCGATGTCGAGCGTGATGCCGGTCAGGACCGGCTTGCCGGGCACGTATTCCTTGACCAGGTTCCGGATCGACAGCGCGCTCGTCATTTCTTCTTCGCCTTCGCCGCTTCCTCCGCGCGCTGCCGCTCGCGCTCGAACGCCTGGCGGTTGAAGCTCTCGCCGGAGCCGGCCGCGACCCGGCGCACGATCTCCCAGGTGTCCTTGTAGTTGACCGCGACCCAGCGATCGGCGCCCTGGAAGCCCTTGACCATCTCCGGCGGGTACCTGAACTGCGCGGTGCAGTCGCGGATCTTCTGCTGCAGCGCCGGCGCGAGGTCGTGCGCCATCGACAGCCCGCCCGGCGGGAAGAACGCCGACTTCCAGATGATGCGGAAGTCCGCCATCTTCACCACGCCGCGCTCGGACAGGCGCAGCAGGATGTCGTGCGCGATCGGCGCGGCGTCGTAGTCGCCGGAAGCCACGCCGAGGATCGAGTTGTCGTGCTTGCCCGAGTAGAGGACCTTGTAGTCCTTGTCGGGCACGAGGCCGTCGGCGGGGAACAGCGCGCGCGGTGCCATGTTGCCGGAGTTCGACGACGGCGTGGTGTGCGCGATCTTCCTGCCCTTGAGGTCGGCCAGCGTCTTGTAGGGCGAGGCTGCCTTGACGATCATCCAGAGCTGGTAGCCCTGGATGCCGTTGGCGTCGCCGCGGATCGCGAACGGCACCGCGCCGGCGACGTTGACCGCGAACGCGGTGTCGCCGGTCGACATGGTGCCGATGTGCATGCGCCCGGAGCGCAGCGCCTCGATCGCGGCGGCGGCGGAGAACACGTCGTAGTAGCGCACGCGCCTGGCGGTGCACTTGCCGAGGTAGTCGGCGAAGGGCTGCATCAGGCGCTGGAACTCGGCCGGGTCGTCGAGCGGGGAGTTGGAGAAGTACAGCGTCTCCGGATCCTTCCAGCGCTTCGGGTCCTTCGGCGTGTCCGCCACCAGGTCGCTGTTCTCGTCGCAGTAGGGCGTGTCGAGGTCGCCGCGGTGCTTGCAGGCGTCCTGGGCGGCGGCGCCCGCCGCGGCCAGCAGCAGCGGGACGGCCAGGGTCAGTGTTCGCAGGAGGGGCATCATGGTCCGGGGCGGGAGGGCGGCGCAGGCGGCGGCCGGCACCGGCCGGCCGCCGGGTCGATCACTTCTTGCGCGCCGCCGCCTCGCGCGCGGCTTCCTTCTCGTAGGCCGCGCGGTTGAAGCTCTCGCCGCCGCTCTCGGCGACCTGGCGCACCACCGCCCAGTCCTTCTGGTAGGAAATCGGGAAGAAGCGGTCGGCGCCGTCGAACGCCTTCTGCATCTCCGCGGTGAAGCGGTAGTCGTAGAAGCACTTGAGCATCTGGTCGCGGAACTTCGGTTCCAGGTCATGCGCGTAGGCGAACGACGAGGTCGGGAACTTGGGGCTGCGCCAGATGATGCGGAAGTCGTCCTCCTTGATCTGGCCGCGCGTGGCCATGCGGTGAAAGACATCCGAGGCCACCGGCGCGGCGTCGTAGTCGCCGGAACGCACGCCCAGGATCGACTGGTCGTGCTTGCCGGAGAACAGGATCTTGTAGTCCTTGTCCGGGGTCAGCCCTTCCTTGGGGAACAGCGCGATCGGCGCCATGTGCCCGGAGTTCGACGACGGCGAGGTGTGCGCGACCTTCCTGCCCTTCAGGTCCGCCAGCTTCTGGAACGGGCTGTCCTTCTTGACCACGACGATCAGGTTGTAGCCCTGGAACTCCTTTTCGGTTCCCTTGACCGCGAACGGGACCGCGCCGGCGATGTTGACCGCGAACGCGGTCGGGCCGGTCGAGAAGCCGCCGACGTGCAGCCGGCCCGAGCGCATCGCCTCGATCTCGGCGGCGTTGGACTGCACCTGGAAGAACACCACGCGCTTGCCGGTGCAGGCGGCGAGATGGGTGGTGAAGGGCTTGAAGATGTTCTCGTAGACCGCCGGATCCTCGACCGGGGTGTAGGTGAAGACCAGGGTCGACGGCGTCTTGAGCCGCGCCGGGTCGGTCGGCGTGTCGGCCACCAGGTCGCGGTTGGCGTCGCAGTACTGGGTGTCGAGATCGCCGCGGTTGGGGCAGGTCTGGGCCTGCGCGAAGGTCATGGCGGCCAGCAGCAGGGCGCCGGCGGCAAATTGGAATCGCATCATGTTCTCCTCGATCTGCTTCGTGGCTCGAAAGCGGGGGCCGGTCGCGGCGGGCAATCCGCCACGCCCGGCGTCGGGCGGCAAATGGTAGCGTAGTCCGGTGCTCCGGAGCGGGCGGTGCGGTTGCGCCCGGCGCCGCGCCGTCCCGTGCCGGGGGCGCGGCCGATCCCGCGGCAAGCGCGGATCGCGGCGCGGCGCGTCAGGGTCCGGGCCGCGCGCCGAGCGCGGCGATGTCGTCGATCCAGCGCTGGGTGCGGCGCTGCGCGGTGGCGCGCTGGGCCGGCGTCGCCAGGTTGGCGATGTCGGCGGCGAGCCGGTAGGAGGCCGCCTGGTACTGGCTGGCGACGGCCTGGTAGGCCGGCGAGCGGCCCGCCTCCCAGTCGGTCAGCAGGCGGAACAGGCGCTGGCGGACCGCGGCGCGGTCCGCGCCCTTCGCGGCCGCCTCGGTCAGGGCCGCCAGAAAGTCCGCCTGGCGGCGCCGGCGGTTCTCGAGCATGAGCGCGTAGTTGACCGGCAGCGCGTCGGTCCACGCGCGGATGCGCTCGAGCTGGTCGTCGTCGAAGTCGCCGTACCAGCGCTCGGCCTCGCCGCGCACCCGCTCGAAGCGCCGCTTGCGCTGGCGCTCGGGGTCCTGCTTGATCACGTCCTTGATGAAGTCGGCGGTGTTCTTGTCGAGCTTCTTGCGCAGCGCCGCGAAGTTCTCGGCGTTCAGCTGCGGCGCCAGGTCGGCGATCTCGGCGGCGACGCGCTCGGCCATCACCGCCCAGCGCTTGCGCGCTTCCGCCACCGCCCAGGCGACGTCGTCGGGGCTGACCGGGCCGGCGGCGCGCGCGCGCACCTCGGCGAAGAACCGCGCGTACTCGACGAGGTGGGTGCTGCGGTTCCATTCGCGCACGGCGAGGATGCGGGTCTTGAGCGCGGCGCTCTGGTCGCTGTCGAGGTCCAGGTAGCTGTCGGCGACGAAGCCGAGCACCGTCGGGCCGCCGGTGTAGGCGACGTTGATGGTGCTGCAGCCGGCGGCGGCGAGCAGGACCGGCAGGAGCAGGGCCCAGCGCGCGAAAACGCCCCGGAATCGACCGTTTCCCTGCGCAAGTGCCGCAAGTGCCGATGCTAGAATCGACTTCAACTGTTGCCCTCCAAAGCGTCGGCCGCGCGGGCGGTAAGCCCGTCGGACGCTCCGCTGCGGCGCCTGCGCATCACGATGGGGTCAACCCGCACATGGCACTCGATATCGTCATCTTAGCCGCAGGACAGGGCAAGCGCATGAATTCGGCGCTGCCCAAGGTGCTGCACCCGCTGGCCGGCAAGCCGCTGGTGCGCCATGCGGTCGACACCGCGCGCTCGCTGGAGCCGTCGCGCGTGGTGATCGTCTACGGGCACGGCGGCGAAACCGTCCGCGAGGCGCTCAACGCGCCCGACATCAACTTTGCCAAGCAGGATCCGCAGCACGGCACCGGCCATGCGGTGATGCAGGCGCTGCCCCTGCTGGCCCGCCCGGGGGCCGACGACCTCGTGCTGGTGCTCTACGGCGACGTCCCGCTCACCACGGCCGCGTCGCTCAGGCGCCTGATCGCGGCCGCGGCGGGCGGCAGGCTCGCGATCCTCACGGTCGACCTCGAGGATCCGTCCGGGTACGGGCGCATCGTGCGCGGCGCCGACGGCAACATCGAGCGCATCGTCGAGCACAAGGACGCGAGCGATGCCGAGCGCGCGATCCGCGAGGTCAACACCGGCATCATGGCGATCCCGGCGGCGCGGCTGGCGGGCTGGCTGGGCCGGCTGTCGAATGCCAACGCGCAGGGGGAGTACTACCTCACCGACATCGTCGCCATGGCGGTGGCCGACGGCGTCGCGGTCACGGCCGCGCAGCCGGACGCGGTCTGGGAGACCCTGGGCGTCAACAGCAAGGTGCAGCTCGCCGAGCTCGAGCGGGTGCACCAGCGCAACATCGCGCAATCGCTGCTGGAGCAGGGCGTGACGCTGATGGACCCGGCGCGCGTCGACGTCCGCGGCCTGCTCTCGGTCGGCCGCGACGTCGTCATCGACGTCGGCTGCGTGTTCGAAGGCGACGTCGTGCTCGGCAACGACATCTATGTCGGCCCCCACTGCGTGCTGAAGAACGTGCGCGTCCGGGCCGGCACCCGGATCGAGGCGTTCTGCCACCTCACCGACGCCGAGATCGGCGCGCACTGCAGCATCGGGCCCTATGCCCGGCTGCGCCCCGGCGCGCAGCTGGACGAGCATGTGCACATCGGCAACTTCGTCGAAGTCAAGAAATCGACCATCGGCGCCGGCTCCAAGGCCAACCACCTCGCCTATGTCGGCGATTCCGAGGTCGGCAGCAAGGTCAACATCGGCGCCGGCACCATCACCTGCAACTACGACGGCGTCAACAAGTCCAGGACCGTGATCGGCGACGGCGCCTTCATCGGCTCGGACGCCACCCTGGTCGCCCCGGTGACCATCGGCGCCGGCGCGTACATCGGCGCCGGCTCGACCATCAGCAAGGAGGCGCCGGCCGGCAAGCTCACGCTGACCCGCGCCGAGCAGCGCACCATAGACAACTGGAAGCCGAAGGCGAAGAAGAAGGCGTGAGCGTGCGCGTCGCTTCCGCATGCCGCGCCGGCGGTCCCGCACCCGCAGTCCCGCACCCGCAGTCCCGCACCCGCAGTCCCGTACCGATAGGCAGCCGATGACTCCTGAAGAGAAGCTCGCGCAGCTGGGCATCACCCTGCCGCCGCCGGCGGCGCCCGGCGGCAACTACGTGCCGTGGGTGATCACCGGCAACCTGCTGTTCCTGGCCGGCAAGGGCCATCCGACGCGCGCGGCCGACATCCGCCCGGTGCCCAAGGTCGGCCGCGAGGTGTCGGTGGCGGAGGCCTACCAGGACGCGCGCACCGTCGGCATCGGCCTGATCGGCGTGATGAAGGCGGCGCTCGGCGACCTGTCGCGGGTCCGGCGGGTGGTCAAGGTGCTGGGCATGGTCAACGCCGACCCCGACTTCGGCGACCAGCCAGCCGTGGTCAACGGCTGCTCCGACCTGTTCGTCGAGGTGTTCGGCGAACGCGGTCGGCATGCGCGCTCGGCGGTGGGCATGGGCTCGCTGCCGCGCGGCTTCTCGGTGGAAATCGAAGCCATCGTCGAGTTCGAATAAGGAATCGCATCCATGTGCGGCATCGTCGGCGCAGTAGCCAATCGCGACATCGTCCCGGTCCTGATCGAGGGCCTGCGGCGCCTCGAGTACCGGGGCTACGACTCCTGCGGCGTGGCCATCCACGGCGACGCCGCGCCGGCGGCCGGCCGCGGCCTCACGCGCGCGCGCAGCGTCTCGCGCGTCGCCGACCTCGACGCCCAGGTCCGCGACGGCGGCATCGCCAGCGGGACCGGCATCGCGCACACGCGCTGGGCCACCCACGGCGCGCCGGTGACGGTGAACGCGCACCCGCACTTCTCGCGCGACGAGATCGCGCTGGTGCACAACGGCATCATCGAGAACCACGACGAGCTGCGCGACGAGCTCAAGGCCAAGGGCTACGCGTTCGAAAGCCAGACCGACACCGAGGTCATCGCCCACCTCGTGCATTCGCTCTACAAGGGCAACCTGTTCTCCGCGGTGCACGCCGCGGCCAAGCGCCTGAGCGGCGCCTACGCGATCGGCGTGTTCTGCAAGGCCGAGCCCGGCGTCGTGGTCGGCGCGCGCGCCGGCAGCCCGCTGGTGGTCGGCGTCGGGCATGGCGAATCGGCCGGCGAGAACTTCCTCGCCTCCGACGCGCTGGCCCTGGCGGGCACCACCGACCGCATCGCCTATCTCGAAGAAGGCGACGTCGTCGAGATCCGCCGCGACGGCATCACCGTCATCGACCGCGACGGCAACAACGTGCAGCGCGAGGTGCGGGTGGTGCAGGCGCACTCCGGCGCGGTCGAGCTGGGCCCGTACCGGCACTACATGCAGAAGGAGATCTTCGAGCAGCCGCGCGCGGTCGCCGACACCCTCGAGGGCGTCGAGGGGATTTCCGCGACGCTGTTCGGCGACGGCGCCGAGGCGGTGTTCCGCCGGATCAACGAGGTGAAGATCCTCGCCTGCGGCACCAGCTACTACAGCGGCGCGACCGCCAAGTACTGGCTCGAATCGATCGCACACCTGCCCACCCAGGTGGAGGTGGCGAGCGAGTACCGCTACCGCGACAGCGTGCCCAACCCGGATGCGCTCGTGGTCGTGATCTCGCAGTCCGGCGAGACCGCCGACACGATGGCGGCGCTCAAGCACGCGCAGTCGCTCGGCCACGGACACACGCTGGCGGTGTGCAACGTCGCGACCTCGGCGATGGTGCGCCAGACGGGCCTGAAGTACCTGACGCGCGCCGGCGTCGAGATCGGCGTCGCCTCGACCAAGGCGTTCACCACCCAGCTGACCGCGCTGTTCCTGCTGACCCTCACGCTCGCCAAGCTGCGCGGCAAGCTGCCGGCCGACGCCGAGGCGCGCTACCTGAAGGAACTGCGCCACCTGCCCAATGCGCTCTCCAGCGTGCTGGCCCTGGAGCCGCAGATCATCGCCTGGGCCGAGAAGTTCACGCGCAAGGAGCACGCGCTCTTCCTCGGCCGCGGCCTGCACTACCCGATCGCCCTCGAGGGTGCGCTGAAGCTGAAGGAGATCAGCTACATCCACGCCGAGGCCTACCCGGCGGGCGAGCTCAAGCACGGCCCGCTGGCGCTCGTCACCGACGAGATGCCGGTGGTCACCATCGCGCCCAACGACGCGCTGCTGGAGAAGCTCAAGTCGAACATGCAGGAAGTGCGCGCGCGCGGCGGCCAGCTCTACGTCTTCGCCGACGCCGACAGCCACATCGGCTCGTCCGAAGGCGTGCACGTGATCCGCATGCCCGAGCACTACGGCGCGCTCTCGCCGATCCTGCACGTGGTGCCGCTGCAGATGCTCGCGTACCACACGGCGCTCGCGCGCGGCACCGACGTGGACAAGCCGCGGAACCTGGCGAAGAGCGTGACGGTGGAGTAGCCGGGGCTGGGTGTCAGCTTCTTGGGCGGTCGCTTGGCAAAGGCTCACGACGCGCCTGAAGCAAGGCATTGGCAGCGACCAAGGCAGTCGCGCGATGCCATTCGCCCCGTGCACTCAAATGACGGACAATCTCCCGGTACAGTTTGGGCGGGGGCGGATCTCTCAGCGAGTGTCGAGCTTGATTGCAAAACCTGCACGCGGCGGCGATGTTCGTACGCGAACAGGTGCCACCCTGGGATCTTGGCTTGAAGTGCTCGCCCGTACATTTGTAGAGGCATACTTCGTTTGGCGGTAGGCCGGTCTCTTCTGCAAAGCGCCGAGGGCGCCTAAGCCACATGAGTTTGCCGCAGTAGTAGCAGCGGCGATTCTGTCGATGAAATGCATGCGCGCGTGAACGCTTGAACTGCTTGTTCAAGTTGGTCTCCTAGGTTTGTCGGAAACCCCGCACGCTTGGTATCGCAGAACGGGCGCCGGCCGGGTTACGGTGGCTACGAGTGGCTGGATGGCACACCCCGCGCATCTTCCCAGATGCGCTGGCTGCATTCTGACTCAATGGTAGCCGCTCCGCAAGATCCTCTTGATCGCGGAACCGGCACTCCATCGAACTTGCTTGGCAGCTTGCTCGAGTAGGGTCGCTGGACACGAACCGGCCGAGCAGGTCACCTTCCTAGACCTGCCGCCTCGCGCCGGATCACCACCGGCTTGCCCCCGAAGCGCCGCTTGAACATCCAGTGCGACAACGCCGAATCGAGGTAGTCGGCGTGCCCCGGGAACCAGTCGGCCAGCGCCTGCGCGAGGCGGCGGCCGTTGGCGAGGTCGCCTTCGGCCACCTTCTCGCGCACCGCGCGCATCGATTCGAGGACCGCCGCATGCTCGTCGATGTGGCAGTCGCGCGGCGGGAACTCGGTCTCGCGCATCCACTGGTCTTCCTGCGCGAAGTGCGCCGCCAGGTGCGCGGCCAGCGCATCGAGGGCGTCGGGCAGCGCGGCGTCGTCGGCCGTCTGCACGGCTGCCAGGCACGCGACGAACTCGCGGTGGGTGTCGTCCATCGGCGCGAAGCCGAGGACGAAATTGTCGGTCCAGGTGAGCGGCGTCGCCGGCGCATCGGCAGGCACGGCTGCGGCGGCAGGCGTCGCCATCGCCGTCAGGCCACCCGCTCGAGCAGGCGCACGTGGTTGGGGCGCACGAATTTCGCGCCCTCGGGCGTCAGGTGCGGCATGAAGGCCGCGCGCACTTCGGCGAGCTTGGCGTCGTCGATGCGGTGCTCGGCGTAGGTCGGGCGCATCAGCCGGGTCTCGAAGTCGGCGAAGTCGCGGAAGTTCATGCGCGACATGAAGCGCACCTCGGCCGCCTGGCGCCAGGCGCCGCCGCGGATCGCCGCGTCGAGCGCGGCCTGCGCCGCGGCGCGCACCACGCCCTCGTCGTTGAACAGCTTGACGAGGTCGTTGAACGGGCCGGCGTAGACCGGTTCGGACACGTAGAGATGGCCGCCGGGCCGGATCACGCGCGCCGCCTCCGCGAGCCCCTGCGCCATCAGCGGCAGCGGCACGTGGTGCAGCGACTTCAGCATGATGCCGAGGTCGAAGCTGGCGTCGGCGAACGGGATCGCCTGCGCGCCGCCGGCGACGAAGGTGATGCGCTCGGCCGGTGCCGCGAGGTTCTTCGCGTGCTGGCGCTCGTCGACCTCGAGCCCGGTCACGGTCGCGCCGGCAAAGCGCCGCACCAGCGCGCGCGCGAGCTGCGCGGCGCCGCAGCCGATCTCGATCACGCGCGCCGCGGCGAGCGGCACCAGTTCGGCCACGAGGTCGAGTTCGTCCTCGATCAGGCGCAGGTTCTCGGCGGGGGCATTCATGGCGGCGGCACGGTGGCGGAAAGCGCCATTATCGGCCAGCGGCGCCCGCCGTGCGCGCGCGCGGCCGCAGCCTGGCCCAGGCGCGCGCGATGCCGTGCGCGAGGTCGTCGATGAAGGTGAACACCACCGGGATCACCAGCAGCGACAGGAAGGTCGAGGTGATCAGCCCGCCGATCACCGCGATCGCCATCGGGCTCCTGAACGACGGGTCGGCCGCGCCGCTGCCGATGGCGATCGGCAGCATGCCCGCGCCCATCGCGATGGTGGTCATCACGATCGGCCGCGCCCGCTTGTGGCAGGCGTCGAGCAGCGCGTCGAACCGGCTCATGCCGCCGCGCCGCGCGACGATCGCGTACTCGACCAGGAGGATCGAGTTCTTGGTGGCGATGCCCATCATCATGATCAGCCCGATCAGGGACGGCATCGAG
>JAEUOS010000208.1 GCA_016790695.1 Burkholderiales bacterium
CCCTTGGAGCGCTTTTCCTGCGGGTGCCAGCCCAGCAACGCCAGGAGCACGAAAAAGCCGATCACGTAGCCGACCGCGACGTGCCAGCCGCCCTTGAGCCAGGCGCCGACCGAGCGCGCTTCCGGGAACAGGTTCGACAGCGCGACGCCGGCGGAGGAACCGAACCAGATCATCGACCCGCCGAAGCCCACCGCGTAGGCGAGGAAGCCCCAGTCGTAGCCGCCCTGCTTGAGCGCCATCGCGGTCAGCGGGATGTTGTCGAACACCGCCGAGACGAAGCCCAGGCCGAGCGCGGTCTGCCACGAGGCCGCCGGCAGGTGCTCGACCGGCATCAACGAGGCAATGGTCACCAGGGACAGCAGGAAGATCGTGCCCTTGAGCGCTTCCGGCAGCAGCGACCATTCGGGCTTGCGCAATGGCGTCGCGAGGAGGATTGCGACCCACACGGCGGCGCCGATCACCGGAAAGTGGTCGAGCACCTGCGGGAATTCCAGGTTGGCGGTGACGTTGGCGAGGATCGCGACCACCAGGATGAAGCCGACGATGCCGATGCGGGTCCAGTCGACCTGCACGCCGGGCGGCGTGTCCTTGCTGATCGGGTTGTAGGCATGCTGCTGGCGCGCGGCGATGATGCCGAAAAACAGGAGCGCCGGAACCGCGGCGACGTAGGCGTCGAGCACGTGCAGCGGGTTGACGCCGTCGATCCACATCATCGTCGTGGTGGTGTCGCCGACCACCGACCCCGAACCGCCCGCGTTCGACGCGGCGACGATCGCCGCCAGAAAGCCGACGTGAACCTTGTGCCGGAACACGCCGGCGGCCACCGTGCCGCCGATCAGCGCCGCGGCGATGTTGTCGAGGAACGCGGAAAGCACGAACACGAGCACGAGCAGCACGAAGCCGCCCTTCCAGTCGTCCGGCAGGTAGCGCGGCAGCACCGCCGGCACCTGGCTGTCCTCGAAGTGCTTGGACAGGAGCGCGAAGCCCAGGAGCAGGCCGAGCAGGTTGGCGAGGATCACCCATTCGTGGACCATGTGCGCCGCCAGTCCCGCGATGCCGGGCCCGGACTTGAATCCGGTCACCAGGAGCTTGTAGAGGGCCACCACGGCGAGGCCGCCGACGGCGATCTTGAAGGTGTGGTGGTGGAACAGCGCGATGCCGAGCAGCACCGCGGCGAAGAGCAGGAAGTCGACCGGCACCGGCCCGATCGACACGATGTGCGGCGCGTAGTCCGCCGCGAACGCCGGCACGGCCGCGAACAGCCCGGCCAACAAAGTCAATCCACGCATCGCTCCCCTCGCTTCCCCGTCAGCTTCAAGCGGGCGGGTCCCTGCCCGTCCGTCGTCTTCGGGCCCGCGGCGGCGGGCCCGACGGCGCGCCGCGCGGGCCCGCCCCTTCCCTAGCGGCTGTTCTTGCGCACCCAGTCGGCGATGCGCGCCACCCCGCCGCGGATCGCCTCTTCCGAGGCGGCGTACGAGAAACGGATGTGCTGGCCCTCGCCCGCGACCCGCGCGCCGAAATGGATGTCGGCGAGCACCGCCACGCCGGCTTCGTTGAGCAGCTTCTTGCGCAGCGCTTCGGAATCGGCGCAGCCGGTCATGCGGCAGGCCTCGGTGACGTTGGGCCAGGCGTAGAACGCGCCGCCGGGCAGCCGGCAGCTGAACCCCGGCACCTGGTTCAGGAGCCCGACGATGAGGTCGCGGCGCGTGCGGAACGACGCCTTCATCATCTCGGCCGCATCCTGCGGCCCGTTGATCGCCTCGACCGCCGCCCACTGGCTGATGTGCGAGGCGCAGGACTCGGTGTTGGTGACCCAGCGCGTGAAGACCGGCGCGAGGGTGCGGTTGACCGCATAGCCGATGCGCCAGCCGGTCATCGCCCAGGTCTTGGACGCGCCGTCGGAGATGATGGTGCGCTCGAGCATGTCGGGCAGGGCGGCGATCGACTGGAACGCGCCGTCGTAGATCAGGCGCGAGTAGATCTCGTCCGCGTAGACCCACACCTGCGGGTGGCGGCGCAGGATCGCGGCGATCTCCGCGAGGTCGGCGGCCGAGAGCGAGCCGCCGGTCGGGTTGTGCGGCGTGTTGAGGATCAGCATCCGGGTGCGCGGCGTGATCGCCGCCTCGAGCTCGGCCGGGTCGAAGGCGAAGCCGCGCGCCTCCTTCAGGCCCAGCGGCACCGGCACCGCCCCGTTGGCGACGATCTGCGACTCGTAGATCGGGAAGCCGGGATTCGGGTAGATCACCTCGTCGCCGGCGCCGAAGTCGGTGGTCGAGAGGATCGCGTAGGCGATGAACGGCTTCGCCCCCGCGCCCACCACCACGTCGTCGGCCGCCACCGCCAGGCCGCGCATGCGGTTGACCTCGCGCGCGATCGCCTCGCGCAGCTCCGGGATGCCGTTCGACGGCGTGTAGCCGTGCCGTCCCTCGCGGATCGCCCTGACCGCGGCGTCCTGGATGTTGGCCGGGGTCGGAAAGTCCGGCTGGCCGATGCAGAAGGAGACGATGTCGCGCCCGGCGCGCTGCAGCGCGGTGACCTCGCCGAGGACGACGAAGGCGTTCTCGGTGCCCAGCGCGGAGGCGCGACTGGACAGCTGCGGAAAGTGCTCGGTTCTCATGGCTCGGTTCTCCTCGGCCGGCGATTGTAACCAACCGGGCGCCCCGACCCGCGCCGCGTCAGGACGGCTGCGGGATGTCGAACACCTGGCGCAGGTAGGCGAGGTAGCGCTCGTCGTCGCACATGTTCTTGTCCGGGTCGTCCGAGAGCTTGGCGACCGGCTGCCCGTTGCAGCGCACCATCTTGATCACGATGTTGATCGGCGCGAACCCGAGGTCGTTGGTGAGGTTGGTGCCGATGCCGAAGGCGGTCAGCACGCGGCCGTGGAAGCGCTCGAACAGCCGGATCGCCAGCGGCACGTCGAGGCTGTTGGAGAAGATCAGCGTCTTGGTGCGCGGGTCGACGCGGTTCCGGCGGTAGTGCGCGATCAGGCGCTCGCCCCAGTCGAACGGGTCGCCGGAGTCGTGGCGGGCACCGTCGAAGAGCTTGCAGAAGTACATGTCGAAATCGCGCAGGAACGGCGCGAGGCCGTAGACGTCGGCGAGCGCGATGCCGAGGTCGCCGCGATACTCGGCCGCCCACTTCTCGAAGGCGAAGGTCTGCGAGTCGCGCAGCCGCGGCCCGAGCGCCTGGCAGGCCTGCAGGTATTCGTGCGCCATCGTGCCCAGCGGCGTGAGCCCGTGGCGCATCGCCAGCAGCACGTTGGAGGTGCCGGCGAAGTTGACGCCGAGGCGCTCCTTGAGGGTGGCCACGACCTCCTCGTGCCAGGCGCGCGAGAAGCGCCGCCGCGTGCCGTAGTCGGCGATGCGCATGTCGGCGAGGTCCGGATGCCCGGCGACCAGCGCGATCTTCCCGGCCAGGCGCCGCCGCCCCTCGCCCGGGTCGGCCTGCGGCTGCGCGTTGCGGAAATGCACCTCGTTGACGATCGCGAGCAGCGGGATCTCGAACATGATCGTGTGCAGCCACGGCCCCTTGACCGTGATCGCGATCGACCCGTCGTCCTGCGCCTCGACCGCGACCCATTTCTCGCGCAGCTGGAACAGGCTCAGGAAATCGACGAAGTCGCTCTTGATGAAGCGCAGCGAGCGCAGGTAGTCGAGCTCGGCGTCGGCGAAGCGCAGCGTGCACAGCGCCGCGATCTCGGCGCGGATCTCCGCCACGTGCGGCGCCAGCTGCACGCCGGGCGTGCGGCACTTGAAGCGGTACTCGACCTCGGCGCCCGGGAACTGGTGCAGCACCACCTGCATCATCGTGAACTTGTAGAGGTCGGTGTCGAGCAGCGATTCGATGATCACGGCGCCTCCTCAGGCGGCCAGGCGCGGCGCGCGCACCTGCGCGGCCGCGGCGAGGATCAGGTCCGCGTCGCCGGCGGCGAGCGCGCCGCTGTCGGAGAGCGTGCGGCGCCAGGCGCGCGCGCCCGGCAGGCCCTGGAACAGGCCCAGCAGGTGGCGCGTGACCGCGCGCAGCGGCGCGCCGGCAGCCAGCGCGCGCGCCGCGTAGTCGCGCATCGCCGCCACCACCGCCTCGCGCGCCGGCGCCGCCTGCGCATCCGCGAACCAGCGCCGGTCCACCTCGGCCAGGAACCACGGCTCGTGGTACGCGTGGCGCCCGACCATCACGCCGTCGACCTGCGCCAGCGCCGCGTCGACGGCGGCCACGTCCGCGAGCCCGCCGTTGAGCACGATCGTCAGGCGCGGGAAATCCGCCTTCAGGCGCGCGGCGAAGCCGTAGCGCAGCGGCGGCACCTCGCGGTTCTCCTTCGGGCTGAGGCCCTTGAGCCACGCGCTGCGCGCATGGACGATGAACACGGCGGCGCCGCCGTCGGCGACGGTGCCGACGAAATCGCGCACGAAATCGTAGGAGTCGACGCGGTCGATGCCGATGCGGTGCTTGACCGTCACCGGGATGGCGACGGCGTCGGCCATCGCCTTGACGCAGTCGCGCACCAGCGCCGGCTCCGCCATCAGGCAGGCGCCGAACGCGCCGCGCTGCACCCGCTCCGACGGGCAGCCGCAGTTGAGGTTGACCTCGTCGTAGCCCCAGCGCTCGGCCAGGCGCGCGCAGCGCGCAAGGTCGTCCGGCTCGCTGCCGCCGAGCTGCAGCGCGAGCGGATGCTCCGCCGGATCGAAGTCGAGGTGCCGCGGCACGTCACCGTGGATCAGCGCGCCGGTGGTCACCATCTCGGTGTAGAGGCGGGCGTGGCGCGAGAGCTGCCGATGGAAGAACCGGCAGTGCCGGTCGGTCCAGTCCATCATCGGGGCGACGCAGAAGCGCCAGGGGGAAAGGGAATTGTCCATCGCGGCGCGAATTGATCCAGAATTATAGGCGCCGCCCCCGCCCCGCCCGCACCCCATGCGACGCCTCCTGCCCCTCCTCCTGCCCGTCCTCCTGCCGTTGCTGCCGCCCGCCGCCGCAGGCGCCGACCCGCTGGGCGACGCGCTCAAGGCCGGCGGCGTCGCGCTGCTGATGCGCCACGCCACCGCCCCGGGCAACTTCGACCCCGACGGCTTCCGCATCGACGACTGCGCGACGCAGCGCAACCTCTCCCCCGAAGGCCGCGAGGAGGCGCGCCGGATCGGCAGCCACCTCCGGTCCCTGGGACTGGTCCCCGGCGAGGTCCTGACCAGCCAGTGGTGCCGCTGCCGCGACACCGCGACGCTGGCCTTCGGCGCCGCGCGCGACTGGCCGGCGCTCAACTCGTTCATCCGCAGCCGCGACACCGAGAAGGCCCAGGTGGCCGAGGTGCTCGCGCGCATCGCCGGCATCCGGAAAGGCGACCGGCCGCCGGTGCTGGTCACGCACCAGGTGGTGATCACCGCGGTGACCGGCGTCTACCCGCAGTCGGGCGAGGTGGTGGTGGTCGCGCCGGCGCGCCGCGACGGGCGGGCTGCGGTGCGGGTCGTCGGCACCATCCGGCCGGACGCGGCGAAGTAGCGGCGCCGCCCCATGCATCGGATCGGCATCGACCTCGGCGGCACCAAGATCGAGGGCGTCGCGCTCGACGCCCGCGGCGCGGAACTCGCGCGCCGGCGCATCGCCACCGAGGCCGACGGCGGCCCCGCGCACATCGTCGCGCGCATCGCCGGGCTCTACGCCGGGCTCGTCTACGCGCTCGACGACGCCCCGCACACCGTCGGCGTCGGCACGCCGGGCGCGATCTCGCGCAGGACCGGCCTGCTCAAGAATTCCAACACGGTGTGCCTGAACGGCCAGCCGCTGCCGCGCC
The DNA here is from genome assembly GCA_016790695.1 of Burkholderiales bacterium. GTDB lineage: Bacteria > Pseudomonadota > Gammaproteobacteria > Burkholderiales > JAEUOS01 > JAEUOS01. The sequence goes on from JAEUOS010000208.1 coordinate 5,783, forward strand.
TGCTCGAGGACGCGCTGCGCCACCAGGTGCGCGTCGAGAACGACGCGAACTGCTTCGCGCTGGCCGAGGCCGCGCTCGGCGCCGGACGCGGGCACGGCTGCGTGTTCGGCGTGATCCTGGGCACCGGCTGCGGCGGCGGCATCGTCATCGACGGCCGCCTGCGCACCGGGCCGCAGGCGATCGCCGGCGAGTGGGGCCACATGGTGATCGACCCTGCGGGCCCGCCCTGCTATTGCGGCGCGCGCGGCTGCGTCGAGACCTTCATCTCCGGCGGCGGCCTGGCGCAGCGCTTTCGTGCCGCGACCGGGCGCGGCCTCGATGCGGCGGCGATCGCCGCGGGCGCCGACGCCGGCGACCTCGCCTGCGTCGCGGCCATGGACGAGTTCCACGCGCGCTTCGGCCAGGCGCTGGCGAATCTGATGGCGGTGCTCGATCCCGACATCGTGGTCCTCGGCGGCGGGCTGTCCAACGTCGACGCGCTGTACGACCGCGGCCGCGCCGAGGTCGCGCGGCGGCTGTTCAGCGACGAGCTGACCACCCCGATCGTGCGCAATCACCTGGGGGATTCTGCCGGGGTGATCGGCGCCGCCCTGATCGGCTGCTGAAGCCTCCGTCGGGCATGCGCCCGCCGCACCATGGCATGATTCGGCCCGTGCCGTTTCCGCCCAAAGCACTGCGCCTGGCCATTGGCGCGCTCGCCGCGCTCGCCGCATGTGCGCTCGCATTCGCGATTCACCTGCTGATCGCCGAGCGCAGCCGAACCAGCGAGGCCGGACTTCCCTCCCTGACCTACGAGGAACTGACCGGCAGCGTGTTCGCCCCGCCCGCCGCCGATCCGTTTCGCGCACCCAGGGCGCGCGTGCTCAAGATCCCCGATTTCGACGGCGCGATGGCAATCTGGGGCGCCACCGGGCGCGATCGGCGCGGCCGCCTCTGGTTCGGCGTATCGGCCTGCTGCAGCGGCGGCAGCGCG
>JAEUOS010000217.1 GCA_016790695.1 Burkholderiales bacterium
CAAGCAGGGCAAGACCGTGTTCGGCATCGAGATGAAGATCGTCGACGAGACCGGCGCGACGCTGCCGCGCGACGGCGTCGCCCAGGGCGAGCTGATGGTGCGCGGCCAGTGGATCCTCGCGCGCTACTTCAAGGGCGAGGCGTCGCCGCTGGTCGACGGCTGGTTTCCGACCGGCGACATCGCCACCATCAGCCCCGACGGCGTGATGCAGATCCGCGACCGCACCAAGGACGTGATCAAGACCGGCGGCGAGTGGGTGAGTTCGATCGACCTCGAGAACGCCGCGGTGGCCCATCCGGCGGTGGCGATGGCCGCGGTGATCGGCGTCAAGCACCCGAAGTGGGACGAGCGCCCGCTGCTGTTCGTGGTCCGGAAGCCCGGCCAGGACCTGACCAAGGAGGAGATCCTCGGCTTCCTCGCCGAACGGGTGGCCAAGTGGTGGGTACCCGACGACGTCGTCTTCCTCGATGCGCTGCCGGTCGGCGGCACCGGCAAGGTGCAGAAGGCGGAATTGCGCAAGCAGTACGGCGGGGTGTTCGGCTGAGGCTTGCGCCGCACGATCGGCGGCGCGCCCGTCGCGCAGCGCCTGTTCCGCACGGCGTCGCCAGGTGCCATGCTAGGATGAATCGTCGCCACCCTCCTCCTGAACCGCCATGCTGCGCCGGTTTCGCGCCACCCTGATCCTGCTCGCCGCGGCACTCGCGCCCGCCGCATTCGCCCAGCCCTTCCCCGCCAAGCCCGTGCGCCTGGTGGTCGGCTTCCCGCCCGGCGGCGAGTCCGACATCATCGCGCGCCTCGTCGGCCAGAAGATGGGCGAGGGCCTGGGCCAGGCGGTGGTGGTCGAGAACCGCCCCGGCGCCTCGGGGACGGTGGCCGCGGCCGCGGTGGCCAAGGCGCCGGCCGACGGTTACACCCTGTTCTTCGTCACCAGCGGACACGCGGTCAACACCACGCTTTTCGCGAGCCTGCCCTACGACGCGGCGAAGGACTTCGCCGCCGTCTCCGGCATCGCCGCGATGCCGGTGGTGGTGATGGTCAATCCGGCGGCGGCGCAGCGCACCAGCCTTTCGGCGCTGATCGCGGAGGCGCGCGCCAACCCGGGCAAGCTCAATTTCGGCGCGCCGGGCAGCGGCGGGACGCTGCCCAGCCTCGCCGCCGAGATGCTCCGGACCCAGGCGAAGATCGAGTTCGCCACCATCGGCTACAAGGGCGCGGCGCCGGCGCTGACCGCGCTCCTGGCCGGCGAGGTCGACTTCAGCCTCTCGACCGTGCCCGGCGCGATCGGCCAGATCAAGGCCGGCAAGCTGCGCGCGATCGCCGTCACCTCGCTCGCTCGGGCCGCCGTGCTGCCGGAGGTGGCGACGGTTGCCGAACAGGGCCTGCCGGGGTTCGAGGTGATCGGCTGGTTCGGCCTGCTCGCGCCGGCCGGCACGCCGGCCGCGGTGATCGAGCGCCTGAACCGCGAAGCCAACCAGGCGCTGCGCGCGCCTGACGTGCAGCAGCGCATGCGCGACCTCGGCGCCGCCTCGCTCGGCGGCACGCCCGAGGCCTTCGCCCGCCTGATCGGTGACGAGACCGCGCGCTGGGGCGCCGTGGTGCGCCGCCTCGGCCTGAAGGCCGACTGACCGCGCCAGCCGCCGCCCCGATGCGCACCGAGCACGAACGCGAGGTCGACGTCCTGGTGCTCGGCGCCGGCAGTGCCGGCGTCGCCGCGGCGATCGCCGCGGCGCAGAACGGCGCGCGCACGCTGCTGGTCGACGCCGGCCCCGGCGTCGGCGGCGAACTGGTCAGCGGCATCCCGATGATCGGCTGCCTGAACCTCCGGAACGAGTGGATCGTCGGCGGCGTGGTGCGCGAGCTGTTCGCCGAGTGCGCGGCCATGGGCGGCTACATCGGCCCGGTCTCGGACTATCGAACGCTGAACGTGGTCTGCTTCGACCCGGAGATCATGAAGCTCGCGGTGGTGCGCCTGCTGGCGCGCCACGGCGTCGAGGTGCTGCTCTACACCTTCCTCGACGAGCCGCTGCTCGACGGCGAGCGCATCGCGGCCGTGGCCCTGCGCAACAAGGCCGGGCGCACGCTGGTGCGCGCGCGCGTGTGCATCGACTGTTCCGGCGACGGCGACCTCGCGGTCGCCGCCGGCGCGCCCTGGCAGGCCGGCGACGAGAAGAGCGGCGCGTTCCAGGCGATGACCATGGTCTTCCGCATGGTCGGCGTCGACACGCCGGCGCTGCTCGCGGGCATCGCGCGCGACCCGGACAGCTACGGCCTCGCCGACCACCCGACCTTCGGCATGACGCGCGACCAGTGCATCGAGGCGCTCCGGCGCCAGGGCCAGCCCAAGTGCGCGGTGCTCGCCAGCGGCCCGCTGCTCCGGAACGCGATCGCCGCCGGCACGATCTACCCGGTCTCCGCGGTGGCGGTCGCGCCGATCTCCGGCGCGCGCCGCGAGGTGAGCATCAACGCGACCCGCGTCGCCGACATCGACGCCACCGACACCGCCGCGCTCAGCGCCTCGCTCGCGACGCTCTACGAGCAGGTCGCGGTGTGCATGCGCTTCCTGGCCGCGCACGTGCCGGGATTCGCGGGCGCCGCCTTCTCCGGCGTGGCGCCGCGCATCGGCATCCGCGAGACGCGGCGCATCCTCGGCGACTACGTGCTGACCGGTGCCGACGTGCTGGAGGCGCGCAAGCACCCCGACGCGATCGCCCAGGGCGGCCACGAGATCGACATCCACGCGGCGGGCACCGGCCACGACCGCCGCATCATCGCGAGCGGCGGCGCCTACGACATCCCCTACGGCACGCTGCTGCCGCGCGGGCTGGCCAACCTGCTGGTGGCCGGACGCTGCCTGTCCTCGACGCGCGAAGGCCAGAGCTCGGCGCGGGTGATGGGCACCTGCATGGCGATGGGCCAGGCCGCGGGCACCGCGGCGGCGCTCGCGGCGTCCGCCACCGCCGGTGCGGTCCGCGCGATCACGCCCGCGACCCTGCGCGCGCGCCTGCGTGCGCAGGGCGCGGTGCTCGACGGCACCGCGTGAGGCGCACCGTCGCGTCGCCACCGCCGCCGCGCCTGACCTCGAGGAACCCACTGATGCGCCTTCTCCGCACCCTGCTCGCATCTCTCGCCTGCCTGGCGCCGATCGCGGCCCCCGCCCAGCCCTATCCCGCCAAGCCGGTGCGCCTGGTGGTCGGGTTCCCGCCCGGCGGGCCCACCGACAACCTCGCGCGCGTGGTCGGCACCGCGCTCGGCAAGGCGCTCGGCCAGAGCGTGATCGTCGACAACCGGCCTGGCGCCGGCGGCCTGGTGTCGCTGCAGACCCTGGCCAAGCAGGAGGCCGACGGCTACACCATCCTCTTCGCCAGCGACGGCCAGATGGGGCTGCTCAATCACCTGTACCCCAAGGCCGGGCTCGACGTCCGCCGCGAGTTCGTCCCGATCCGCATGGTCGCGGCGCAATCCAACGTGCTGATGGTCAACGCCGGCAAGGGCATCGGCCAGATCGAGGCGCTGATCGGCCGCGCGCGCGCCGCGCCGGGCAAGCTCGCCTTCGGCTCCGGCGGCATCGGCACGCCGTCGCACCTGGTCGGCCTGCTGTTCGAGAGCGCCACCGGCACCACGCTGCTGCACGTGCCCTACAAGGGCGCGGCGATGGCGATGACCGACCTGATCGCCGGGCAGGTCGAGATGATGTTCGTCGGCATCTCGGTGGCGCTGCAGCAGGCCGCGCGCGAGCAGTTGCGCGCCATCGCGGTGACCGGCGCGCGGCGCGCGGCCAACCTGCCCCAGGTGCCGACCTTCGAGGAGCTGGGCGTCAAGGGCCTGGCCGACGATGTCTCGTTCTGGTGGGCGGTGGCGGTGCCGGCCGCGACGCCGGCGCCGGTGCGCGCGCGCCTCGACGCGGCGCTGCGCGCGGCCCAGGGCGATCCCGAACTGCGCCAGGCGTTCCAGACCCAGGGCCTGGACGCGACCGACCTCGACGCGGCCGCCACCGCCGCGCGCATCGAGCGCGACCACGCGCGCTGGGGCGAGATGGTGCGCGCGGGCCGGATCAAGGCCGAGTGAGCCGGCGAACCGGTACCATGTCGGCCCGGCGCACCGGCGCCCCCGCCGGCGCATCCGCCGCGCGCGGGCGCCGCCGCTGCGCGCACCGCCTGTCCCCCACTCCGACGAGCCTGCCTTGAAGACCAGCACCCAGCGCATCCTCACCACCCACGTCGGCAGCCTGCCGCGCCCCGACGACGTGGTCGAGCAACTCCTGAAGAAGGAACGCGGCGACGCCCTCGACCGCGCCGCCTTCGACCGCGTCATGACCGCCGGCGTGGCGGCCGTGGTGGCGCGCCAGGTGGCGCTGGGCATCGATGTCGTCAGCGACGGCGAGACCGCGAAGATCTCCTACTCCACCTACATCAAGGACCGCTACACGGGCTTCGACGGCGACCACACGCCCAAGCCGCACCTCGACCTGCGCGAGCACCCGGAGTTCGTCAAGCGCATGGGCGCCTTCACCGGCCCCCGGCATGCGCGCCGGCCCTGCTGCCGCGGCGCAGTCACGCTGCGCGACCGCGCGCCGCTCGAGCACGACATCGCCAACCTGAAGGCCGCGCTGCCGGCCGACGGCCGGGTCGAGGGCTTCCTCAATGCCGCCTCGCCGGGCGTGGTGTCGGCGTTCCTGCCGAACCAGCACTATCCGACCCACGAGGCCTACATCGAGGTCCTGGCCGAGGCGCTGCGCGAGGAGTACGAGGCGATCACCGGCGCCGGCCTGGTGCTGCAGATCGACTGCCCCGACCTCGCGATGGCGCGCCACACCGGCTTTCAGGACCTGACCGAGGCCGAGTTCGTCAAGCGCGCCGCGTTTCACGTCGAGGCGCTCAACCACGCGCTCGAGCGCGTGCCGCGCGACCTGGTGCGCATCCACGTCTGCTGGGGCAACTACGAGGGGCCGCACGACCACGACATTCCGGTCGAGCGCATCCTGCCGGTGGTGCTGAAGGCGAAGGCGCGCGCGATCCTGTTCGAGGGCGCCAACCCGCGCCATGAACACGAATGGAAGTCGTGGCGCGACGCGAAGCTGCCCGACGACCTGATCCTCGTGCCCGGCGTGATCGATTCGTGTTCCAACTACGTCGAGCATCCGGAACTGGTGGCGCAGCGCCTCGAGCGCTATGCGCAGATCGTCGGCCGCGAGCGGGTGATGGCCGGCAGCGACTGCGGCTTCGGCACCTTTGCCGGCTACGGCAAGATCGACGCCGGCATCGCCTACAAGAAGCTGGCCGCACTGTGCGAGGGCGCGCGGATCGCGTCGCAGCGCCTGTGGCCCTGAGCGCTCCCCGGCGGCCCTCCCGGCGCCGCCCCACCCGCCCGACCCGGGACCACGCCATGCGCTTCTGGTTCGCCGTCCTCCTCGCCGTGCTGGCCGCACCGGCCGCCGCCCAGCTCAACCCCGGCACGCCGGTGCGCATGATCATCGGCTACCCGCCCGGCGGCTCGGCCGACTTCACCGCCCGCCACCTGGCCGACGAGATGGGACGCGAGCTCGGCAACGCGGTGATCGTCGACAATCGCCCCGGCGCCGGCACCATGCTCGCCTCCGACGCGGTGGCCAAGGCGCGGCCCGACGGCCACACGCTGCTGCTCAACTGGCACCAGGTGATCGTCCGGGCCCTGCTCAAGGAAAGCCTGCCGTACGACCCCGAGCGCGACCTGGTGCCCGTGACCCGCGTCGCCACCGGCGCCAACGTGCTGGTGGTCAACAACAGCGTGCCGGCGAAAAACCTCGCCGAGTTCATCGCCTGGATGCGCGCCAATCCCGGCCGCATCAACGCCGCCTCCGGCGGCTACGGCTCGGCCCCCCACATCGCGATGGCCGCCTTCGAACTCGCGGTCGGCGCGAAGTTCCACACCATCCAGTACAAGGGCGGCGGCCCGGCGGTGCAGTCGATCCTCGCCGGCGACACCCAGGTGCTGTTCGCCTCCGCCCCGTCGGTGATGGGGCACATCAAGGCCGGCAAGCTGCGCCCGCTGGTGGTGACCACGCGCGCCGCCTCGCCGTCGATCCCCGGCGTGCCCGGTTCGGCCGAGGCCGGCCTGCCGGACTACGAGTCGACCTTCTGGTTCGGCCTGTTCGCGCCGGCCGGCACCGCGCCGGCGACGCTCGGCCGCCTGCACCAGGCCGCCGCCGCGGCGCTCGGCAAGCCCGAGGTGCGCGCGCGCGTGGCAGCGGGCGGCATGGACGCGACGCCGTCGCCGTCGCAGGCGGCATTCGCCGCCGAGGTGGCGGCGGAAGGGCCGCGCCTCGAGCGGCTCATGCAGGCACTGGGCGCCAAGATCGATTGAGCCCGCGGCCGCCGCGTCGACAGCGCGGCCGCCGGCACGGCGATCGCCAAGAGCCTAGACGATCGTCGTCTCCAGCACGCCGATGCCGTCGACTCCCGCCTCGACCCGATCGCCGGGCTTGAGGTACCAGTCCATCGGGTCGGGCTTGTGGTGCAGCGCCACGCCCTCCGGCGTGCCGGTGGTGATGATGTCGCCGGGCACGAGGCCGATGCGCGACCAGAACGCGACCATGTCCTCGAAGTCGAAGATCAGGTCGCGGCAATCGGAGTGCTGGCGCATCTCGCCGTTGACCCTGAGCCACAGCACCATCGCGCGCGGGTCGGGCACTTCGTCAGCGGTGAGGATGCACGGCCCCAGCGGGCCGAAGCCGGGAAAGTTCTTGCCCAGCATCAGAAGGTTGTTGTGCATCTCCTTGATCTGCCACTCGCGTGCCGACAAGTCGTTGAAGATGGTGTAGCCGAAGATCGCGCGCGCCGGATCGAGGTCGCTGTCGGCGTCGATGCGGCTGCCGATGACGAGCGCGATCTCCACCTCGTAGTCGAGGTGCAGCACGTCCTTCGGGCGCTTGACCTTCGACTTGTGCGGCACCAGCGTGCGGCCCAGCTTGACGAAGCCGGTCGGAAAATCGCTGTGCAGCCGGCTGCCGGTGGCCGGGTTGCCCTTGGTCGATTCCAGTTTGTGGCGGCCGAAGTTGCGCCCGGCGCTGATCAGGGACTTCGGCGGCACCGGCGTGAGCCATGTGATCGCGTCCGGGTCGTCGAGCCAGGCCGGGTCCCGCCGCAACTCGGCCCATTGCAGGAGTTCGCGCGTCACGTCCATGGCCGCCTCGCCGCCCTCGATCAGCGCCATCACGCTGGCCGGCACCGGCCCGGTGCCGCGCGCCGCACCGGCGCGTGCGACGTCGACGATCGCCTCGCCGCCGCCATGCGCCACGATGATGCCCAGGCGTTCCCCGTCGCCGTCGTTGCGGTACCGCGCAATTCTCATGGCCTCACTCCAGTGCGTAGAGCCGGCGCGCGGCAGCCTGGCTGATGTAGCCCTGCCGGAGGTCGTGCAGCACGCGTTCGCGCGGCCGCTGGCGCGGGTCGCCGTAACCGCCGCCGCCGGCGGTCTCGACGCGCGCGCGGTCACCCGGCTGCATCGCGAGATCGCCCTTGAGCACCACCTGCTCGGTGCCGTCGGCGCGCCGGATCGTGACCTTGCCCGGCACCCCGTCCGCGCCGCCCGCCACGCCCCAGGGCGGGCAGACGACGCGGTCGAAGGCGACGTTCATGCGGCACGGGCCGGTGATCAGGAACTCCTTGACGATGCCCAGCCCGCCGCGGTGCATGCCGGCCCCGGCCGAGTCCTGGCGCAGGCTCACCCCTTCGAACCGGTAGGGGTAGAGCGCCTCCTGCAGTTCGACCGGGACATTGGCCGAATCGCCGTGGACCAGGGTCTTGAACGGCCCCGGCCCGTCGTCGCGCAGGCTGCCGCCGTAGCCGCCCTGGCTGGTGTCGGTGATGCGGAACAGCCTGCCGCGCGCGTCGTGGCCGTAGAACACGTAGATGCCGAAGGTGCCGTGATGGCCGCCGACCAGCCGCTCGGGCAGGGCCTGGCCCGCCGCGCGCAGCACCACGTCGACCACCGTGGCCATCGGCGAGCTGTAGCGCGCCATCGGCGCGGTCGGCGGCGCGCTCAGGAAGGTGCCCGGTGGCAGCGTCACCTTGAGCGGCCGGAAGGTGCCCGCGTTGGGCGCGTCCTCGCCGCCGATCAGGATCGCGAGCGCGATGCTGGCCGCGGTGACCCCGCCGCCGTGGTAGCCCGAGTTGATCGCGCCCTTGAGCACCGGGGCGCAGCCCGACAGGTCGACCTCGATGTCGTCGCCGCGCACGGTGATGGTGGCGCGCACCGGCACCGGCGCGCCGAAGCCGACGCCGTCGTCGTCGAGGAAGGTCTCGGCGCTGTAGACGCCGTCCGGCATCGCGCGCACCATGTCGCGCGCGACGCGCTCCGCATCGTCGAGGATGCGCGCAATGGCGGCGTCGACCACCGGCAGGCCGTAGCGCGCGAGCATCTCGCCGAACAACCGGCGCCCGAGCGCGCAGCCGGCGTGCTGCGACCCGAGGTCGCCGAGCACCATCTCCGGAAAGCGCGTGTTGTACTCGACCATGCGGTACATGTCGGCGACCGGCTTGCCCTCGCTCCACAGCTTGACCGTGCGGAACTGGATGCCCTCCTGGAAGATGCTCTCGGTCGTGTTGGACGCCGCCGACCCGACGTCGCGCCCGCCGACGTCCATCCAGTGCACCACCACCACCATGAAGGCGCACGGCGCATCGGCGCCCGCGGCGAAGATCGGCGTGTACATCACCACGTTGTTCAGGTGCTGGCCGATCACGCCCGAGTAGTTGCAGATGATGAAGTCACCGTCCCGGATGCCGCCCGGCCCGTAGAGCTCGAGGCCGTCCTGCACCGCCGTGCTGAGCAGCGTCGAGCAGAACAGCGGGATGCCGCCGCGCGCCATGCAGATCAGGTCCCCGGTCGCGCCCACCATGCCGACCGCGAAATCCTTGTACGCGTAGATCAGCGGGCTGTAGGCGGTGCGGATGATGTTGGCCTCGATCTGCTCGGTGATCGCGTAGAGGCGGTGGCGCACCACCTCGACGGTGACCGGATCGACGGCCGCGCTGCTGCCCGGTTCGCTCATGCTCGCCCCCTGTTCGCTTCCTGCGGCCGCGCCGCGCCATCGAGCGCGAGCCGGAGCTCGCCGTACTCGCCCACGCGCATCGCCGTGCCCGCATCGACGAAGCAGGTGCAGCCGAAATCCTCGATCACCGCCGGCCCCTGCGCGCTGAATCCGGGCGCCAGTTCGGCGCGCTGGTACACCGCCACCTCGGTCCACGCCGCCGTGCCGGAGACGTAGACCCGGCGCCGACCCGGCACGGGCGCCTCCTTCGTCCCGGCCGGCGTCATCGCCGACAGCGCCGGCTTCGGCGTCGCCAGGCGCGCCGTCGCGCCGAGGCCGACGAATTCCACCTCGCCGGTGCTGCTCGCATGGCCGAAGCGCCGCGCGTAGAGCTTCTCGAAGGTGGCGCGCACCCCGCGCGCGCCGCCCGAGACGTCGAGCGGGATCTTGAGCGAATGCATCTGTCCCTTGTAGCGCAGCTCGGCCGAATGCGACAGCGCGCACTGGTGCCCCTGCGCCTGCTCGCCCAGCCCGGCGATCGCCTCGGCCTCGAGCTTCTCCAGCGCCGCGCGCACCCGCGGCAGCGCCGCCTCGTCGAGCGGCAGGAGCACCGTGGCGGCGGCATCGTTCTCGAGGTCGGCGAACAGCATGCCGAGGGCCGCGAAGATGCCGGCGCGCGGCGGGATCACCACCTCCGGAATGCCGATCTCGCGCGCGAGTTCGACCGCGTGCAGCGGGCCGCCGCCGCCGTAGGCGAACAGGACGAAGTCGCGCGGGTCCTCGCCGCGCTCGACGGTGACCTTGCGGATCGCGCCGGCCATCAGCACCGACGAGATCGTGAGGATGCCGGCGGCGAGCGCGGTGACGTCGCCGGTGTCGGTCATGCCGAGCGGCGCGGCGACGCGCGCGCGCAGCGCCTCGTGCACCGCGTCGACGTCCAGGTGCAGGCCGTCGCCGAGGAAGTTCTCCGGATTGATCCGGCCCAGGACGACGTTGGCGTCGGTGAGCGTAGGCTCGCTGCCGCCGCGCCCGTAGGCGACCGGCCCCGGGTTGGAGCCCGCGCTGCGCGGCCCGACGTGCAGGCGCCTGTGCTCGTCGACGTACGCGATCGAGCCGCCGCCGGCGCCGACCTCGACGATGTCGATGATGCTGCTGCGGATCGGCGTGCCGCGCGCGTAGCCGCCGACCCAGTAGGTCGTGTTGATCTCGAACGTGCCGTCCTTGACCAGCGCACACTTCGCGGTGGTGCCGCCGACGTCGAGCGCGACCATGTGCGCGATGCCGAGCGCGCGCGCGTATGCGGCCGCGCCGACCAGCCCGCCGACCGGGCCGGACTCGACCAGGCGGATCGGCTGGCGCGCCGCCTGGTCGAGCGAGATCGCGCCGGCGCCCGAGCCCATGAAGAAGCGCTTGCCGCGAAAGCCGCGCTGGTCGAGGATGGCGTCGAGCGAGGCGGCGTAGCGGCCCATCTGCGGGCCGACGAAGGCGTTGGCGCAGGCGGTCGAGCCGCGCTCGTACTCGTACCACTCGCGCGTGAGCTCGGAGCCGGTGCAGACGAACACGCCGGGCAGGCGCTCGCGCAGCCAGCCGGCGACCAGGACCTCGTGCGCGTCGTTCGCGTAGGCGTTGATGAACGACACCGCGACCGCCTCGGCGCCGCAGTCGCGCAGGCGCTCGGCGAGCAGCGCGGCGTCCGCCTCGCGCGGCGGCGTGATCGGCGCGCCGTCGCCGCCGATCCGCTCGTCGATCTCGAAGCGCAGCTCGCGCGGGACCAGCGGCTCGCGGCGGCGGTATTCGAGCTCGAACTGCAGCGGGCGGTTGCCGCGGCCGATCTCGACGACGTCGCGGAAGCCGCGCGTCGCGACGAGCGCGGTGCGCGCCCCGGAGCGCTCGAGCAGCGCGTTGATCACCAGGGTGGTGCCGTGCTTGAAGCTCTCCGCCTCCTCGAGCGCGATCCGGCGCTCCTCGAGGCAGCGCCCGATCGAGTCGAAGAACGCCGGGTAGTCGGTGAGCTGCTTGGCGACGTGCACCGCGCCGGTCCGGCGGTCGAATGCGGCCATGTCGGTGAAGGTGCCGCCGATGTCGATGGCGACGAGGTAGCGCTGTTCCGGTGGCATGGGGGCTCGCGGGATGCGGAAGCCGCCATCCTAGACAAAGCGTGTTCCTGCGTACAATTAATTTCCTCACCGTTGATATTAGCGATCGTGATCAACCTCTCGACCCGCGTGCTGCGCGCCCTGATCGTGCTCGACGAGCTGCGCCACTTCTCCCTGGCGGCGGCACGCTGCAACGTGACCCAGTCGGCGCTGAGCCAGATGATCGCGCGGCTCGAGGCCGACGTCGGCGTGCGCCTGGTCGACCGCGACCGGCGCCGCGTCGCGCTCACCGCCGAGGGCGGGCGCTTCGTCGCGGCCGCGCGCCGCATGGTGGGCGAGCTCGACGAGATCGCCGCCGACCTGCGCGACCGCGTCGACATGCGCACCGGCCACGTCTCGCTGGCGGCGACGCTGCCGTTCGCGGCGCACTGGCTGCCGCCGCTGATCGCCGGCTTCCGCCGCAGCTACCCGGGCATCCGCGTCGAGCTGTTCGACGAGCCGCCCGCGCGCTGCATGGAACTGGTGCGCGAGCGGCGCGTCGACTTCGCCGTGCTCTCGATGCCCGGGCCCGTGGTCGGCCTGCAGTACCGCGTGCTGTTCCAGGAGTCGTTCGTGCTGGTGTGCCCGGCCGACCATGCGCTGGCGAAGCGCAAGCGCGTCCAGCTCCGGGATCTGGCCGGCGCCGCGCTGATCCGCTTCGCGCGCAGCGGCAGCATCGGCCGGCACCTCGAGCAGGCCCTGCGCGGCGTCGCGGTCAGCGACACGCTCGACGTCGAGCAGCTGCCCACGGTGGCCGGGATGGTCGCCGCCGGGCTCGGCGTCGCCGTGGTGCCGATCGTCGCGGTGCCGTTCTTCGACCCCGAGCGCGTGGCGGTGGTGCGCATCGCCACGCCGGGCCTGGACCGCGCGATCCACCTGGTGTGGCGCGCGGCGCACGCGCTCGGCCCGGCGCCGCAGTCCTTCGTCGACGCGATGGAGGCGTCGATGGCCGCGCACGGCCGCCCTCCCTTGCGCCGCGGCAGGCATCAACTGGTCTTATGACAGGGACGAAAAAATTAATTTGCGGCACGTCGGCGCGGCCGCTACCATGCCCGGCGCAGCACCGCTTCCTTCGTGCATGAGGTGACGCCATGAACAGTCCGCAGTCCCCGGCCGCGCGCGCCGCGGCTTCATCGTCGCGCCGGCGCCTGCTCGGCGGCGCGCTGGCCGCCGGCGCGCTGCCGGCCGCCTGGGGCCAGGCGAGCCCGCCGGGCGCCTGGCCGAACCGGCCGATCCGCGTCGTCATCCCGGTGCCGGCCGGCAGCGCGTTCGACACCGTGATCCGGCCGCTGGGCCAGCGCCTGCAGCCCGTGCTCGGCCAGCCCTTCGTCATCGACAACAAGCCCGGCGCCTCGCTCACCATGGGCACGGTCAACGTGGCGCAGTCGCCGCCGGACGGCTACAGCATCCTGCTCGCCAACGACACGCCGTTCTCGATCCTGCCGGCGCTCGGCACGCCGCTGCAGTACGACCCCGACCGCGATTTCGCCCCGCTCGGCGTGATCGCCCAGGCCTCGCTGATGCTGATCGCGGGCGCGGCGTTCCCCGCCAGCACCGTGGCCGAATTCATCGCCTACGTGAAGGCCAACCCCGGCAAGGTGACCTACGGCACCGGCGGGGTCGGCAGCCAGCACCACATCGCGATGGAGACCCTGGCGGTGCGCCATGGCCTCGACATGCTGCACGTCCCCTACCAGGGCATCGGGCCGGCGTTCACCGGCCTCCTCGGCGGCAACACCCACGTGATGCTCGCGGCGATCGCGCTGCCGGCGCAGCACATCAAGTCGGGACGGCTGAAGGCGATCGCCTGGACCGGCGCGCGCCGCCACCCCAACCTCCCCGACCTGCCGACCTTCGCCGAGGCCGGCGTGCCGGACTTCGTCTGCGGCGCGTGGTTCGGCCTGTTCGCGCCGGCGGCCACGCCGGCGGAGATCACGAAGAAGCTGTCGGCGTCGATCTGGAACGTGGTCTCCAGCAAGGAGTACACCGACAACGTGCTCCTGACCGCGGGCTTCGACCCGAACCCGTCGACGCCGCCCGAGCAGTTCGGGCCCTTCCTGCGCGAGGACCGGCGCAAGTGGCGCGACTGGGTGCAGCGCATCGATCCGAAGAAGCTGCGCGCCTGAACCGCCGCCGACAACCCGCGAGCCGACCCATCGTGACGATTCCCGACGACCCCGCCCGCCACCACGCGCGGCGCCGCCGCCTGCTCGGTGCGGCCGCCGCCGCCCCGCTCGCCGCCGGCGTGAGCCGCAGCGCGCCCGCCCAGCAGGGCTATCCGAACCGCCCGATCCGCGCCATCGTGCCGGTGCCGGCCGGCGGCACGCTCGACCTAATCGGCCGGCAACTCGGCCAGCGCATCCAGCCGGTGCTGGGCCAGCCGCTGGTGATCGAGAACCGCTCGGGCGCCGCCGGTCAGGTCGGTGTCGCCGCGGCCGCACGCTCGCCCGCCGACGGCTACACCCTGCTGCTCGCCAACGACCCGCCGTTCTCGATCCTGCCCGCGCTCGGCAGCCCGATGCAGTTCAATCCGGACACCGACTTCGCGCCGCTCAGCCTGCTGTGCCAGGCCTCGCTGCTGCTGGTGGTCGCCGGCGATTTCCCGGCCTCCAACCTGCGCGAACTCATCGCCCACGTCAAGGCCAACCCGGGCAAGATCCCCTACGCCTCCGCCGGCGTCGGCAGCCAGCATCACATCGGCATGGAGCGCTTCATGGGCATGGCCGGCCTGGACATGATCCACGTGCCCTTCGCCGGCATCGCGCCCGCGTTCAATTCACTGCTCGCCGGCGAGACCAAGCTGCTCTTCGCCGCGCTCACCCTGCCGCTGCCGCACATCCCGACCGGCAAGGTCAAGGCGATCGCCCTGAGCGGCGCGCGCCGCCACCCGCTGCTGCCGAACGTGGCGACCTTCATCGAACTGGGCTACGCCGACTACACCGTCGGCGCGTGGTTCGGCATGTTCGCCCCGGCGGCGACCCCGCCCGATATCGTCAGGCGCCTCTCCGGCGTGATCTGGGACGCGGTGTCGAGCCGGGAGTTCATCGACAACGTGCTGCTGAAGATCGGCTTCGATCTCGACACCGCGGTCTCGCCCGAGCGCTTCCCGGCGTTCCTGCGCGACGACCGGGCGCGCTGGAAGGATGCGGTGTCGCGGATCGATCCGGCGAAGCTGAAGCCGTAGCGGACGCGACCGTCGATCTGCCGGTGCCGATCTGCCGGTGCCGAAGCGCCGGAACCGCCGCGCTATCCCAGCGTCGGCATGTTCAACCGCGGCCCCACCTCGGTCGTCGTCCAGCGCGTCGTCACCACCTTCGGCCGCGTGTAGAACCGCACGCCGTCCATCCCGTGCACGGAATAGTCGCCGAACAGCGAAGACTTCCAGCCGCCGAAGGAGAAGAACGCCATCGGCACCGGGATCGGCACGTTCACGCCGACCATGCCGACCTCGATCTCGGTCTCGAACTTGCGCGCCGCGCCGCCTGAGGCGGTGAAGATCGCGGTGCCGTTGGCGTAGGGGCAGTCGTTGACGAGCCTGATCGCCTCGTCCAGCGTGTCGACGCGCACCACGGAGAGCACCGGGCCGAAGATCTCGTCCTTGTAGATGCTCATCTCGGGC
>JAEUOS010000075.1 GCA_016790695.1 Burkholderiales bacterium
CCGCCGGGGCCGTCGGGGTCGACGATCGCCGGGATGCGCCCGTAGGGCGTCGCGGCCAGGAAGTCGGCGCCGCGCTCGGCGGGCGGGCTGGCCAGGGTGACGCGGTGCACGCGATAGGCGAGGCCCGATTCGGCCAGCGCGCTGTTGGCGCGCTGGCCGTTGTGGGTGGCGGCGGTGTAGAGCTCGATCATGGTTCCTCCTTGGTTGCAGTGACGGCGGCAGTGCGATCGCGAAAGCGCGCCTCCTCCTGCAGGCGCAGCACGCGGCGCTGCACCTTGCCGGTGGTGGTCATCGGCAGGGCGTCGATGAACTCGATCTCGCGCGGGTATTCGTAGGGGGCGAGCAGGCCGCGCACGTGACCCTGGATGTCGGCGACGAGCGCGGGCGAGGGCGTCACGCCGGGCACGGGCACGACATAGGCCTTGACCACCGCGCCGCGCACCGCGTCGGGCTTCGGCACCACGGCGCAGTTGGCCACGGCCGGGTGCTTGAGCAGGCAGTTCTCGACCTCCGAGGGGCCGATGCGGTAGCCGGCGGCCTTGAACATGTCGTCGGCGCGGCCCTGGTACCAGAGGTAGCCGTCGTCGTCCATGATCGCCTCGTCGCCGGTGCGGCACCAGTCGCCGGTGTACTTCCTGCGCGTGGCGTCGTCGCGGCCCCAGTAGCCGAGGAAGAACACCGGGTCGGGGTGGCCGTGGATGTCGCAGCGGTTGACCGCGACCTCGCCGCAGGTGCCGCGCGGCACCTCGTTGCCGGCGTCGTCGATGACCGCGACCCGGTGCCCCGGGTACGGGCGGCCGATCGATCCGGGCTTCGCCGGCCACTTCTCGTGGCTGTTGCCGACCACGTAGTTGATCTCGGTCTGGCCGAACATCTCGTTGATGGTCACGCCGAGCGCGTGCCGCGCCCAGTCGAACACGGTGGCGCCGACCGCCTCGCCGGCGCTCATCACCGCGCGCAGCGCGAGCGCGTGGGTGTCGCGCGGCCGCGGCAGCGCCTTCATCATCATCTTGAGCGCGGTGGGGAAGAGGAAGGCGTTGGTGACCCGGTGGCGCTCGAGGAGCGCGTAGGCGAGGCGCGCGTCGAAGCGCCCGTCGGCGCCCTTGGCGGTGCCGGCGACGATCGGCCGGCCGAAGTACAGCGTCGGCAGCAGCGCATCCATCAGCCCGCCGGTCCAGGCCCAGTCGGCCGGCGACCAGAACACGTCGTTCGCGCGCGGGAACCAGTTCTGCGAGGCGACGAAGCCCGGCAGGTTGCCGATCAGCACCCGGTGCGGCTTGAGCGCGCCCTTCGGCGGGCCGGTCGTGCCGCTGGTGTAGATGAGGAGCGCCGGGTCCTCGGCGCCGGTGTCGACACAGGCGAATCCGGTGCCCGCGGCGCCGAGCGCCGCGCGGTAGTCGACCAGGTCGAGGCCGGCCCCGGGCAGGGGATCGACCGCGATCACGGTCCGGAGCATCGGGCAGGCGGCGCGCACGGGCGCGAGGTTGGCGTGGGCGGCGGCATCGACGAGCGCGGCGACCGCGGCGCTGTCGCTCAGCCGGTACGCGAGCGCGTCGGGCCCGAACAGCACGGACAGGGGCATGGCCACCGCACCCATCTGGTAGCAGGCCGCATGCGCGACCACGGTCTCGCGGCGCTGCGGCAGCATGATCGCGACGCGGTCGCCGCGCCGCACGCCGCGCGCGGCGAGCGCGTTGGCGAGGCGGTTGGCGTCCGCCTGCAGCGCGGCATAGGTGACCAGGCCGGGGACGCCGCCGTCGTTGTCCTCGATCAGCGCGACCCGGTCCGGCTCCCGGGCCCAGCGGCCGATGCATTCGCGCGCGATGTTGAACCGGGCCGGCACATGCCAGCGAAAGCTGCTATACAGTGCGTCGTACTGATCCGCCGATCGCATCGATGGTCTCCATGTTCCCCCAGGGCGCCGTGCCGGGAATCATACGCTGCGCGATAGCCGCCGCCGCGCTGGCCGGCGCCGGCTGCGCCACCGTGGCGACGCCCGGCGGGCAGGTCACCTATGTCGCCGTGCCGCTGATCGGCCAGGCCTACGACCGCGACGTCTACAACCGCGAGGGCACCAGCTACTACAACCCGCGCTGGAGCTTCGATCCCGACAGCCATCCGGCGGTGCGCCGGCCGGCCGGGTCCGCCGGCGACGCCTATCCGCCGCGCAGCACGGCGAGCGCGGCAGAGCAGCGCGCCGACGGCCAGCTGATCGGCGGCGCGCTCGGCGCGCTCGCGGGCGCGCAGGCCGGCAATCGCACCGCGGGCATCGTCGCCGGCAGCGCGCTCGGCGCGCTGGCCGGCGGCAAGGCGGCCGACCCGTGCTGGGCGAGCCCGAACGCCGGCTCGTTCTGGGGGGCGATCGCCGGCGGCTGGTTCGGCAGCCTGTTCGGCGGCGGCCGCGGCCGGGATTTCTGGACCGCCGTCGGTGCCGCCGGCGGCGCGATCCGCGGCACCGAGATGGGGGCCGACGGGCGGCGCTGCCGCTAGCGCGCCGCGGGCCGCGGCCTGCGCCGGGGCCAACCCGGTGTAAAATGCTGCTTTGCGCAAAACGCCTGCCGCGCCCGGTGCCCGAGAGCGCGGCTTTTGTTTTTCATGAAGCCCAGCCGCTCCGAATTCGTGCCCGTCCGCGGGCTCGCCTACCACGTTCGCCTGTGGGGGGATGCGGCCGCGCCCAAGCTGTTCATGGTGCACGGCTGGATGGACGTCTCCGCCTCGTTCCAGTTCCTGGTCGACGCCCTGCGGCGCGACTGGCTGGTGATCGCGCCGGACTGGCGCGGCTACGGCCTGACGCAGCGCCAGCCGGCCGACGCCTACTGGTTCGCCGACTACATCGCCGACCTCGACTTCATCGCGCGCCACTATTCGCCGGAGGCGCCGATCAACCTCGTCGGGCACAGCCTCGGCGGCAACGTCGCCAGCCACTACGCCGGGGCGCGGCCGGAGCGCGTCGCGCGCCTGGTCAACCTCGAGGGCTTCGGCATGCGCAGCGGCCGCACCGAGGAGGCGCCGGGCCGCTATCGGCGCTTCATGGACCAGCTTGCCGAGCCGCCGCGGCTCAGGCCCTATGCGAGCTTCGCCGACCTGGCCGCGCGCATGCGCCAGGGCAACCCGCGGCTCACGGCCGCGAAGGCCGACTTCCTCGCGCGCCACTGGGGCACCGAGATCGACGGCAAGGTCGTGCTGCTGGCCGACCCCGCGCACAAGATCGTCAACGCCACGCTGTTCCGCATCGACGAGGCCAAGGCCTGCTGGGCCGCGATCACCGCGCCGACCCTGGTGGTGGCGGCGCGCGATTCCGAGATGCTCACCAAGTGGATCGATCCGCAGGAGTACCGCGCGCGCCTGTCCGCGTTCGCCCACCTGACCGAGGCGGTGATCGACGATGCCGGCCACATGCTGCACCACGACCAGCCGGAGGCGCTGGCCCGGCTGATCGAGGACTTCCTGCCCTAGCGCGGCGGGCGACTGCGCCGCGATCCCATGAACGTCGACCTGCATTCGCATTCGCTCGCCTCCGACGGGCTGCTGGCACCGGCCGCGGTGGCCGCGCGCGCCCGGGCGGGCGGGGTGGACGTCTGGGCGCTGACCGACCACGACGACGTCAGCGGACTCGACGAGGCCGCCGCGGCCGCCGCCGCGCTCGGCATGCGCTTCGTGCCGGGGGTCGAGATCTCGGTCACCTGGCGCGCCGAACCGTCCCACAAGGGAACGACGGTCCACGTCGTCGGGCTCAACATCGACCCGGAGAACGCGGCGCTCGCCGACGGGCTGGCCGCGATCCGCGCCGGCCGCGAGGACCGCGCGCGCCGCATCGCGTTCGATCTCGAGGTCGCCGGCGTGCCCGGCGCGCTCGAGGGCGCGCGCAAGTACGCGGCCAACCCCGACCTGGTCTCGCGCACGCATTTCGCGCGCTTCCTGGTCGAGGCCGGCAAGGTGCCGTCGACCCACGCCGCGTTCAACCGCTACCTGACCGAAGGCAAGCCCGGCCACGTCGCGCACGACTGGGCCAGCCTGGCCGATGCGATGGACTGGATCCGCGCCGCCGGCGGCGTCGCGGTGGTCGCCCATCCCGGCCGCTACAAGCTGGCCACCGGCAACCTGAACCGCTTCCTGGCCGAGTTCAAGGACCGCGGCGGCGCCGCCATCGAGGTGCTGACCGGCAGCCACACCGCCGCGCAGTACAACCACTTCGCCGAGGTGTGCCGCTGCTTCGGCTTCATGGCCTCGCGCGGGTCGGACTATCACGGCCCCGGCGAAAGCCGCGTCGACCCGGGCGATCTGCCGCGCCTGCCGGCCGACCTGACGCCGGTGTGGCAGGGCTGGTAGCCATGACCCAGCTGCTGTCGATCCATCCGACCCATCCGCAGCCGCGCCTGATCGCGCAGGCGGCGCAGGCGGTGCGCCGCGGCGGGGTGATCGTCTACCCGACCGACTCCTGCTACGCGCTCGGCTGCCACATCGGCGACAAGGACGCGGCCGAGCGCCTGCGCCGCATCCGCGAGGTCGACGAGAACCACCACTTCACCCTGGTCTGCCGCGACCTCTCCGAGATCGCCAATTTCGCCAAGGTCGACAACGCGCAGTACCGGCTGCTCAAGGCCGCCACGCCGGGCGCCTACACCTTCATCCTCGAGGCCACCCGCGAGGTGCCGCGCCGCCTCGCGCACCCGAAGCGGCGCACCATCGGCCTGCGCATCCCCGAGCACGTGATCGCGCAGGCGCTCCTGGCCGAGCTCGACGAGCCGATCCTGTCGACCACCCTCATCCTGCCCGGCGTCGACGACCCGCTCAACGACGCCGAGGAGATCCGCGCGGCGCTCGCCGGCCGGGCCGACCTCGTCATCGACGGCGGCGCCTGCGGGCTCGCCCCGACGACGGTCGTCGACATGACCGGCCCGGTGCCGCGGGTGCTGCGCGCGGGCGCCGGCCCGCTCGCCGCGATCGGGCTCGAAGAGACCGTTTGATAGACTCGACGCCGTGAATGCCACGCTGATCCAGGCCATCGCGTACGGCGCCATTCCGGTGCTCCTGGCGATCACGCTGCACGAGGTCGCGCACGGGTATGCGGCGCGCCACTACGGCGACGCCACCGCGGCCATGCTGGGCCGCCTGAGCCTGAACCCGCTCAGGCACATCGACCCGGTCGGCACCATCGTCATGCCGCTGCTGCTGATCTTCCTCACCTCGGGCGCGTTCGTCTTCGGCTACGCCAAGCCGGTACCTGTGGACAGCCGCAACCTGCGCCGCCCCAAGCAGGACATGCTGTGGGTGGCCTTCGCGGGCCCGGCGTCCAACCTCGCCATGGCGGTACTGTGGGGCCTGTTCGCGATCGCCCAGGTGGCGCTCGGCATGAACGAGCCGTTCTTCCAGAAGATGGCCGAGGTCGGGGTGCTGGTCAACCTGGTGATGGCGGCGCTCAACCTGTTCCCGCTGCCGCCGCTCGACGGCGGGCGCATGCTGGTCGCGCTCCTGCCGTACCGGCAGGCGGTGATGCTCGCACGCATCGAACCCTACGGCTTCTTCATCGTGCTGGCGCTGGCCGCGACCCGCATGCTCGAATACTGGATGGGCCCGCTGCTCGCGGTCATGCAGACCGGCCTGGGCTGGATCCTGCGCCCGCTCGCCCTGCTCGTTTCCTAGGAAAACCCGTCGATGCATCCCGAACGCGTCCTCTCCGGCATGCGCCCCACCGGCGCGCTGCACCTCGGCCACTACCACGGCGTGCTCAAGAACTGGGCGCGCCTGCAGCACGAGTACCCGTGCTACTACTTCGTCGCCGACTGGCACGCGCTGACCACGCACTACGACGAGGTGCACGTGATCGGCCGC
>JAEUOS010000129.1 GCA_016790695.1 Burkholderiales bacterium
GTATCCCCCGCCTCGCTGGTGGTCCCGCTGGTCTCGGCCGGCAAGCTGCGCGCGCTGGCCAACGCCAGCGACCGGCGCTCGCAGCAACTCCCGGATGTTCCCACCGTCGCCGAAGCGGGCCATCCCGATGCCACGGTGGTCTCCTGGTTCGGGTTTCACGTGCCGGTCGCGACGCCACAGGCCGTGATCAACCGCATCGCCGCCTCGACCCGCACCGCGGCCGCGGCACCAGAGGTTCAGTCCCGTGTCACGGCTGCGGGTGGGGAGATCTTCTTCCAGGGTGAAGGGGAATTCGAAGCGTTCCTGCGCGCGGAAGCAGGGCGCTGGGAAAGAGCTGCCCGCATGATCAGGCGGTAAGTCCGGTCCATCCCGCCTGCGATGTCGTTCGGCCGCCCGTGGCACCGGCCCCCCGTGTGCGCCGGCTTGTCGAGTCAAGTCGCAGACCCCGCGTTCGGTTCCCGGCCGCGGCGCCAATGGCAGCTGGATTCACGTCACGTGTGCCGCGCGAGCCAGCGTTTGCGGCGCGCCCCCCTCACCCCGCGAGCGGCCCCTTGATCACCTCGCCGGCGACGTCCCCGGTGGGGCGGCCCGACGCCATCGTCACCACGCCGTTGACGATCATCGCGCGGATGCCCTCGGCCTTCTGCACCAGGCGCCGCGCGCCGCCGGGCAGGTCGCGCTCCACCGTCGGCAGGCAGGGCCGCACCCGGCCTTCCTCGAGCAGCAGCAGGTCGGCCTTGCAGCCGGGCCGGACCAGGCCGCGGTCGGCCAGGCCGAACGCGACGGCGTTGTCGCGGGCGAGCTTCTTCACCGCGGCCTCGAGCGTGAAGGCGCCGCGCCGGCCGACCCAGTAGTGCAGGAAGTGCGTCTGCAGCGACGAGCCCATTTCCTGGCACACGTGCGCGCCCGAGTCCGAGAACGTCGCCAGCGTCGCGTCCTCGCGCAGCATCGCCAGCACGTCGTCGCGGCCTTCGTTGACCACCGGCTGCTGGAAGATCTGGTCCTCGTTCTCGAGGCACAGGTCGATCATCACCTCGACCGGATGCGTGCCGCGCTCGCGCGCGAGTTCCTCGACGCTGGGGTCGTCCCAGTCGACGCCGGTGAGCGCGAACAGGTTCGCGTAGTCGGGCTTGCGCGGGTCGGTGGTGGCGGCGCCGCCGCCCTGCATCTTGTTGTCCTTCGGGCGCATCGCGGCCTCGGCGGCGACCAGTGCGCGCCGCACGGCCGGATCGCGCAGGCGTTCCTTCTGCGCCGCCAGCGGCAGCGAACGCACCGCCTGCCACGCCGGCAGCACGTCGAACGGCAGGTAGGACTTGAGCGAGAAGATCGCGTTGATCGGCCGCGTCGTGCCCTGCCCGTACATGCGCCCGCCCGCGGCGTTGACCGCGCGGATCGCGCGCACCTGGTCCTGCCAGGGCGCGGGGTCGTCGCCCTGGCGCGTGGCGATCAGCCCGAACATCACCGGGCGCCGGTGATGCAGCGCGAAATGCCGCATGCGCGCGAGGAAATCGGCGTTGGCGCCGCGGTGGAGCACGTCAGGCCCGGCCTGGAAGATGCCGGCGCCGGCATCGGCCATCGCCGCCACCATCGCCTCGATCTCGTCCCAGGCCGCGATGCGGCTCGCGACCGGCGTGCCGTCGGGCGTCATGTGCGTGTGGGTGCGCGAGGTCGAGAAGCCGATCGCCCCGGCCTTGAGCGCGTCCTTGACGATCGCCGCCATGCGCGCGATCTCCTCGGGCGTCGCCGCGTCGGTCAGCGCGCGCCGGCCCATCACGTACATGCGCACCGCGCTGTGGCCGATGTACATCGCGTGGTTCAGCGCCTTCGGCCGGCGCTCCACCGCGGCCAGGTACTCGGCGAACGACTCCCAGGTCCAGTCGATGCCGGCGGCCATCGCGGCGCCGGGGATGTCCTCGACGTACGAGAGGCAGTCCGCGACCCACTGGCGGTCGGCCGGCCGGCACGGCGCCAGCGTGAAGCCGCAGTTGCTCATCACCACCGTCGTCACGCCGTGGTAGCACGAGCAGCTGCCGAGCGGGTCCCACATCACCTGCGCGTCCATGTGGGTGTGGCCGTCGATGAAGCCGGGCGCGACGATCAGCCCGTCCGCATCGACCGTGCGCGCCGCCGCCGCGGTGATGCGGCCGACCTCGACGATGCGCCCGCCCTGCACGCCGACGTCGGCCGCGTAGCGCGCGCCGCCGCTGCCGTCGACGACCGTGCCGCCGCGAATCAGGAGATCGAGTGCCATCGGGGGTCCTTCGTGCCGGGGGAACGCGCGCATTGTCCGGCATTTCGGCAGACAGCCGCCGGCCGCGCGCACGCCGCCCGGAGCGCGCCAGCAGACCCCGCCGGGGCCTACATGAACTCGCTCCGCGGCGCGTCGCCCGCGATGATGGCCATGATCAGCCCTTCCTCCTCGCCCTCGGCCGCACTGGTGCAGACGAAGGTCCGCGGCACGAACGGCGGCACCGAGCACACGTCGAGCGGCCGGAGGTCGACCGAATGCGCGCCATCGGCGCCCCAGATCACCCGCCAGGTCCCCTTGATGGCGACGAACGTCTCGTTGGTGTCGTGGTTGTGCAGCATCGGGCCGTTGCCGGGCCGCATCGCCGCGTAGGCCAGGTGAAAGCCCTCCGAGACCGGAATCGCGGAAAGCGGATCCTTGGCCCCCTTCACCTGCAGGCCCTTGCCGACCACCAGGTAGTTCCTGCGCTGGTGACCGGGCAGGTGGCTGTCGGGGTAGCGATCGGGCGGGCACCGGAGTTCGCCGAAGCGCGCGACCCGGCCCTGCATCTGTTCGACGCTGAACGGACGGATCTCCATCTCGTGGCGCGCCGCGCCTGGCGGATCGGATGCCGGCCGGGCGGCGGGCGCGGTGGTCGTGGTGCCGTGTGTCGGATCGCTCATGTCGCCTCGCACTGGTCGGAGGGTCGGCCGGCGCCGCGCCTTGCGCGCGGCGCGAACCTCAATCGGGCCGGATGCCCGTTTCCTTGATGATCCTGCCGAACTTCTCGTAATCGGTCGCGATCTCCTGCATGAACGCCGCCATCGAGCCGCCGGACGGCAGCAGGCCGGCGTCGCGGATCTTCTGCTGGACGTCGGGGTGCGCCAGTGCCTTCGCCCAGCCTGCGCGCAGTTGCTCGAGCACCGGCCTGGGCGTCGCCGCCGGCGCGAAGATCGCCTGCCAGCCCACCACCGCGGCGGACGCATAGCGCTTGCCGAAGGGCTCCGCGTCCGGGTACAGCTTCATCGGCCCGTGGCCGGTGTGCGCGATGGCGCGCAGCTGCCCCGAGCGCACGTAGGGCAGCGGCACGGTCGGCAGGTCGATGCTGCAGCCGAGCTGGCCGGACAGCAGGTCGGGCAGCGCCTGCGAGAACGTCTTGTAGGGCACATGCAGGATGTTGACGCCCGCCGCCTTCTTCAGCAGCTCCAGGGCGATGTGCGGCGGCGAGCCGATGCCGTAGCTCGAGCACTCGAGCTTGCCCGGATGGTTCCGCGCATAGGCGATGAACTCCTCGAAGTTCTGGATCGGCAGCTTCGCGCCGACCATCACGACGTACGGCGTCTCGGCCGTGCGCGCCACCGGCGTCAGGTCGGTCATGACATTGAACGGCTGCCTGACGATCCACGGATTGATGACGATCGCGCTCGAATTGAGCACCAGCGTGTAGCCGTCCCCGGCGGACTTGGCCACGGCGTCCGTGCCGATCGTGCCCGTTGCGCCGGGCTTGTTCTCGACCATGACGTGCTGGCC
>JAEUOS010000135.1 GCA_016790695.1 Burkholderiales bacterium
TGGCCAGCGCGCGCTCGCGCAACTGCGCGCACTGCGCCGCGGTCAGGTGCGTGGCGGTCGGCGCCGTGGTCTCCGCCATCAGGTTGCCGGGCTCGGTGCTGTGGGCGCCGCTGTCGGCGAGCACGTGGACCAGCTCGTGCGCGATCGCCACGCCCGCGTCGGCGCTGGCGTGGGTGATCCAGACCGTGTCGGCCATCTCGGGCCGGGTGCGCGCGTTGGCGCGGCCGACCGCTTCGGCGTCGAACGCGGGGCGCTGGCGCGTGTCGTCGACGAAGATCACCGCGGGACGCGCGGGCGGCAGCAGGCGCGCCAGGGTGCGCGAGACCGGGGTGAACAGCACATGGAAGGGCCGCGGTGCCTGCAGGCGCGCCAGGCGGACCGCGACCGCGATGCCGCACTGGCCAAGGGTCGCCGCGGCTTCGGTCAGCGCGGCGCGCGCGCGCGGCTCGTCCCAGCGCGAGCCCTCGAACAGGTACGCGGAAACCGCGAGGTCGTGGGTCGCCTCCGGCGCCGCGGGCAGCGGCAGCTCGACGGCGCCGACCTCCCGCACCTGCGCGGTTGCCGGGCCGGCGGCGGCCAGGGCGAGGGCGGCCAGGGCAAGCGCGGCGCCCGCCGCCGATCCGCGCAGCCGCCCGCCCATCGCCGGTGGCGCCGCGCTAGCCGGCGTGGCGCAGCACCCGGCCCGGACGCGCGCCGGTGGCCTCGCCGCGCAGCCAGACCGGCGTGCCGTTGACCAGCACGCTGTCGATGCCCGCCGCCGGCGTGGCGGGGCTGTCGAAGCTCGCGCGCTCGGCCACCGTCGCCGGATCGAACACCGTGATGTCCGCGTAGGCGCCGGCCTTGAGCACGCCGCGCTCGGCCAGGCCGAAGCGCGCGGCCGGCAACCCGGTCATCTTGTGCACCGCGGTCTCCAGGGAAAACAGGCCGAGGTCGCGGCTGTAGTGGCCGAGCACGCGCGGGAACGTGCCCCACAGGCGCGGATGCGGCTTGATGTCGTGCGGCAGGCCGTCGGATCCGACCATGGTGTGCGGCGAGCGCAGGATGCGCTGGACATCGGCCTCGTTCATCGAAAAGTAGATCGCGCCGGCCGGGCGCAGCCGCGCCACCGCCTCTTCCTGCGTCACGCCCATCTCGCGCGCGATGTCGGCCAGGTCGCGGCCGGTGGTCTGCGGCAGCGGCTTCGACCAGGCGATGACGATGCGGTCGGAAAGCGGGATGCGGTCCGCGCGCAGCATCGTCGACGAGGCGATGTACGGATAGCAGTCGACGCAGACCTCCTGTTCGCGCGCGGTCTGATCGAGCAGGCGCAGCGTCTCCTCCGAGCGCCCGTAATTGCGCACGCCCACCAGCTTGTGGTGGGAGATGATCACCGGCACGCCCACCTCGCGGCCGATGCGGAAGGTCTCCAGCATCGCGTCGATGATGCGGTCGTCCTCGTTGCGCATGTGGGTCACGTAGCGGGCGCCGTGCGCCTTGAGCGGCCGCGCCACCTCGATGATCTCCGCGGCGGTGGCGGCGGCCGCCGGCGGATAGTAGGTGCCGGTCGACAGGCCGATCGCGCCCGCGCGCAGCGCCTCTTCGGTCATCTGTGCCATGCGCCGGGCCTC
Organism: Burkholderiales bacterium; assembly: GCA_016790695.1. Taxonomy (GTDB): domain Bacteria; phylum Pseudomonadota; class Gammaproteobacteria; order Burkholderiales; family JAEUOS01; genus JAEUOS01. Next base: position 1,608 of record JAEUOS010000135.1, read on the forward strand.
GGCGGGCGTCGCCGCGCGGTCCAGCCGGTCCATCACCCCGACGCGCAGCGTGGTGTGCCCGACCAGGCAGGCCGCATTGGTCGCCGCGGGGTGCGCGACGAGGTCCTCGATGAACGCCGCGAAGCTCGGGAACCGGTAGGCGCCTTCGGCGCCGATCAGGTCCAGCGGCGACGGCGGGTCCGCGGCCACCAGCGGCGCCAGGCTGATGCCGCAGTTGCCGGTGATCACGGTGGTCACGCCCTGGCTCACCTTCGGCGTCATCGCCGGCGCGCTGGTCAGGAGGCGGTCGTCGTGGGTATGACAATCGATGAAGCCGGGCGCGGCGACCTTGCCGGTGGCGTCGATCTCGACCTCGGCGCGCGCGCCGTCGAGACGGCCGATCGCGCTGATGCGGTCGCCGTCAACGGCGATGTCGGCGACGAATCGCGGCGCGCACGTGCCGTCGATGACGGTGGCGTGCCGGAACAGCAGGTCGTGGCGGCTCGACATGGCGGGCTGCGGGCGGCGCGTCAGTAGCTCGCCGCCATGCCGGCGCGCACGTCGTTCTGCACGCCGTAGGGGGCGATCGGATAGCGCAGGCCGTTCTTCGCCAGCGCCTGCATGCCCTCGATGGCGATCGGCAGGTACTTCGGCGGCAGCGCCATCAGCATCTCCTCGTCGGGCACGCCGCCGTAGCGGCGTTCGGCGAAGCAGGGCAGCGACAGGCTCGGCTCGCCGGTGGAAAGCGCGCGGCCCCAGGAGTCGGCGCATGCGGTCTCGCCGACCACGCTCCAGTCGAAGCGCTTGTAGCCCTTCCACTGCAGGCCGTTGATGAAGATGATCATCTGCCCCGGCGTGCCGTAGATCAGGCAGATGTCGGGCGGGTCGAGGCGCGCGCTCGCGAGCGGCGCGACCGCCATCGCCCGGAAGCGGCCGTGGGGCACCACCGACAGCGCCTCCTGGCGCTTGCGCGCATCGTCGAGCGTGGCGTGCCACACGCCGACGTAGCGCTTGCCGCTCTTCCATTCCTCGTCCTGCGGCGCCAGGCCGATCACCGCCTGGCATTGCGCGCCGACCAGATCCTCCGCCGTGATGCCGACGGTCCAGCCCAGGCGCGCGGCCATGCCGACGATCTGGTCCGTGGTGTGGATCGCCTTCGGGCGGCGGATCTTCGGGATCGCCTCCATCGCCTCGCGCGATTCGAACAGCTTCATGCCGATCGGCGTGGTCTTCAGCCGCAGCAGCGCATTGAGGCCGGCGACGAGGGCCGGCCAGTCGTAGGTGGTTGCGGTGTCGGTCATCGGTTCCTCCTGTGGGCGATGCGGCGCGGTTCAGCCGAGCGCGCCGGCGGCGCGCAGCGCGCCGAGGCCGGCGTCGTCGAGTCCGAGCACCTCGCGCAGGATCGCGTCGGTGTGCTGGCCCAGGGTCGGCGACGGACTGCGCACGCTGCCGGGCGTCTCCGACAGGCGCACCGGCACGCCGACCACACGGACCTTGCCGGCCGCCGGATGGTCGACCTCGACCAGCGCGTTGCGCGCCACCACCTGCGGATGGGCGACCGCCTCCGCCAGGTTGTTGATCGCGCCCATCGGGATGCCGTTGGCGACCAGCAGCGCTTCCCATTCCTCGTAGGTGCGGGTCAGGAACACCTGCTGCAGTTCGTCGATCAGCGCGTCGCGATTGACGTCGCGGTTGCGGTTGCTGGAAAAGCGCGGGTCGGTCGCCATCTCGGGCTTGCCGATCAGCGGGCAGAACTGGCGCCACAGCTTCTCGCTGCCGACCGCCAGCGCGATGTCGCGGGTCCTGGTGCGGAAGGTCTGGTAGGGCAGGAGCGCCTTGTAGGCCGTGCCCATCGGACCGGGGATCACGCCGTCGGTCAGGTAGCTGCCGATCATCGTGCCCAGGAGGCCCAGCTGGCCCTCGAGCATCGAGACGTCGACGTACTGCCCGAGCCCGGTCTTCTCCTTCACGCGCAGCGCCAGCATGATGCCGAAGGCGGCGTTCATGCCCGCGGTGAGGTCGGCGATCGAGGTGCCGGCGCGCGCGCCGTGGCTGCCCGGCTCGCCGGTCACGCTGATCATGCCGCTCTCCGCCTGCACGATCAGGTCGAGCGCGGCGCGGTCGCGGTAGGGCCCGTCCTGGCCGAAGCCGGAAATCGAGCAGTAGACGATGCCGGGGTTGCGCTTCTTCGCAACCTCGTAACCGAGGCCCAGCCGGTCGAGCACGCCGACGCGGTAGTTCTCCAGGACCACGTCGCACTTCTCGACCAGGCGCAGGAAGGTCTCGCGCCCCGCGGGATTCTTGAAGTCGAGCACCATGCCGCGCTTGTTGCGGTGCAGGCTCACGAAGTACGCGGTTTCGCCGCCGGGCATCGGCGAGCCCCAGGCGCGCGAGATGTCGCCGCGCTCCGGCGGCTCGACCTTGAATACCTGCGCGCCATAGTCGGCCAGCATGGTCGAGCAGAACGGCCCGGCCAGGGCATGGGAGAGGTCGAGAACCTTGACGTCTTCGAGGGGCAGGCGCACGGCGGGTCCGGGGCGTTGGGGTGGCGGGGATTCTACCCGCGGGGCTGCCCGGCTCCCGGGCGTTCCCGCAGCGGATCGAGCAGCGCGCGCAGGCCGTTGTGATCGATCTCGTGCATCAGGGCCAGCAGCCGCCCGAGTTCGCCCGGCGGAAAGCCCGCGCGCGCGAACCACGCAAGGTACGGCCCGGGCAGGTCGGCGATCACGCGTCCCTGGTGCTTGCCGAAGGGCATCGCCCGCCTGACCAGGAGTTCGAGGTCCCCGGCGTCCATCGCTGCCCGGCGCCCGCTACTCCATCTTCGCGCCGGAACGCCGGATCACCGCCTGCCACTTCGGGATTTCCTTCTTCACCATCGCGGCGAATTCGGCCGGCGTGCCGGGCGCGGGCTCGAAGCCCATGGAGAAGTAGCCGTCCCTGACCGGCTGGCTCGCGAGCGCCTTGTTGAGTTCGCCGTTCAGGCGCGCAAGAAGGTCGGGCGGCAGTCCGGCCGGCGCGACCAGCCCGCCCCAGGCGAGCGTCTCGTAGCCGGCCACGCCGGACTCGGCGATGGTGGGCAGGTCGGGAAACGCGGGCGAGCGCTTGAGCCCGGATACGGCGACGCCGCGCACGCGGCCGGCCTTGGCGTGCGTGCCGATCGACGACAGGTTGTCGAAGATCAGGTCGGCCTGGCCGCCGATCAGGTCGGTGATCGCGGCCGGGCTGCCGCGGTAGGGCACGTGCAGCATGAAGGTGCCGGTCATCGCCTTGAACAGCTCGCCGCCGAGGTGGCCGGTGTTGCCGGCGCCGCCGGAAGCCATCACCAGCTTGCCCGGGCTCTTCTTCGCCAGCGCGACCAGGTCCCCGACCGTCTTCACCGGCAGGTTGTTGTTGACCGCGAGCATGTTCTGCACCGCGCCCATCATGCCGATCAGCGCGAGATCGCGGTCGGGGTCGTAGGGCAGCTTCGCGATCATGAAGCGGTTGGTGGTCAGGGTGCCGATGTTGCCGTAGCCGATGGTGTAGCCGTCGGGCGCCGCCTTGGCGATCGCCTCGGAACCCACCGAGCCCGAGGCGCCCGGGCGGTTGTCGATGACCATCGAGACGCCGAGCGACTTCGCCATCTCGGTGGCGAGCAGGCGGCAGATGTTGTCCGGCGAGGAGCCGGCGGCATACGGCACGATCATGCGGATCGGCCGGTCGGGCCAGGCGGCGGGCGCCGCGGCGGCGGCGGTGAGCAGGACCAGGGCAGCGAGGTGGCGCGGCAGACGCATCGGGTGACTCCTTCGGGCGCGAGAGCGCAAGCCTAGCGCATCCGCGCGTTGCGGCGCGACGGTCGTGATAGGCTGTGCGCGCGTCACGACAAGCGCGGCGCCGGCGCGCCGCGCACCACGAGGAGACAAGACGATGATGCACCCGCTTCGCCGCCTGGTTCTGGTCGCGCTTGCCGCGCTCGTTCCCGCCGCCGCCGTCGCCCAGCAATGGCCGGCCCGTCCGATCAAGCTCATCATCCCCTATCCGCCCGGCGGCCAGACCGACATCATCTCGCGCTGGCTGGCCGACAAGCTCACGCCGGTGCTGGGGCAGCCGGTGGTGCCGGAGAACCGCGCCGGCGCGCAGGGCAGCGTGGGCCTGCAGGCGGCCAAGAATTCGCCGCCCGACGGCTACACCTTCGTCTACACCAACGTTTCCAACATCTCGATCAACCCGCACATCCAGGCCAACCTGCCGTACGACGGGCTGAAGGACTTCGCGACCGTCACGCAGCTCGGGCTGTCGGTGCTGGCGATGGTCGTGCCGACCTCGCTCAACATCAGGACCCTGCCGGAGTTCATCGAGCACGCGAAGAGGAACGCGGGCAAGGTGAGCTTCGCCTCGTTCGGCAACGGCTCGTCGTCGCACGTCTACGGCGAGATGCTCAAGGGGGCGGCCGGCATCGAGATGACCCACGTCGCCTACAAGGGCGCGGGGCCGGCGGTGCAGGACATCATCGCCGGCCACGCCACCATGGGCATCCACGACCTGGCCTCGATCGCCGCCGGCCTCCAGGGCGGCCGGCTGGTCGCACTTGCGGTCACGGGGCCGAAGCGCTGGCCGGCGCTGCCCAACCTGCGTACCTTCGCCGAGCAGGGCTATCCGCTCGACATCGCCGGCTGGAACGGCATCCAGGCGCCGGCCGGCACGCCGCGGCCCGTCCTCGAGCGCATGAGCGCCGAGATCAACAAGCTGATCCAGAGCCCGGAGGGGCGCGAGCAGATCCTCAAGTACGGGCTGCTCGTCACCGGCACCACGCCCGACGAGTTCGCCGAGATCATCCGCCGCGACACGCCGAAATGGGGCGAGGTCATCCGCAAGGCCGGCATCAAGGGCGATTGAGGTGGTGCGCGATCTCGTCGGCTACGCCGACCGGCCGCCGCAGGCGCGCTGGCCGGGCGGCGCGCGCATCGCCGTCAACATGGTGCTCAACTACGAGGAGGGGTCCGAGTACACCATCGGCGACGGCGACGGCCGCACCGAGATCGGCCTGGCGGAAGCGCCGGGCGGCCGGGTGCCCGCCGGAACGCGCGACCTCGCCTTCGAGACCATGTACGAGTTCGGCAGCCGGGTCGGGTTCTGGCGCATCCACGAGCTGTTCCGCCAGCGCGGCCTGCCGCTCACGGTGTTCGGCTGCGCGGTCGCGCTGGAGCGCAACCCGCGCGCGGCCGAGGCGATCGCCGCGGCCGGCCACGACATCTGCTGTCACGGCTGGCGCTGGGTCGAGCATTTCAAGCTTTCCGAGGACGAGGAGCGCGAGCAGATCGCGCGGGGCGTCGCGTCGATCGCCGCGCTCACCGGCGAGCGGCCGCTGGGCTGGTACTGCCGCTACGGGCCGAGCGAGAACACGCGCCGGCTGCTGGTCGAGGAGGGAGGCTTCCTCTACGACGCCGATGCCTACAACGACGAGCTGCCGTACTGGGTGACGGTGGCGGGCCGCGGCCACCTGGTGGTGCCCTACACGATGGACGCGAACGACGGCAAGTTCTGCCTGCCCGCGGGATTCGCGACCGGCGACGACTTCTATGCCTACCTGAAGGCGACCTTCGACCAGCTCTATGCCGAGGGCGAGACCGTGCCGCGCATCATGTCGGTGGGCCTGCATCCGCGCATCTCGGGGCGACCGGCGCGCGCCCGCGCGCTTGCGCGCTTTCTCGACTATGCGGCGGGCCAGGACCGGGTCTGGTTCTGCCGGCGCGTCGACATCGCGCGCCACTGGCGCAGCGAGCATCCGTATCGCGGCTGAGGCCGCGGGTCGTTCAGGCGGCCGCGCGCGCGCGGCGCATCGCCGCCAGGATGTCCGCCGCGGTGTGCGTCGGATAGCGCGCGCGGAACAGCCGCAGCGACCCTTCTTCGAGCACCGCGTTCGGGCTCGCCACCGCGTCTGCCACCACGACCACGTAGTAGTCATGGTACGAGGCCGAGCGCACCGTCGACTCGACGCAGCCCTCGGTGGTGGTGCCCAGGAGAATCAGCGATTCGATCCCCTGGGTGCGCAGGATGTGGTCGAGGTCGGTGCCGATGAAGCCGTCGGGCCGGAACTTCTGCACCACCCAGTCGCGTTCGCCGACGGTGATGCCGTCGACGAACTGCCAGCCCCAGCTGCCGGGCACCGCGTAGTCGGGCGCCTTGCCGTCGCGGGTCTTGAAGCGCAGCCACGCGGGTGAATCGCTGCGCCCGTGCGGCAGCGTGGCCTGGCGCACGAAGATCGTGCGCACCCCGATCGCCTGCGCGGCGGCGATGAACTCGACCATGCGCGCGACCGCCGGCGCCATCCGCGCGACGTCCTTGCCATAGCGCGCGAAATGGCCGCCGGGAGTGCAGAAGTCGTTCTGGATGTCGATCGCCACCACCGCGCATCGCCGCGGATCGACCAGTTCCTCGAGGGTGTCGAGCACCTGGCGGCCCTGGATTTCCTTCATGCCGGATCGCCTCGTTCGGTTGGCGGTTGGCGCGGCAGCCGGTGCCGCGCAGGGCGCCAGTATGCCGCGGAACCCGGGGTTCCGGGCGCGCCGGGCGCCAGGTGCCGCAGGGCTATACTCGGCGTGACCGTCGCCCCGATGCGCGCAGCCCAGGCGCCCGCATCCGCGGCGAATCGACCCCGATTGCCCAGGAGGCGTGCCATGGCCAGAACCCGACTTCCCCGCAGGCGCGCGCTGCTGCGCGCCGTTTCGGCCGCTTGCGCGGCGGCCGCGCTGTGCGCGATGGCGCCGGCAGGAGCGCAGGCGCGCTACCCGGAAAAGCCGGTGCGCATGCTGGTCGGCTTTGCCGCCGGCGGTCCCACCGACGTGATCGCGCGCAAGCTCGCCGCGAAGATCGCGCCCATCCTCGGCCAGTCGGTGGTGGTGGAGAACAAGCCGGGCGCGTCGACGACGATCGCCACCGCCGAGCTCGTCAAGTCGGCCGCCGACGGCCACACCCTCTACTTCACCGGCTCCGCGGCGCTCACCATCACGCCGCTCAGCGTGCCCAACCTGAGCTTCGACGTCGCGCGCGACATCGCGCCGGTGGCGCTGGTCGCCGCCGAGCAGATCGCGATCGCGGTGAACCCGTCGGTGCGCGCGCGCAGCCTGCGGGAGCTGGCCGCCCTCGCCAAGGCCGAGCCCGGCCGGATCAGTTTCGCCAGTTCCGGCACCGGCGGCGTCGGCCACCTCACCGGCGAGCTGTTCAACCAGCTTGGCGGCGGCCTCGGCATGCAGCACATTTCCTACAAGGGCGCCGGCCCGGCGATGCAGGACGTGCTCGCCGGTCACGTCGGCGTGCTCGCGGCCGGGCTGGGCAGCATGTACGCGCAGCACCAGGCCGGCAAACTGGTGGTGCTCGCGGTGACCGACGAGCGGCGCTCGACGATCGCGAGGGACATTCCGACCGCGGCCGAGGCGGGCTTTCCGGGGCTGCTGACGACCAGCGTGTTCATCGTGCTGGCGCCGGCCGGCACGCCGGGCCCGGTCATCGAGACGGTCAATCGCGCGATCGCCCAGACCATGGGCAACGAGGAGTTCCTGGCCGACCTGCGCCAGGCGACGGTCGAGCCGATCCTCGGTTCGACGCCGGCCCGGACCGGCCAGTTCATCAACGGCGAGCTCGCCAAGTGGGCCAATCTCGTCAAGTCCACCGGCATGAAGCTGCAATGAGCGCAGCGGCGGAGCGCTGAGATGCGTGCCCAGTTGCACGCGCCGCGCGCGCCGGGCCTGCGCGCGCGCCTGGCGGCGCCGGGCCTGGTGGTCGTGCCCGGCTGCTACGACGTGATCGGTGCGCGGCTCATCGAGCACGCGGGTTTCCCGGCCGCCTACATGACGGGCTCGGGCGTCTCGCTGTCGGCGACCGGGCTGCCCGACATCGGCCTGGTCAGCCTGCACGAGGTGCTCGAGCGCGCCGGGCAGATCGCCGGCGCCGTCGGCCTGCCGATCATCGCCGATGCCGACACCGGCTTCGGCAACCCGCTCAACGTGCTGCGCACGGTGCAGGAATTCGAGCGCCGCGGCGTGGCCGCGATCCAGCTCGAGGACCAGGAGATGCCCAAGAAGTGCGGCCACGAGCCCGGCCGCCGCCTGGTTGCGGTCGAGGAGATGGTGGCCAAGATCGAGGCGGCGGTCGCGGCGCGCGGCTCCCCGGAATTCCTCGTCGTCGCGCGCACCGACGCGCGCACCACCCACGGCATCGAGGAGGCGATCGCGCGCGGCAGGCGCTTCGCCGAGGCTGGCGCCGACGTGATCTTCGTCGAATCGCCGGAGAGCGCCGACGAAATGCGCGCAGTCTGCCGCGCCATTCCCGCGCCGTGCCTGGCCAACCTGGTCGAGGGCGGGCGCACCCCGCTCCTGCCGCAGGACGAGCTGGCGGCGATCGGCTACCGCGTGGTGATCTACCCCAACGCGCTCACCCGCGTGTTCGCGCGCGCCGGCATGGATCTGCTCGACGAGCTGCGGCGCACCGGCACCACCGCCGGGATGCTGCCGCGCATGCTGACCCATGGCGAACTGTGGGACCTGTTCGGCCGCCAGGAGTGGAGCGCGCTCGAGCGCCGCTTCGTGCGCGACGTCGGCACCGCCGACGCGCCGGCCGGCGCCGCGCCGCGCAAGGCCGCCGCATGACGGGCGCGCCGCGCCGGCTGCGCCGCAGCAAGCTGTTTGTGCCGGGCGTCCGCGGCGAGCTCTTCGCCAAGGCGCTCGCCGGGCCGGCCGACGCGATCTCCTTCGACCTCGAGGACGCCGTGCCGGCCGATGCCAAGGACCGGGCGTGCCAGGCGGTGGCCGCGTTCCTGCGCGCGCGCGGCGCCGCGGCCGCCGACGGCAAGGAAATGATCGTGCGCGTCAACGCGCTCTCGACCGGGCGCATGATCGAGGACCTGCTGGCGGTGGCCGGCCCCGGACTGGACACGGTCAACGTGCCCAAGGTCGAGGGGCCGCGCGAGATCATCGTCGCCGACGAGGTGCTGCGCCACGCCGAGCGCGCGGCGGGACTTGCCGCCGGGTCGATCGCGCTGATGCCGACCCTCGAGTCGCCGGCCGGCCTGCGGCGCGCGCACGAGATCGCCGTCGCCTCGCCGCGCGTGGTCGCGCTGCAGCTGGGCACCGGGGACCTGAAGGCGGCCACCGGCATGTCCGTGGACACCGCGCGGCTGCACGCGGTGCGCACCCTGGTCGTGCTGGCGGCGGCCGAGGCGGGCGTCGCCGCGCTCGACAGCGCGTTCGTCAACATCGCCGACAGCGCCGCCTTCGAGCGCGACGCCGCCGAGTCGCGCGCGCTCGGCTTCGCCGGCAAGAGCTGCATCCACCCGTCGCAGGTCGCGGCCTGCAACCGCATCTTCGCGCCGACCGCGGCCGAACTCGACGACGCGCGCGCCCTTCTCGCCGCCTACGACGCGGCGCGCGCGCGCGGCGTGGGCGCGATCAATCACCGCGGCATGCTGGTCGACCAGGTGCACGCGCTCGAGGCAAGGCGCCTGCTGCAGCTGGCCGGCGACGGCGGGAGAGCCGCGTGAGCGCGCCGCGGGATGCCGATCCATGGGAGCGCTACATCGCGCCGGAGGACCGCGAGGTCATCGCGCGTGCGCGCTTCGGCCGGCGCATGGGTTTCGGCACGCGTCCCGCACTGGTGGCGATCGACTGCCAGCGCTACATGGTCGGCGAGCGCGGCATCGACGACGCGCGCTACCCGTCGTCGTGCGGCGCCATCGGCTGGGCCGCGGTCGACCAGGTGGTGCGCCTCGCGCGCGCCGCGCGCGTCGCCGGTGCGCCGGTGTTCTTCACCCGCTTCGCGCTCGATCCGTCCGGCGCCGACATCGGGGTCTACGGACGCAAGCGCGACCTGCTGCAGAGCCCGTACTGGTGCCTGGACGGCACGCCCGGCGCCGAACTGCTGCCCGAGCTGGGACCGGAGCCGGGTGACATCGTGTTCGTGAAGAAGAAGCCGAGCGGCTTCTTCGGCACGCCGCTGCTTGCCTACCTGGTCGACCGCGGCGTCGACACCGTCATCGTGTGCGGCGGGGCCACGAGCAACTGCATCCGCGCCACCGTCTTCGACGCCTCCTCGTACAACTTCCGCACCATCGTCGCGCGCGAGGCCGTGTTCGACCGCATCCCGGTGTCGCACGCGATCAGCCTGTTCGACATGGACCGGCAGTTCGCCGACGTCGTCGGCTGCGACGACATCGTGCGCTACCTGGAAGCCGCGGCGGCGCGGCGCGGCGCCGCAGGCTGACCGCGCCGCGCGGTCAGAAGTACGCCACGCCCTGCGTGTTGACGTACAGCGCGTAGACCGAGGTCGAGGCGGCCATGAACAGGCGATTGCGGTGCACGCCGCCGAAGGTGAGGTTGGCGCAGCGCTCGGGCAGGTCGATGCGCCCGATCAGCCGGCCGTCGGGGTTGAACACGTGCACGCCGTCCAGGCCCGCCTGGCCCATGCCCCAGCCGCACCACAGGTTGCCGTCGATGTCGCAGCGGAAGCCGTCGGGCGTGCCGGGGCCGGCGTCGATCAGCACGCGGCGATTGGCGAGCGTCTTCCCCGCGACCACGTCGTAGGCGAGGATCTTCCGCGGCACGGCGCGCGACTCGACCACGTAGAGGGTCGACTCGTCGGGCGAGAAGGCGAGCCCGTTGGGCTGGTTGATGCCCTCGGCGACGACCGCGAGCGAGCCGTCGGGGTCGAGGCGGTAGACGTTGGGCGCCACCTGCGGGGTGTCGATCTCGCCCTCGTAATAGGCGTGGATGCCGAAGATCGGGTCGGTGAACCAGACCGAGCCGTCGGACCTGACCACCACGTCGTTGGGCGAATTCAGGCGCTTGCCCTCGAAGGCGTCGGCGAGCACCGTGAGGCGGCCGTCGTGCTCGGTGCGCGTGACCCGGCGCGTCAGGTGCTCGCAGGTGACGATGCGCCCCGAGCGGTCGCGGGTGTTGCCGTTGGCGTTGTTCGACGGCTTGCGAAACACGCCGACGGCACCGGACTCCTCGTCCCAGCGGTACATCGCGTTGCCGGGCACGTCGCTCCACACCAGGGTGCGGGCGTCGCCGAGCCAGACCGGGCCCTCGGCCCAGCGGAAGCCGTGGGCGATGCGCTCGATCTTCGCGAGCGCCAGGCGGTAGCGATCGAAGGAGGCGTCGACGCTGACGATCGCCGGGTCGGGGTAGCGTTGCGCGGGCTGCCAGTCGCTCATGGTCGTGCCTTCCGTGATGGTTGGGCGCCCGCGCGGGGGACGTTGGCGCCGCGGCAGTTTACTGAATCGCGCCGTCCCGGCGCGTGCCGATGCCGGCGGCAGGGCTTGACAGCGGCAGGGGACAGGCATAGCATGGTTCATTAATAGATCATTGTTTCACCAATAAATCAATTGGCCGGGCAGTGCGGGGGGCTTCCCCGCGTATCCCGCGCGACGTCGATGGCAGAGACCGATTCCGAACGCTACACCGTCCCGGGCCTGGAACGCGGCTTGCGCATCCTCGGCGAGTTCAGCCGGCGCGAGAGCGTGCTGACGCCGCCGGAACTCGCGCGCCGTCTCGGCGTGCCGCGTTCGACCGTGTTCCGCCTGCTGGTGACCCTCGAGAACCTCGGCTTCGTCGAGCGCACGCCCGACGGCCGCGCCTATCGGCTCGGCGTCGCGGTGCTGCGCCTGGGGTTCGAGTACCTGGCGTCGCTCGACATGGTCGAACTCGGCCGGCCGATCGTCGATGCCCTGCGCGACGACACCGGGTACGCGGCCAGCCTGGTGGTGCGCGACGGCCGCGACATCGTCTACCTCTATCGTGCCGCATCGCGCTCGCCGTTCGCCACTGCGGTCACCGTCGGCACGCGCCTGCCTGCGCACGCGACCGTGCTCGGTCACGTGCTGCTCTCCGATCTTTCGCTCGCCGCCCTGCGTGCCCTGTATCCGGAGGCGCGGCTGGAGTCCACCGGCCCGCACACGCCGGCAACCGTGACGGCGCTGTTCGACCTGGTCCAGCAGGTGCGCCAGCGCGGCTGGGTGATGGCCGAGGGGTTCTTCGAGCGCCATATCTCGACCATCGCCGCGCCGGTGCGCGATCGTTCGGGCCACGTCGTCGCGGCGGTCGGCCTGACGGTGCCGGGCGGCGAGATTCCGGCCGCCGCCCGCGAGGCGCTTCCCGGCCGCGTGCGCGAGGCCGCGCGCGCGCTCTCCGCGCTGCTCGACCACCACGGCGACGCCGGGGACGTGCCCCCGCTCGCCCTGGCACGCAAGTCCGCCGCCTGAAGGCGACCCAATGAAAGCGCCCGCCATGAAAGTCTCCGTCGGCCACGTCATCGCCGCCTTCCTCGAACGCTGCGGCGTGCGCGCCGCCTTCGGCGTGATCTCGATCCACAACATGCCGATCCTGGACGCGATCGCGACGCGCGGCGCGATCCGTTTCGTCTCCGCGCGCGGCGAGGCCGGCGCCGCGTCGATGGCCGATGCCTGCGCGCGCACCACCGGCGCGCTCGGCGTGGTCATCACCAGCACCGGGACCGCCGCCGGCAACGCCGCCGGCGGCATGGTCGAGGCCCTCACCGCCGGCACGCCGCTACTGCACATCACCGGTCAGATCGAGGTGCCCTACCTGGATCGCGACCTCGCCTACATCCACGAGGCCCCCGACCAGCTTGCCATGCTCAAGGCGGTCTCCAAGCAGGCCTGGCGCGTGCGCACGCCCGAGACCGCGCTGGCCACCTTCAAGGCGGCCGTGCGCGCGGCGCTGACCGCGCCGTCGGGCCCGGTATCGGTCGAGGTGCCGATCGACATCCAGGGGGCGCTGATCGACATGCCGGCCGACCTCGATCCGCTGCCGGTACCGCTGCCGCTGCCCGACGCGCGCGCGATCGCGCGCCTGGCCGACGCGCTCGCCGCGGCGCGCCGTCCGCTGCTGTGGCTGGGCGGCGGCACGCGCCACGCCGGCGCTGCCGTCGCGCGCCTCGCCGCGATGGGCATCGGGGTGGTCACGACAACCCAGGGCCGCGCCGTGCTGCCCGAGACCCACGCCCTGTCGCTCGGCGCCTACACGATGGCCCCGCCGGTCGAGGCCTTCTATGCGACCTGCGACGCGCTCGTCGTGGTCGGCTCGCGCCTGCGCGGCAACGAGACCCTCAAGTACCAGCTGAAGCTGCCCAGGCCGCTCTATCGCATCGACGCCAATCCGGCCGCCGACGGACGCGGCTATGCCAACGAACAGTTCGTCTGCGGCGACGCCGCGGCGGCGCTCGCGGCCCTGGCCGACCGACTCGAGGGCCGGCTGCGCGTCGATCCGGCCTTCGCTGCCGACCTCGCCGCGGCGCGCGCCAAGGCGGTCGCGGCGCTGCACGACGGACTCGGTCCCTACAGCGCGCTGGTCGCCGCGGTCCAGCAGGCGGGCGGCGCGCGCTTCAACTGGGTGCGCGACGTCACCCTGTCCAACAGCATCTGGGGCAACCGCGAGCTTCGCCTGGCCGATCCGCGCGCCGGGGTGCATGCGCTGGGCGGCGGCATCGGCCTGGGACTGCCGATGGCCATCGGCGCGGCGATCGGCGCCGCGGCGCACGGCACCGGCTGCGCGACCCTGCTCCTGGCCGGCGACGGCGGCTTCGTTCTCAACCTGGGCGAACTGGCGTGCGCGGTGCAGGAACAGGCCGACTTCACCGTGATCCTGATGAACGACAGGAGCTACGGGGTGATCAAGAACATCCAGGATGCGCATTACGGCGGCCGGCGCGTCTATGCCGACCTGCACACGCCCGACTTCGCTGCCCTGGCGCGCGCCCTCGGTTTCGCCCACCGGCGCGTCGGCCGGATCGCCGATGCCGGCGCCGCGCTCGCTGCGCTGGCGGCGACATCGGGCCCGAAGATGCTCGAGGTCGACATGACCGAAGTCGGCGACTTCAAGACGGCGTTCGCCGGCCCCCCGGTGCGGACCAAGGCGACGGCGTGATGGATCCGCTCGAGACCAGCCTGCCGCTGCGCGACCAGCCGATCTGCGTCGCCGGCGAATGGCGCCGCGGGCGCGGCGACCGCTACGCGAGCGTCTATCCGGCCGATGGCAGCGTGAGCGCCGAGCTCAACGCGGCCAGCGCCGACGATGCGCGCGAGGCGGTCGAGCGCGCGCAGCAGGCCTTCGTCGCGACCGACTGGGCGCGCCGCCGGCCGCACGAGCGCGCGCGCGTGCTGCACCGCGTCGCCGACGCCATCCGCGCGCGCCGCGAGGACCTCGCGCAATGGCAGCGGCGCGACAACGGCAAGCCGATCAACGAGACCCGCGCGCTGGTCGACTCCGCCGCCGGCACCTTCCAGTTCTTCGGCTCGGCCTGCGAAACCCTCGAGGACCAGCTGACGCCGATGCGCGGCGACCAGCTCACGATGAGCGTGCACGAGCCGATGGGGGTGGTGGCGGCGATCACGCCGTGGAATTCGCCGATCGCGAGCGAGGCGCAGAAGATGGCGCCGGCGCTCGCCGCGGGCAACGCGGTCGTGGTCAAGCCCGCGGAGATCACCCCGCTGATGGCGCTGGCGCTCGCGCGCATCTGCGAGGAAGCCGGCGTGCCCAGGGGCATGGTCAGCGTGCTGCCCGGCAAGGGATCGGTGGTCGGCGACGTGCTGGTGAAGCATCCGCTGGTGCGCCGGGTCTCGTTCACCGGGGGCACCGTGACCGGCCGCGCGATCGCCCATGCGGCGGCCGAGAAGATGATGCCGGTGTCGCTGGAGCTGGGCGGCAAGTCGCCGACCATGGTGTTCGACGATTGCGACATCGACCACGCGGTGGCCGGCGTGCTGTTCGGCATCTTCAGCTCATCGGGCGAGTCGTGCATCGCCGGCTCGCGCCTGTTCGTGCAGAAGGGCCTGTACGCGCGCTTCATGGAGAGGCTGGTCGCGGGCGCGCGCGCGCTCCGGATCGGCGACCCGGTGTCCGAGCGCACCCAGATGGGGCCGCTGGTCAGCCACGCGCATCGCGAGAGCATCGAGCGCCACGTGGCGCGCGCGCTGGCCGACGGCGGGCGGCTGCTGGCCGGCGGCGAGCGGCCGACCGGCGCCGGACGCGAGCGCGGGTGCTATTACACGCCGACCATTTTCGAAGGCCTCGCCAACGACAGCGCGCTGTGCCGCGAGGAGGTGTTCGGCCCGGTGCTGGCCGCGCTGCCGTTCGACGACGAGGACGACCTCATCGCCCAGGCCAACGACAGCGTCTACGCGCTGGCTGCCGGGATCTGGACGCGCGACTACCGGCGCGCCTGGCGCGTCGCCCGCGCGGTGGCGGCGGGCACGGTGTGGATCAACACCTACAAGCAGTTCTCGATCTCGACCCCGTTCGGCGGCTGGCGCGATTCCGGCATCGGCCGCGAGAAGGGGCGCCTGGGAATTCTCGCGTACATGGAGCAGAAGAGCCTCTACTGGGGCATGAATGCAGCGCCGCTGCCCTGGTGTGCCTGAGACCGCCTGGCCTGCCCCCGCCTTTCACCCTTCCTTCCAACCAGAAAGGACCTTCCATGAAGCTTCCCCGCACCTCCGTCCTGGCTGCAGCGTTCCTGACCGCCGCGGCCGGCGGAAATGCCCTGGCGCAGGCCTGGCCGAGCGCCAAGCCGGTGGTCATCGTGATTTCATACCCGGCCGGCGGCGACACCGACGCGATCGGCCGCGCCTATGCGGAGAAGCTGAGCCAGCGCCTCGGCCAGCAGGTGATCATCGACAATCGCCCCGGCGCCAGCGGCACGATCGGCAACGCCTACGTCGCCAAAGCCCCCGCCGACGGCTACACGCTGCTGTTCACGCCGTCGACCTTCCCGATCGCACAGCACGTGCTCAAGGTCAGCCCGACGGTCGCGCATGACGTCAACCGCGACTTCACGCCCATCATCAAGACCGGCAACATCCCGCTGCTCGCCGTGACGTCGCCGTCGACCGGCATCAAGGACATGAAGCAGGCGATCGCCGACGCCAAGTCGGGCAAGACCTTGACCTACGGCAGCCCCGGCATCGGCTCGCCGATGCACATCGCCGGGGAGATGCTCAACAAGGGCGCCGGCATCAAGATGAACCATGTGTCGTACAAGGGCGTCGCGCCGGTGGTCACCGACGCGCTGGGCGGGCACGTCTCGATCGGCTGGATCACCCCCGGCGCGGTCGGCCAGCACGTCGCCACCGGCAAGCTGATTCCGCTGGCGGTGGCGGAGCGCCAGCGCACCAAGCTCATGCCCGGCGTGCCCACGCTCATCGAGCTGGGCTACAAGGAACTCGACATCAGCGCCTGGATGGGCCTGGTGGGCCCGCGCGGCATGCCCGCCGATATCGTGCGCTCGCTCAACGGCCACATGAACGAGGTGCTGAAGATGCCCGACGTGATGGCGCGCATGGCCTCCCTCGGCATCGAGCCCACTGGCGGCGACCCGTCGGTGATGGCCCGGCAGATCGCCGACGACGACAGCCGATTCGGCAAGCTGGTGCAGGAATTCGGCATCCGCGCCGAGTAGCGCGGCGGCACGCACGAGGGCGGAGATCATGGGCATCCTGGGCATCGACGAGATCACCTACGGCGCGACCGACCTCGCGGCCTGCCGTCGCTTCTTCCTCGACTGGGGCCTGACCCTGGCCGCCGAGTCCGACACCCTGCTGGTGTTCGAGTCGCTCAACGGCTGCCGCGTGCGGGTGGCGCGCGGCGACGCGCCCGGCCTGCCGCCGGGGATCGAGCCCGACCCGACGCTGCGCGAGGTGGTCTGGGGCGTCGCGGCGGACGCCGACCTGGCGGCACTGCGCCCGCGCCTGGCGGCGGCCCCGGGCTTTGTCGACGACGGCGCACGGATCGGCGCCGCCGATCCCAACGGCCTGGCGGTGCGCTTCCAGGTCAGCGTCAAGCGCGCGGTCGCCGTCGAGGGCACGCGCGCCAACACCTGGGACCGGCGCGAGCGCGTCGATGCGCCGGGCCGCATCTACGAGCGCGCCACGCCGGTCGAGGTCGGGCACGTGGTGTTCTTCGTCGCCGACCTCGCCGCCACCGAGGCGTTCTATGCGTCGCTCGGCTTCGTCGCCTCCGACCGCTATCCGGGGCGCGGCGCATTCATGCGCTGCACCGCGCGCGGCGGGCACCACGACCTGTTCCTGCTCCAGACCCCGCAGCGCAACCGCGGCCTGAACCATGTGGCGTTCACGGTGCGCGACATTCACGAAGTCTTCGGCGGCGGCCTGCACGTGAGCCGCTGCGGCTGGGAGACCCAGCTCGGGCCCGGGCGCCATCCGATCTCCTCGGCGTACTTCTGGTACGTGCGGAATCCGGCCGGCGCGCTGGCGGAGTACTACGCCGACGAGGACGAACTCACCGAGGCCTGGCAACCGCGCGACTTCGAGCCCGGCCCGACGGTGTTCGCCGAGTGGGCGGTCGACGGCGGCATCGATGGCAACACCCGCCGGCAGAAGGGCCGCGAGGCCGACGGCAGGTTCCTGACCGAGAAACGGCATTGACTGCAAGGAGAGCACGCAATGGACTACAACCCCTATCTCAAGCCCTGGAAGGCGGCGCAGCCGAACAATGTCGCCGGCAAGGGGCAGATCGAGGTCCCGGGCAAGGTCGACAACATCGTCTGGCAGACCCGCGCCGCGCCGCCGACCTCGTACGAGAACGCGCTGGGCGACGCGCTGGAGAAGGCCTTCGCCGGCGGCGCGACGACGCTGGAGGAGGTGGTGGCGGCGCTCAATGCGCAGGACTTCCGCGGCGCTGACGGCAGCGCCTGGACCGCGGCCACGTTCGAGGCCGAGATGGCGCGCCTGGGCGCCTGAGCATGCACGAGGAGAAACGATCATGGGCCTGACCGCAGAACAGATTCTCGCCACCGGCATCCGCGACCTCTGGTACCCGGTGATGCCGTCGTGGAAGGTGACCAACGCGCCGATCGGGGCGACCCGCCTGGGCGAGAACATCGTTCTCTGGCGCGACGGCGAGGGCCGCGTGCACGCGCTCGAGGACCGCTGCCCGCACCGCGGCGCCCGCCTGTCGCTGGGCTGGAACCTCGGCGATCGCGTCGCCTGCTGGTACCACGGCATCGAGGTCGACGGCGGCGGCACGGTCAAGCTGGTGCCGGCCTCGGCCAACTGCCCGATGGAAGGCAAGGTCTGCGTCAAGAGCTACCCGGTCGAGGAGCGCGCCGGCGCGATCTTCGTGTGGTTCGGCCTGGACCCGGCCAAGGCGCCGCCGCCGCTCGAGCTGCCCGAGCAGCTGACCTCGGACGAGTACTCGTACTTCCTGTGCATGTCGAACTGGAGCACCAGCTACCGTTACGCGGTCGACAACGTGATGGACCCGATGCACGGCGCCTACCTGCACGCGGCGTCGCACTCGATGGCCGAGGGCGACAAGCGCTCCGAGATGCGGGTGCGCAAGACGCCGACCGGCCTCATGTTCGAGAAGGTCGGCCAGCGCGACGTCAATTTCGACTGGGTCGAGCTCGGCGACACCAACTGCCTGTGGCTGCGCCTCGAGATCCCGTACCAGAAGCGCTTCGGCCCCGGCGGCAACTTCGCGATCGTCGGCTTCGCCACCCCGGTCGACGCCACCCACTGCCAGGTGTACTTCTGGCGCGTGCGCAGGGTGTCCGGCTGGCAGCGCAACGTCTGGCGCTTCCTCTACCGCAACCGGCTCGAGGGCCTGCACTGGGACGTGCTCGAGCAGGACCGCTGGGTGCTCGAGAGCATGCCGGACGACGCGCGCGAGCGCGAGTTCCTCTACGAGCACGACATGGGCCTGGCGCGCGTGCGGCGGATGCTCGAGAAGCGCGCCGCCGACCAGGCGCGCGCCGGCGAGACGACCGCGGCCTAGGCGGGCCGGGCCCGCCGCGCAGGAGACCGACGCATGAGCCAGTCCACCATCGGCCGCGACACGGTGCAGGTCACCGCGCGCGAGAAGCTCACCGGGCGCGCGCTGTACGCGGGCGACATCAAGCAGGCCGGCATGCTGCATGCGAAGGTGCTGCGCAGCCCCTACGCGCACGCGCGCATCGTGCGCATCGACACCGCGCGCGCGCGCGCGCTGCCGGGGGTGCGGCTGGTGGTCACCGGCGCCGACACGCCGGCGAAGCTCACCGGGGTGCACCGCAAGGAGCATCGCATCCTCGCCGTCGACATCGTGCGCCATGCGGGCGAGGAGGTCGCGGCCGTGGTCGCGGTCACCGAGGACCTCGCGCGCGACGCGCTCGACCTGATCGAGGTGGAGTACGAGGAGCTGCCGGCGCTGCTCGACGTCGACGCGGCCCTCGCCGCGGGCGCCGCCGAGGTTCACGCGGGCACGGGGAACCGCGCCTACGAGATGAAGATCGACTACGGCGACGTCGACGCCGGCTTCGCCCGCGCGGCCGTCGTGCACGAGGCGACCTACGAGGCGCACTCGCAGTACCCCGGCTACATGGAGCCGATGGCGACCGTGGCGGCGATGGGCGGCGACGGCCGGCTCACCGTGTGGACCTCGACGCAGTCGGTGTTCCTGGCGCGCGCGCGCTATGCCGAGGCGCTCGAGATGCCGGTCTCGAAGGTGCGCGTGATCCAGGCCGTGACCGGCGGCGGCTTCGGCGCGAAGATCGTCGAGGAGTGCAACAGCCTGATCACCGCCTTCCTGGCCAGCCGCCTGGACCGCCCGGTGCGCCTGGTCAACAACCGGCTCGAGGATTTCCAGGGCGCGCGCGCCAGCGTGCCGGAGCGCGTGCGCCTGAAGATCGGCGTCGATGCCGACGGGATCATCGTCGCCAAGGAAGTCGAGATCGTCGCCGAATGCGGCGCCTACCAGGGCCTGACCGCGCACGTGATGTACGTGACCGCGATGCGCAGCGACAACATGCACCGGATCGAGAACGTGCGCACGCGCGCCACGCTCGCCTATACGCACAATCCGCCGCGCGGCGCGTTCCGCGGCTTCGGCGGCCAGCAGATGGGCTTTGCGCTCAACTGCCATCTCGACGTGCTCGCCGAGAAGCTGGGCCTGGACCCGATCGAGCTGCACCGGCGCAACGCGATCGGAGCGGGCGAGACCAGCGTGCACGGCTGGAAGATCGGGTCGACCGGCATGCTGCAGTGCCTCGACCAGGCGCGTGCGGCGATCGACTGGGACGCGAGGCGGCGCCGGCCGAAGGGCGCCGGCGTGCGGCGCCGCGGCGTCGGCATCGCGGCGGCCATGCATGTGTCCGGCAACCGCACGATCGGCAACTGGGACGGCTCGACCATCGTGCTCAAGATCAGCGAGGATGGCCGCGCCACGGTGCTGACCGCCGAGTGCGACATGGGGCAGGGCGCCTACACGGTGCTCGCGCAGATCTGCGCGCACGAACTGTCGATCCCGATCGAGCATGTCACGGTGGCCGCGCCGGACACCGACGCCGCGGCGTTCGCGATCGGCTCGCTCGCGTCGCGCGTGACCATCGTCGCCGGCAACGCGATGCTGCGCGCGGCGCGCGAGGCGCGCGAGAAGCTGATCGCGCTGGCCGCCGAGAAGCTCGAGGCCGCGCCTGGCGACCTGGAGGCCGTCGACGGCGCGGTGCGCCTGAAGGGCGCGCCCGGGCACAAGCTCACCTATGCCGAGCTGGCGCGCATGCACATCTTCCGCAAGGGCGGCGAGGGGCTGCAGGTGCGCACCACCTGGGATGCGCCGACCGAGCAGCCGAACGCGAAGTACTTCGGCAACGTCGCGCCGGCGCACTCGTTCGCGGTGCAGGCGGTCGAGGTCGAGGTCGACACCGAGACCGGCCAGGTGACGGTGGTCGACACGTTCGTGTCGGACGACTGCGGCCGCGCGCTCAACCCGATGGCGATCCACGGCCAGACGGCCGGCGCGGTGGTGCAGGCGATCGGCTGGACGCTCTACGAGGAACTGCAGTACGAGGGCGGGCGCCTGATGAACGGCAACTTCACCGACTACACCATGCCGCTCGCGCGCGCGGTGCCCGACATCCGCACCGGCATCGTCGAATCCAACGATCCCAACGGCCCGCTCGGCGCCAAGGGCGCGAGCGAGACGGCGATCGTGCCGGGCGCGGCGGCGATCGCCAACG
>JAEUOS010000142.1 GCA_016790695.1 Burkholderiales bacterium
AGCGTACCGCTGACGTTGGCGTTGGGCTGGAAATAGAGGCGGGTGCCGGTGTCTGCCGCCAGCAGGCGCGCCGAGGTCTCGGACACCGCACCGAGGGCGCTCCAGTTGGCGCCGCCGTCGGTCGAGAACCACCACGCGCCGCTGGAGCCGTCGGCCGAAGTGACGGCGATGCCCGTCACCGGGCTGCTGTCCGCGTCGGTGATGTTGTCCAGTCCGCCGCCGCCGCCGGTCAGGTCGACAATGCTGGAAACCAGGGTGCCGGCCGCTCCCGAGGGGCCGCCGGCATCTTCGGCCACCGTGCTCAATTGCGGCGAGCGGGAAGCATCGAGAACGGGTGCGGTCTGTATCCGCTGCGGGGCCACGTCGAGGTAACTGCCTGCGACGCGGATCTCGTCCAGCATGGCGTTGTTGGTGGCAAGGGTCCTGCCGCCGGCCAGGTCGATGCGCGCAAAGGTGCCGAGGTCGAGATCGCTCTTGTTCGCAGCGAGGGTCGCATCGGGCGCGGCCTGTCCCGGCGTCGGATTGACGTAGAGCGTCATGCCGTCGGCGCCGGCGGTCATGTCCAGCCGGACGGCGAGCAGATAGGTCTGTCCTGCGGTTGGCGCGATGCCGCCGACCACGACCCGCCCGGCGCCGCCGTACTGCTCGAGCACGAACTGGTTGCCGTTGATGCCGGCGAAGGCGCGCGTGCCGGCAGGGTCGCCGAACTGCAGGCCGATGTAGTTGTCCGTGGCGGTCGATGCCGGCTGCACCAGGAAGCTGAGCCACGTGGTGCCGGTCGCGGCGCCCAGGCTGGACGACAGGTCGCGCGCCTGGCTCACCGAGCCGAGCACCAGGGGGATCGTCAGTTGGGCGCTGCCGCCGTTCACCTGCATGTCGACGTCAGCATGCTGCAGGCCGCCGGCCGTCACGGCCGTGCTGGTGCCGACGTTGCCCCATCCCGCCGCCCAGCCGCTGCCGCCGTTCGCGCCGTTCAGGCTGCCGGCCGCATAGGCGAACGGCTCATAGGCGACCAGCGTCGACTCGTGGGCGCCGATGTCGGCAGCCCCAAGACGAGCCACACCGCGCGCATCGGTGGCCGGGGCGCCGGCGGCGGTACCGGCGTTGATGCCGGGGCTGCCGGCAAGCAGCGCGTGCGTGCGCACGGTGCCGCCGTTGTCCTGCAGCGCACCGAGATGCGGGTCGAGGGGGGTACCGGCGGTGCCGCTCGAGTCTCCGACGGCGCCGAGGCCGGCCGTGCCGTCGCTGTCGAGATTGCCACCGACGGAAATCAGCGCCGCATTCGAGTTGATCCCTGCGGGGTTGTACAGGATGGTATTGGCGAGGGTTGCGCTGCCGCCGCCCTGGATGTGGATGCCGTCGGCGCCGCCGGCTGACGAGTTCAGCGCGATCGTCGAATTGGTGATCGTGATCGCGCGATTGGTGTAGATGCCGCCGCCGACGCCGGTGGCCGTGTTGCCGCTCACGGTGACGTTGGTGAGCGACAAGGCTGCGCCGCTTCCCGCGTTGTTGATGCCGCCGCCGTCCTTGCTCGACGTGTTGCCGCTGATGGTGACCCGCTCCAGCGTGACCACGCCGCCGTCGTTGTAGATGCCGCCGCCCCAGCCTGCCCCGGCGTTGTGGCTGACGGTCGTGTCGACCGCGGTCAGCGTGCCATAGTTGTAGATCCCCGCGCCGCTGCCGGTGCTGTTGTCGCTGACGATTGCGCGCGCGAGCGACAGACTGGCGCCGGAGTCCACCAGGACGCCGCCGCCCCACAGGTTGGCGCCGAGCATGCCGCCGCGAATGGTCAGATCGCTCAGACTGGCGGCGGACTGCAGGTGCAGCACGCGATCGAGCGCGTTGCCGTCGACCACGGTTGCGCTGCTGCCCGCGCCGACGATCGTCAGCGCATCGAGGATGTCGAGGTCGCCGGTGGCGGCGGCATCCTCGCCGCTGCCGGCACGCGTCAGTCGATAGGTTCCCGCGGGCAGCGCGATCGCGTCGGCCCCGGCGGTGTTGTTGGTCGCGAGGATGGCTTCGCGCAGCGAGATCAGTCCGTCCGCTCCCTGGTCGGCGAGGAGGGCGGAGATCGAGGCCGTGTTGCCGTCGACCACGTCGTTGGTGGTCGTGACGGTGAGGGTCTGGCTGGCGAAGCCGAGCACGAACGCGTCGCCGCCGCCGTTGTGCGTGGTGTCGTAGGCGCCGGCGCTGATCGGCTGCAGGTTGTTCGACCCCGTGGCGCCGGCGATGTAGACCTTGTCGGCGGCGTCGCGCACGATCGCGTGGCCGATGTCGTCGGCGCTGCCGCCGAGGTAGGTCGAGTACACCAGGCTCGACCCGAGCGATCCCAGGGTCGCGTAGAAGGCGTCGTAGGCACCGCCGGCGTAGGTGGCCTGCCGGGCGTCCGCGGTGGTGGGGAAGGAACCGGTGGTCGAGCCGGTGAGGTGCGCGCGGCCGAGCGCGTCGACCGTGATCGCCGCGGCCTGGTCGTCGCCCGCGCCGCCCACGTAGGTCGCGTGGACCAGCGAATCGTTCTCCGACAGGGTCGGATCGAAGCGCGCGACGAACGCGTCCCACGATCCGCCGCCATATGAGGTGTCGTAGGCGTTCTTCGTCGGCAGCCCGCTGCTGGCCGTCGATCCGCCGACATGGACCCGGCCCGCGGTGTCGATCGCGATCGCGGCCGCGCTGTCGGTACCGGCGCCGCCGAAGTAGGTGGCGTACGTGACCGCGCTGCCGGCGGCGTTGAAGACCGCGAGGAAGGCGTCGCCGCCGCCGTTGACGGTCTTGTCGTAGGCGTTGTTCGTGGTGGGCAGATCGCTCGAACCGGTGTAGCCGGTGACATGGGCCTTCCCCGCCGCATCGACCGCGACGGCGAACCCGTTCTCCCCGCCGGTGCCTCCCAGGTAGGTGCCGAAGACGCGCGAGGCCGCGCCGCTCTGCGTGGGGTCGAACTTGACGAGGAAGGCATCGCTGCTGCCGCCGAGCGTGGTGTCGTAGGCGCCGGCGGATGCGATGCCGGTCGCGGCATCCGTGCTGCCGGCCACGTAGGCCATGCCGGCCGCATCGACGGCGACCGCGTAGGCGATGTCGCCGCCGCCGGTGCCGCCATAGTAGGTCGCGTAGGTGAGCGCGTTGCCGCCGGCATTGAGCTTGAAGAAGAACGCGTCCTCGGCGCCGGACAGCGCGCTCTGGAACGCGCCGGCTGTCGGCAGGTTGGCCGACCGGGTGGAACCGGCCACGTACGCGTTGCCGGCCGCATCGACGGCGATGCCGTGCGCGGCATCGGTGCCGGACCCGCCGACGAAGGTGGAGTACACGACGGCGGTGCCGGCGGCGTTGAGCTTGGTGACGAAGACGTCGCTGCCGCCGTTCTGCGCCGTGTCGAGGGCGCCGGCCGAGGTCGGAAAGGCGGCCGAGGCGGTTTCGCCCGCGAGATAGACGTTGCCCGCGCCGTCGACCGCGATGCCGTTCGCGCTGTCGAACCCGGACCCGCCGAGATAGCTGCCGTAGATCAGCACGGGGTCGATCACCAGGGCCCGGCCGGCGTCGTAGGCGCCGATCTCGAAGCGCACCCGTCCGTCCGCGCCGATCACGTAGCGGCTGGCCACCGATTCGCGTCCGTCCGGGCCGTCCTGGTAGCTGACCGGCGCCGCGAAGTGCAGGCTGCGCGCGCCGTCCGGGCCGTCGATCGTCAGGCGCAGCGCGCCGTCGGGATCGACGGCGACGCGGTCGACGCCGCTGAACTCGAGCGCGATCGCGCCGGCATCGGCGCCGGCGGCGACGATGAAGTCGTACTCGAGCGCGCGCCCGTTGCCGTAGTAGCGCAGGTCGATGCCGTCGTAGACGCCGTCGTAGCGCACCGCGGCGTGATTGGGGACGTCGGTGAGCCACCGGTCGGGGGTGCCGACGAAATAGTTGCTGCGCGCGCTCACCTCGCCTTCCGCGCGCCCCTGCACGTCGGTGGCGGCGCCGGCCAGATCCATGCGCACCACGTCGGTGTGTCCGCCGTCCTTCAGGGCCAGGGTGGCGGCGCCGTCGGAGAGCGCGATGGCGACGCCGCTCCCGCGTGCGATGAAGTCGATCGAGGCGTCGGCCTGGCCGCGATTGGTCTCGAAATTGAGCGGCAGCGCCGCCTGGCGGGCGGCGGCGTCGGCGCCCGGCGACGGCGGGACGGCGGGATCGGCGTGCGCCGGCGCCGGGACCGGGTCGAGGACGCGCGCGTCGACGACCTCGTCGACGACGTCCTCGGCGGCCCAGCCGCTGCCGGCGAGCGCGAGCCCGGCACCGAGGTCGGCGGCATACAAAATGCGCGGCTCGAGCGGCTCGGCGAGCGCGCGCTCGACGGCGGGCCGGCGCTTCCTACGCCACCACATCGCGGTTCGTCCTGTCGTTCACGGCCGTCGCGGCTCAGATGCGCGGGCGCGGCGTCGGCGGCACGCGGGTGTCGAGGCGCAGGCCGGTCGCGCCGTGCCGGGCGGAGGACGCGGCGGCAGCGTTCGCGGGCGCGGCATGCGCGGCCGGCTGCAGGCCGCTGCGCGCGCGCTCGGGCGGGGCGACCGCGGGCTTCGGCGGCACCGGCAGGGCGGCGACCGCGGCGCCGAGGTCGGCCTTGCAGCGCAGGCCCGCCGGCAGGCTGCCGCCGGGGTTGGGCAGCGACAGGCGCACGCGGAAGGTGTTGGAGACGCCGTCGACGAGCTTGTCGACCAGCACCACCTTCGCTTCGCGCGGCGCGGCGCCGGGGAACTCCGGCGTGACCCGCACGGTCTCGCCGGGACGGAGGACGCCGAACAGCGCCGACGGCAGCACCACCTCGACGCGCAGCGGGTCGATCATGGCGACGCGGAACAGCGGTTTCTCCTCGACGCGCTCGCCGACGGCGAGATAGCGGTCGGCGACGACGCCGTCGCTGGGCGCGCGGATGGTGCGCAGCGCGAGCTGCGCCTGCGCCAGCTCGTGCTCGCGCTCGGCGGTGCGCCGCGCCTCGCGGGTCTGCGCGAGGCGCTCCTCGGCGACGCGCGCCTCGGCGCGCGCCTGGTCGAGCGACTGCGGCGAGAGGAACGCGCGCGCGACCAGGTCTTCGGCGCGCGCGAGTTTCTGGCGCGCCAGGATCGCGTTGGCGCTGGCGGCCTCGACCTCGGCGCTGGCCTGGGCGCGGCTGGCGGCGACGCCGACCGAGGCGCGCTCGACGTCGGTGCGCAGCACCGCCAGCGCCTGGCCGCGGCGCACGGTGTCGCCGCGCTCGGCGTGCAGGCGCTCGATGACGCCGATCACCGGGCTGCCGACCTCGGCCACCTGGTACGGCTCGATCAGGCAGCCCAGCGGCTGCGGCGCGGCGGCCAGCGCGCCGCCGCTCAGGCAGGCGGCGGCGAGCGGGGCGAGGAGCAAGGCGGTTGGCTTCATGATGCGGTCCTTCGGCAGAAGTCGAGATCGCGTTCGCGCCGGAGGTCGGCGCGCAACAGTTGGCGGCGCAGCGCGCGGTGGCGGCGTTCCTCGAGCCACTGCGGCACGGCGATGGTCAGGCGCGCGAACCACGCCGGCGCGGGGCGGCGGCGCGCTGCCAGCGCGCGCCACCAGCGCGGCAGGTAGCGCCGGAACAGCGGCATGTCGAGGCTGAGCAGGGTGTCGTGGCTGCCCGGCTCGCCGTTGCGCGCGGTGCGGCCGATGAACTGCCGGTCGATGCGGCGCGCCGCGTTGTGCTGGCACAGGATCACGTGCAGCCCGCCGCGCGCGGCGGCGTCGGCGGCGAGCCGGATGTCGGTGCCGCGTCCGGCCATGCTGGTCGCCACGGTGATGCGCGCGGGCTCGCCGGCACGCGCGACGACGTCGGCCTCGGCCTGGTCGTGGCGCGCGTTGAGCACCACGTGCGGCAGGCCGATGGCGGCGAGTGCGCGCGCGGCCGCGTCGGAGTCGGCAACCGTGGCGGTGCCGATCAGGAGCGGGCGGCCGGCGCGGTGCAGCACCGCCGCGCGCCGCGCCATCGCCGGCCACAGGGCGGCGGCATCGGCGTAGAGCGTGCGCTGCTGCAGGCGCCGGCGCGACGGCAGCCGCGGGGCGATGCGGACCATCGCCATCCCGTAGGTGGCGGCGAGCTCGGCCTCGGCGCCCGCGAGCGTGCCGCTCATCCCGCCCAGGCGCAGGTAGCGGCGGAAGAAGCGCTGGTAGGTGATCTGCGCCGCGGTCGTGTTGCGCGCGCTCGGGGGGCAGCCTTCCTTGAGTTCGATCAGCTGGTGCAGGCCGCGCGACCAGACGCGGCCGGCGGCGATGCGGCCGCTGGCCGCGTCGACGATGGCCACGGTGCCGTCGCGGACGACGTAGTCGCGGTCGCGCGAGTACAGGTGCAGGGCGGCGAGCGCCTGCGCCACCAGGTCCTCGCGCTGGCGCGACGGCATCGCGCCGGCCGGCCGCCAGGCCGCGACGAGCGCGCGGCCGTCGTCGGTCAGGCGCGGCAGCCGATCCTCGCCGAGGGTGAAGTCGCGGCCGCGGCGCAGCGCGCGCGCGCACGCGAGCGCGCCGGCGAGCAGGTCGGGCGCGAGCGCCGGGGCGGGCTGCGACAGCACCAGCGGCACCCGGGCCTCGTCGAGCAGGACCACGTCGGCCTCGTCGATCAGGGCCATGCACAGG
>JAEUOS010000149.1 GCA_016790695.1 Burkholderiales bacterium
GCGCCGGCGGCGCCGGCGCCGATGATGAGGAGGTCGACGGGGTCGTTGGCCATCAGGGAGGTTCTCCGGAATCCGTGGGCCCGCCACCGAGCCGCGGGCGCGCCGCATTATCGCCGGCCCCGGGCGCGTGCGAGGATGCGCGGGTTCCGACGACCACACGCATGCGGATGACGATCACCTCCTGCGGTGCCGCGCGCGCGACGCGCCTGCGCCGGCCGCGCACGCGCCGGCGGCCAAGCACGGAACCCGCATGATCGCCGAGGCGCTCGCCTGGCTCGCCGCACCGATGAGCGGCGCGTCCGAGCACGCGATCGCGCCGGCGACGGCCTGGCACGGCCGGCTGATGGTGGCAGCGTGGGCGATCGCGGCGCCGCTCGCGGTGCTGCTGGCGCGCTACTACAAGGTGACGCCGCGGCAGCGCTGGCCGCAGGAGCTCGACAATCCGTTCTGGTGGCACGCCCACCGCCTGCTCAACTACGCGGCGCTGGCCGCGACCGCGCTCGGCCTCTGGCTGGTGTGGGGCGCGGCCGGGCGCGACGGCGCGCTGTTCCGCGCCCATGCGCTGGCCGGCTGGAGCGTCGCCGCGCTCGCGCTGCTGCAGCTGGCGGGCGCGCACCTGCGCGGCAGCAAGGGCGGCCCGACCGCGCCGCGCCGGGCCGCCGACGGCACGCCGATCGACCTCGCCGGCGACCACTACTGCATGACGCCGCGCCGGATCCGGTTCGAGCGCGTCCACAAGGCCGCGGGCTACGTCGCGCTGGCCGCGGCCGCGTGCACGATCGCGGCCGGCCTGGTGCTCGCCGATGCGCCGCGCTGGATGGGACTCGTCATCGGCGCCTGGTGGATCGCGCTCGGCGCCGGCGCGATCCGCCTGCAGCGGGCCGGGCGCTGCCTCGACACCTACCAGGCGATCTGGGGCCCGGACCCCGCGCACCCCGGCAATGCGCGCGCGCCGGTGGGCTGGGGCATCCGCCGCGCCGCGCCGGCGCCGGCCCCCAGGCGCTGACCGCCGGGCGCTGCTTTCCGGGTGCTGCTTTCCGGGTGCTGAGGGTCGGCCGCGGCGCCCGCGCGCGGCCGCTACAATCGCCGCTGCCTTGCCTGCCGGCGCGCGCCGCGCCGTCGACAAGACGACACGACAACACGGAGGAGTCACCATGGAACGTCGCAAGTTTCTCGCCACCGCCGGACTCGGCGGTGCCGCCGCCGCCGTCGCCGCGCCCGCCATCGCGCAGGGCGCGCCCGAGGTGCGCTGGCGCCTGGCATCGAGTTATCCGAAGAACCTCGACACGCTGGTGGGCGCGGTCGACCTGCTGGCGCGGCGCGTCGGCGAGCTCACCGCGAACAGGTTCCAGATCCGCGTCTCCACCGCCGGCGAGATCGTGCCGCCGCTGCAGGTGCTCGACGCGGTGCAGAACGGCACCGTCGAGTGCGGCCAGACCGCGAGCTATTTCTACATCGGCAAGAACCCCGCGTTCGGCTTCGGCACCGCGCTGCCGTTCGGGCTCAACACGCGCGCGCAGAACGCCTGGCTGTACCTCGGCGGCGGCATCGAGGCGCTGAACGAGTTCTACAAGAGCTACAACGTGATGGGCTTCCCGGTCGGCAACACCGGCGCGCAGATGGGCGGCTGGTATCGCAAGGAGATCAAGTCGGTCGCCGACATCAAGGGCATGAAGATGCGCATCGGCGGCCTCGGCGGCATGGTGATGGCGAAGCTGGGCCTGGTGCCGCAGCAGCTGCCCGGCGGCGACCTCTACCCGTCGCTCGAGAAGGGCGTGATCGACGCCGCCGAGTGGGTCGGCCCCTACGACGACGAGCGCCTCGGGCTGCACAAGGTCGCCAAGTACTACTACTACCCGGGCTGGTGGGAAGGCTCGGCGACGCTGATGCTCTACGTCGGCCTGAAGGCGTGGGAAGCGCTGCCGAAGGAGTACCAGGCGGCGCTCGCCACCGCCTGCGCGGAAGCCAACCAGTGGATGACCGCGAAATACGACGTCGGCAGCCCGGCGGCGCTGAAGCGACTGGTCGCCGGCGGCGCGCAGCTGCGCCAGTTCCCGCGGCCGGTGATGGAAGCGTGCTTCAAGGCCGCCAACGAGCTCTACGCGGAACTCTCCGAGAAGAGCCCGGAGTTCAAGAAGCTCTACGACGGCTGGAGCAGGTTCCGCGACGAGATGGTGCTCTGGCACCGCGTCTGCGAGAACGGCTTCGACAACTTCATGGCGGCCAACAACGCGAAGAGCGCGAAGAAGGCCTGAGCCCCGCCGCGGGCGCGCCGCGCGGCGCGCCCGGCCCCCGTCCGTTCCGCCGCCCCCGACCGCCATGGCCCTGACCACGCATCCGACCTTCGTCCGCTACATCGACCGCACGCGCGCGTACTACGCGGCCCAGGGCTACCCGACGCCCTACGCGTGGGCGCGGCACCAGGACGCGCCGTTCGCGCCGCTCGCGCGGCCGCTCGCCGCCGCGCGCATCGCGGTGGTCACCACCGCGAGCCCGTGGCGCGATCCCGGCGTGGCGCAGGCGCCGGGGCGCGGCGCCAAGGCGGTGTGGTCGGGACCGACGGCGCCGCCGCCCGAGCGCCTGCACACCGACGATCTCGCGTGGGACAAGGAGAACACCCACACGCGCGACGTCGACACCTACCTGCCGCTGCGCCCGCTCGCGGCGTTCGCCGCCGCCGGGCGCATCGGCGGCGTCACCGCGCGCTTCCACGGCGTGCCGACCGACTATTCGCAGCGGCGCACCCTCGAGGAGGATGCGCCGCAGGTGCTCGCGCGCTGCCGCGAGGACGGCGCCGACGCGGTGCTGCTGATCCCGCTCTGACCGGTGTGCCACCAGACCGTGAGTCTGGTCAGCCGCCACCTCGAGGCCAGCGGCCTGCCGACCGTGGTGCTCGGCTCGGCGCGCGACATCGTCGAGGAATGCGGCGTCGCGCGCTTCCTGTTCACCGACTTCCCGCTCGGCAACCCCTGCGGCCGGCCCGGCGACGCGCCGATGCAGCGCGCGATCGTCGGCATGGCGCTCGACCTGCTCGAAGCGGCGCGCGCGCCGCGCACCACGGTGCAGACGCCGTTCGTCTGGAGCGCCGACGACGCCTGGCGCGCGTCCTACGCGCGCGTCGACCCCGAGGCCGCCGAGGCGCTGCGCCGCGCCGGCGAGGAGCGGCGGCGCCAGCAGGCCGCCGCCCGCGCCTGACGGCGCCCGGGCACGGCGCGCGCCCGCCGGCATTGCGGCCGCGCGCACGGCGCGGGATACAATTCCCGCATCCGCCGCTCGCGGCGACACCGGATTCGGGTGCGACATGCAGGCCAAGCGACTGACCTCGAGGATCCTGCGGCTGCTCGCGGCCGCGTGGCTGGCCGG
Organism: Burkholderiales bacterium; assembly: GCA_016790695.1. Lineage (GTDB taxonomy): Bacteria > Pseudomonadota > Gammaproteobacteria > Burkholderiales > JAEUOS01 > JAEUOS01. Next base: position 3,364 of record JAEUOS010000149.1, read on the forward strand.
CGCCGGCGCGGCGTTCGCGCAGTCCGCCCCGCCGGGGCCGGAGGCCGCCGGCGAGGACGCGGTGTTCCTGGTCGCCAACCGCGGCCTGCGCGACATGGTCTACCGCCGCACCGTGCTGATCGCGGTGCCCCTGCGCGACGGCGCCCACGTCGGGGTGATCCTCAATCGCCCGACCGACCGGCCGCTGATCACGCTGTTCCCCGAGCACGAGCCGTCGAAGCAGGTGGTCGACCCGGTGCACTTCGGCGGGCCGTTCGCGCGCGGCGCGCTGGTGGCGCTGGTCAAGGCCGAGTCGAGCCCCGGCGCCGGCGCGGTGCCGATGCTGCGCAACCTCTACATGGCCTTCGGCGCGCGCACCATCGACGGCATCATCGAGAAGAGCCCGAACGAGGCGCGCTACTACGTCGGCTACGTCGGCTGGCGCCCGGGCGAGCTGCGCGCCGAGCTCGAGCGCGGCCTGTGGACGGTGACCGGGGTCGACCGCGAAGCCGTGTTCCGCAAGGGCCGCGACATGGAAGCGCTGTGGGACGACCTGACGGCGCAGTCGCAGCGCCTGCAGGCGCTGCTGGCGCCGGAACCCGCGCTGCGCTGAGCGCGGCGCCTGCTGGCTCAACTGGCGAGCCAGCGGCGCGCGAGACTGGCGGGCCATCCATGCCACGACCCGCCCGATGCTTGCCAGCCCTGCCGTCCTGCCGGCGCGCCACGCGCCGCTTCCGCAACGCGCCCGCGGCGCCCCGCCGCGCGCGGCCATGACCGGCGACCTCTTCGCCGGCGCCGCCGCCGACGCCGGGCCCGCGCGCCCCCATGCCGACTGCTACTGGGTGCTGCCGGGCCGCCTGATCGCCGGCGAGTACCCGGGCGCCGCCGCCGAGGCGGAGACGCGCGCGCGCCTGGCGCGCATCGCCGCGGCCGGGGTGCGCCATTTCCTCGACCTGACCGAAGCCGATGAACTCGCGCCCTACCATCCGCTGCTGCCGCAGGTCTCGCTGGGCGTCGACCGCGCGGTGACCCACGAGCGCTGGCCGATCATCGATCGCGGGGTGCCGGGCAGCATCGCCTATGCCAGGCGCATCCTCGACCGCATCGACGCCCTGCTCGCGGTCGACGCGGTGCCCTACGTGCACTGCTGGGGCGGCGTCGGCCGCACCGGCACGGTGATCGGCTGCTGGCTCGTGCGCCACGGCCGCTCGGGCGCGGAGGCGCTCGAGGTCATCGCCGCGCACTGGCAGACCATGGCCAAGCGCCACCGCCACCCGCGCTCGCCGGAGACCGAGGCGCAGCGCCGCTTCGTGCTCGACTGGGCGCGCCACGACCGCCCGCGCGGCGGCTGAGCCGCGCGCGGGCGCGCGGCGGCGGTGCCGGCAGCGACGCAGGCGGGGCGGCAGCCGGGGAGGCAGGCGGTGCCCGGCGGCCTGCTAGCATGCCCGCCATGGCGACCATTCTCCCGGACGGCTGGCGCGCGCTGCCGGCCAGCGGCGCGGCACAGCGCGAGCTGCAGACCCTGCATGCGCTCGCGCAGGGCCTGCCCGACGGCTACACCGTGCTGCACGCGCTGCACTGGACCCGCGTCGCCGACGGCCACCAGGTCGTCGGCGAGGTCGATTTCGTCGTCATCGGCCCCTCGGGCCGGGTGCTGCTGATCGAGCAGAAGTCGGGCTTCCTCGCCGAGGGCGAATCCGGCCTGGCCAAGACCTACGGCGAGCGCACCAAGAGCGTGCCGGCGCAGATGGCGCGCACCGCCGCGGCCATCGACGGCCGCCTGCGCCAGTTCTGCAAGGGCGAGAAGACGCCGATCGAGTCGCTGCTGTACTGCCCCGACTACACGGTGCGCCAGCCCGGCACCGCCGGCCTGCCGCCCGAGCGCATCGTCGACGCGCCGCGGCGCGCGCACCTCGCGCGCATCATCCAGTCGATCCTGCCGGTCGACGAGCCGGCGCACCCGACGCGCGCGCAGGCGCTGAAGTTCTTCATCGGCCTGATCGACCTCGTGCCCGACGTCGGCGCCATGGCCGGCCAGGCGCGCGTCCTCTACACCCGCCTCTCCGAGGGCCTCGCCACCTGGGCGCGGCGCATCGAATGCACGCCGCACCGCCTGCGCGTGACCGCGACCGCGGGCTCGGGCAAGACCCAGCTCGCGCTCGCGCTGCTGGACGACGCGCGCGCCGCCGGCCGGCGCGCGCTCTACGTCTGCTACAACCGGCCGCTGGCCGACCACATGGCGGCGATCGCGGCGCCGGGGAGCGAGGTGGCGACCTACCACCAGCTGTGCGACCGCGCCGCGCGCGCCGACGGCGTCACGCCCGACTACGCGCGCGCCGGCGCCTTCCGCGCGCTCGAGGAGCGCTTCGCCGCGCGCGCGCCCGCGCCGGCCGACTGCGTCGACGAGCTGATCGTCGACGAGGGCCAGGACTTCGAGGAGCGCTGGGTGGCGCCGCTGCTGGCCCGGCTCAGGCCCGGCGGGCGCGCGTTCTGGCTCGAGGACCCGATGCAGAACCTCTACGGCCGCGCGCCGGTCGCGCTGCCGGGCTGGGTGCGCCTGAGCGCGCAGGTCAACTACCGCACGCCGCGCGACATCCTCGAGGCGATCAACCGCCTGGTGCCGCTCGAGCAGCCGGTCGCCGCCGGCAGCCCGCTCACCGGCTCCGAGGTCGAGATCCTCACCTACGCCGACACCGCGGGGCTGGTGCGCGAGACCACGCGCGCGATCACCAACTGCATCGGCGCGGGCTTCGCGCGCGACATGATCGCGGTGGTGACCTACCGCGGGCGCGAGCATTCGGCGCTCACGCCGTACGACCGCATCGGCCCGTATCGCCTCAAGGCCTACACCGGGCGCTACGACCTGTTCGGCAACGCGGTGGTCGGCGACGGCGACATCGTGATCGACTCGGTGCACCGCTTCAAGGGCCGCAGCGCGCCGTGCGTGGTGTTCACCGAGATCGACTTCGCCGAAGGCGCGCCGGCGGCCGACGAGGCGGCGCGGCGGCGCCTGTTCGTCGGCGCGACGCGCGCGACCATGAAGCTGGTGCTGGTGGTCTCGGAGCGCGCGGCGCGCGTGATGCTGGGCGCCGCCGCGGGCAGCGCCGCGTGAGCGCGTCCGCGGCGTCCCTCGAGCGCTTCGTCGAGGCGCAGGAGCGCGTCTACGACGCCGTCTGCGCCGAGCTCGCCGCCGGCCGCAAGGCCTCGCACTGGATGTGGTTCATCTTCCCGCAGCTGCGCGCGCTGGGCCGGAGCGCGACCGCGCAGCACTACGGCCTGGCCGACCTCGCCGAGGCCCGTGCCTACTGGCGCCACCCGGTGCTCGGCGCGCGCCTGCGCCACTGCGCCGCCCTGCTGCTCGCGGTGCGCGGCCGCAGCGCGCACCAGATCCTCGGCGCGCCGGACGACCTCAAGCTCTGCTCGTCGATGACGCTGTTCGAGGCGGCCGCGCCGGAGGAGCCGGTGTTCGCGCAGGTGCTCGCGCGCTACTACGACGGGCGGCGCGACGCGCTCACCCTCGCGCACCTCGGCGGCGCGCGCCCGGCCGGGCCGGGATGACGCCCGCGCACGGCCGGGGCAGACCCGCAGGCCGCGCCCGGTGCCGCCCGCGCGGCGCCGCCCGCCGCCGACGCACCGGCCCGGCGGCAGCGCCGCGCGCGCTCAGCCGCGCATCGCCAGCAGGCGCAGCGGCGTGTACTCCTGCACCACCGCGCCGTGCTGGTTCATCACCCGGTTGCGGGTGCGGATCAGGCCGCGGCCCGGCTTGGAGGTCGGGCGCATCTCGGTGACCTCGACCTCGACGTGGATGGTGTCGCCGACGCAGGTCGGGCCCTTGATGCTGAGGCCGGAGTCGAGGAACGCGAGGCCGGTGTGCTGGATCGCCGGCATCAGCAGGCCCTCGGCGAAGGTGAACACCAGCGCGCCCGGCACCACGCGGCCGGCGATCGCCGTGCCCTCGCGGTCGTGCAGGTTGGTGAACAGCTCCTCGGTGAACCAGGTGAGGTTGCAGAAGGCGACCAGGTCGGCCTCGGTGATGGTGCGGCCGTTGGTCGTCATGGTGTCGCCGACCTGCAGATCCTCCCAGTGAAATCCCCGTCCCAGCCGGTGCTGCGTTGCCATCTGCGTTCTCCTCGTGGTGCGGCCGGCGGCGCCGGCGCGCGGGTCAGCGCTTGCCTTCGATCTCGATCTCGACCACGTGCGGCTCCGCGCGCGCGAACGCGTCGGCCAGCGCGTCGCGGATGTGCCCGGCGCGCGCGACGCGGGTGCCGGCCACGCCCATGCCGCGCGCGAGCTCGACGAAGCCCAGCGCCGGCGCCTTCAGGTCCATGTGGGCATAGGGGCGGTCCGACGCGATGCCGAAGCGCTGCCGGTAGGCGTCGAGGTTGTGCTTGAGCACGCGGTACTCGCGGTTGGCGAGGATCGCGAAGACGATCGGCAGCCGGTGGTGCGCCGCGGTCCACAGCGCCTGGATCGAATACATCGCCGAGCCGTCGCCGGAGACGCACAGCACCGGGCGGTCGGGGCGCGCGAGCGCGACGCCGAGCGCGCCGGCGATGCCCTGGCCGATGCCGCCGCCGCGCCCGCTGAAGTAGTCGTCGGCGCCGTCGAAGGCGAAGCTCGCGAACAGGTCGAGGTTGGCGGTGATGGTCTCGTCGACCACGATCGCCCGCGCCGGGGTGCCGGCGCGGATCTCGGCGAGCGCGCGCGGCATCGAGGTCGGCTCGCGCTCCCAGGCCTTGGCCTGGCGCTGCCGGTAGGCGGCCGCCTCGGCGGCCTTGCGCGCGCCGAGCGCGGCCAGGCGCGCGCCGGCCGCGTCCGCGTAGCCGGCCGCGGCCCGGCGCAGCACCGCGGCGTCGAGCGCCTCCAGCACCGGGCCCATCGCGCCGGTGACGCCGGCGTCGAGCGCGAAATTCCATCCGAGGCGGCGCGGCGCCTCCTCGATCTGCAGCACGCGCGTGCCGGGCGCGAACGGCGCGCCCGGCGCGTACCAGACCTCCTCGAAGAACGGGCCGCCGGCGAGCAGCACCAGGTCGTTGTCGGCGAGCTGCGCGGCGATGCCGCGCGCGTCGAAGGCGAGCGTGCCGCGGTAGGCGGCATGCGCGGTGGGGAACGCGTTGCGCCCGCGCAGCCCCTCGAACCACACGGCGGCGCCGGTGCGCTCGGCCAGGCGCACGAGCAGCGCGTTGGCGTCGGCGCGCGCGACCTCGTCGCCGGCGACGATCGCCGGGCTCTTCGCCGCGCACAGCAGCTCGGCCATCGCGTCGATCCCCGCGGGGTCGGCGTGCGCATGGGTGAAGGCGGCGCCGGGCCGGCCCGGCGCCACCGCGGTGTCCTGCTCGAGCACGTCGATCGGCAGCGCCACGAACACCGGCCCGGCCGGCGCCTCGCGCGCGATCTTGAAGGCGCGCGCGAGGACCGGCCCGATCTCGTCGGCGCGCTCGACCTGCGCGCTCCACTTGACCACCGGCGCGGCCAGCGCCACCAGGTCGTGGCCGAGCACCGGGTCGCGCAGGCGCATGCGCGTGTCCTGCTGGCCGGCGGTGACCACCATCGGCGAGGCGTTCTTGAGCGCGCTGTAGATCATGCCGATCGCGTTGCCCAGCCCCGGCGCCACGTGCAGGTTGACGAACGCGGTCCGGCCGCTCGCCTGCGCGTAGAAGTTGGCCGCGCCCACCGCGACGCCCTCGTGCAGGTGGACCACGTAGCCGATCTGCGGGAAGTCGGCGAGCGCGTCGAGGAGCGGGCTCTCGGTCGTGCCCGGGTTGCCGAAGATGCGCTCGACGCCGTGCGCGACGAGGGTCTGCATCAGGACTTCGCGTCCGCGCATGGCGGTCTCCTTGGCGGGGTTGGCGCGGCCGGCGGCGGCGCGCTCAGTACGACTTCGGCAGGCCCAGCACGCGCTCGGCGATGAAGCTCATCACCAGCTGCGGGCTCACCGGCGCGATGCGCGCGATCATCGACTCGCGCATGTAGCGCTCGACGTGGTACTCGCGCGCGTAGCCGAAGCCGCCGTGGGTCAGCACCGCCTGCTGGCAGGCGTCGAACCCGGCCTCGGCGCCGAGGTACTTGGCGGCGTTGGCCTCGGCGCCGCAGGGCTGCCCCTGGTCGTACAGCCAGGCGGCCTTGAACGCCATCAGGTTGGCGGCCTGCAGCGCCATCCAGTTCTGCGCCAGCGGGTGCTGGATGCCCTGGTTCTGGCCGATCGGCCGGTCGAAGACGACGCGCTCCCGCGCGTAGCCGGCGGCGCGCTCGAGCGCGCACAGGCCGAGCCCGACCGCCTCGGCCGCGATCAGCACGCGCTCGGGGTTCATGCCGTGCAGGATGTACTCGAAGCCGCGCCCTTCCTCGCCGATGCGGTCGGCGGCGGGGACCACCATGCCGTCGAAGAACACCTGGTTCGAGTCGACGCACTTGCGGCCCATCTTGTCGATCTCGCGCACCTCGACGTGGCGGCGGTCGAAGTCGGTGTAGAACAGCGACAGCCCGAGGGTGGGCTTGGCGCACTCCTCGATCGGCGTCGTGCGCGCGAGCAGCAGCACCTTCTCGGCCACCTGCGCGGTGGAGATCCACACCTTCTGGCCCGAGACCACGTAGCTGTCGCCGTCGCGCACCGCGCGGGTCTTCAGGCGCGTGGTGTTGAGCCCGGTGTTGGGCTCGGTGACCGCGAAGCAGGCGCGCTCGGCGCCGCGGATCAGGGGCGGCAGCATGCGCGCCTTCTGCTCGTCGGTGCCGAACACCACCACCGGCGAGAGGCCGAAGATGTTCATGTGGATCGCCGAGGCGCCCGAGAAGCCGGCGCCCGAGCGCGCGATGGTCTGCATCATGATCGCCGCCTCGGTGATGCCGAGGCCCGCGCCGCCGTACTTCTCGGGCATCGCGATGCCGAGCCAGCCGTCGCGCGCCATCGCCTGGTGCAGCTCGACCGGAAAGCCGCCCTCCTTGTCCTTCTTCAGCCAGTAGTCGTCGCCGAACTGCGCGCAGATCTTGGCGATCGCCGCGCGGATCGACTCCTGCTCGGCGGTGAATGCGAAATCCATGGGTTGTCCTGTGCGGTTGAAGACGCGTTCGGGCGGCTCAGCCCTTGAGCAGCGGGTCGCCCTCTTTCCACGGCGAGATCTGCCCGGCGTAGACCTGCGGGCCCTTGCGGAAGTGCGCGGCCTCCGCGAGCGTCTCGACGAACGGCATCCCGGGCGGGTACAGCGCCGCGCCGCGCGGGCGCGGCCCGGACTTCGAGACGTGGCCCCACAGCGGATGGCCGACGACCTCCTCGGCGACCGCGACCGCCTCGATCAGCTTGTCGAGGTCGAACCCGGTCTCGATGCCCATCTCGTGGCAGAGGTCGACGAAATCCTCGGTCGGCACGTGGCCGGCGGCGCGGCCGTTGCCGCAGTAGGGGCAGCCGCCCATCCCGCCCAGGCAGGTGTCGAACTCGGTGGCGCCGAGCTGCAGCGCCTCGTAGTAGCTCGCGATGGTGGCGCCGCGCTGGTTGTGCAGGTGCATGTGGAAGTCGGTCACCTCGGGCCAGCGCTCGCGGATCGCGACCATGAACTCGCGCACCGTGTGCGGCAGGTTCCAGCCCATCGCCTCGAGCAGCGCGACGCGCGTCACCCGGATGCCGGCCGCGTGCCACTTGCCGATCATCAGCGCGAGCAGGTCCATGCGCTGCGCGAGGCTGAACGGCCCCTCGAAGTTGGAGCCGAACGGGTTGCCGATGCCGACCGCGCCCTCGGTGGCGCCGCTCTCGCGGGCCGCGGCGATGACCGCGTCCATCGCGGCGATCTGCTGCGCCTGCGAGCGGTTGTAGTTGCGGCGCGCGAAGGTGTCGCACAGCTCGACGTTCGTGCGCGGGCGCCGCGCGCTGCGCACGTCGAGCTTGGGCCAGTAGGCGTCGGCGCGGTCCCAGCCCTTCTTGTTGAAGGTGGCGGCGGTGTAGGTGACCCCGGGCCGCGGCACGAAGCGCTCGGCGATCTCGTCGATGCACGCCATCTGGGGCGTCCATTTCGGGTGCGCGAACGAGCCGATCGAGATCACCCGCGCGCCGGTCTGGCCGAGCGCGTCGAGCAGGCGCAGCTTGGCCTCGACCGGGATCGCGGCGCTCTCGATCTGCAGGCCCTCGCGCATCGTGTCGTCGTTGATGATGACGGATTTCGGCAGGTTGCCCATGGTGTGTGCCTCGGATCGGACGGGAAGCGGATTATCGCGCGGGACCGCGGCCCGGGCGCGCCGGCGCGCCCGGGTCCGTGCCGGCCGGGACCGCGGCGCCGGTCGCGGCGGCCGGGACGGCGCCGCCGACCAGCCGGCTGCACTCGGCCGCGGCCGCGCGCAGCGCGGCCTCGTTGCGCGCGTGGTTGGCGCGCATGCGCGCCGTCGGCCCGGCGACGAGGATCGCGGCGACCACCGCGCCGGCGTCGCCCACGACCGGCGCGGCGAGTGCGCTGGCATCGTCGACGCGCTCGCCGTCGCTGCGCGCGATGCCGTCGCGGCGCACGCGCTCGAGCTCGGCGGCGAGCTCGGCCGCGCCGGTGATGGTGGCCGCGGTGTAGCGCTGGCGCGGCACCTGCTTCAGGTAGCGCCGCAGGCGCGGCGGGTCGAAGTGGGCGAGCAGCGCCTTGCCCATCGCGGTGCAGTAGAGGTCGCGCCGCTCGCCGACCGCGACCGCGTAGCGGATCGAGCTGCTGCTCTCGACGCGGTCGAGGTAGACCGCGAGCTCGGCATCGGGCGCCAGCGCGCCGAGCACCGCGGTCTCGCCGGTGGCCGCGCTGAGCGCGGCCAGCACCGGGCGCAGCAGTTCCGGCAACTCGCGCCCGGCCAGCGCGCGCGTGGCCAGCGCGTGCACGCGCGGCCCGAGCGCGTAGCGGCCGGCCTCGTCGCGCACCAGGCAGCCCTCGGCGACCATCCCCGCGAGCAGCCCGACCAGGCTCGTCTTGGGCGCCCGCGCCAGGCGTGCGAGATCCGCCAGCGGCACGCCGGCGCGCGCCCCGGCGGCCGCCTCGAGGATGGCGACGATGCGGCCGACCGATTGCGGGCCCGCGCGCGGCGCCGCGCGCTTGGCGGCGCGGCGCGGGGCGGCGGCGACGGGTGTGCGCATATTGGTATGGTGTTCGCAGAAAATGGTATAGTGAATCCGCCCTTTGCGCAATCGCGCCGGGGCGCACGCGCATCGCGCGGCGCTCGCCCGCGCTCCGAGGAAAGGTCCGCACCGCATGAGCGATCTCGAGTTCTCCGTCGCCGACAACGTCGCGACGCTGACCCTGAACCGCCCGGCCGCGAAGAACGCGCTGTCCGCGGAGATGGCCGACGGCCTCGAGGCCGCGCTCGCCGCCATCGAGGCCGACCGCGACGTGCGCGCGGTGATCATCACCGGCGCCGGCGGCGCCTTCTGCGCCGGCGGCGACGTGCGCGCGATGAACGCCGGCGCGGCCCAGAACACGCCCGAGGTGCGCCGCGCGGGCATGCGCCGCCACCACCGCAACGTGCGCGCGCTGGCCGCGCTCGACCGGCCGGTGATCGCGGCGGTCGACGGGCCGGCGTTCGGCGCCGGCTTCTCGATCGCGCTCCTCGCCGACATGGTCATCGCGACGCCGCGCGCGCGCTTCTGCATGGCGTTCGCGCGCGTCGGCCTGATCCCCGACTTCGGCGCCCTCTACACCCTGCCGCGCATCGTCGGCATGGCGCGCGCCAAGGAGATCATGTTCTCCGCGCGCGAGGTCGGCGCGGCCGAGGCGCGCGACCTCGGCATCGTGCTCGAGCTGGCGGCGCCGGAGGCGCTGCTGGCGCGCGCGCGCGCGATCGCCGGCGCGTTCGCCAACGCCTCGCCGCTGGCCCTGTCGCTGACCAAGAGCGCGCTCGCCAGTTCGCTCGGCAGCGACCTCGCGACCATGCTCGACATCGAGGCCGCCGGCCAGGGCATCGCCGGCGCCAGCGACTACGCGAAGGAATCGTTCCGCCGTTTCGCCGCGCGCGAGCCGGCCCGCTTCGTCTGGCCGGCCGCGCCGGACACCAACTGACCGACAGGGGAAACGCATGCTCGACTACGCCAAGGTGCGCAACTGGCAATCCGGCGAGGTACGCCACGCCTACACGCAGAAGGACGTGCAGCTCTACGCGCTCGGCGTCGGCATGGCGCAGGACCCGATGGACCGCGAGGAGCTGCGCTACGTCATCGAGGGCGACGGCCTGCGGGTGCTGCCGAGCATGGCGGCGGTGCTGGCCTCGCCCGGCTTCTGGATGCGCAACAACCCCGAGGTCGGCATCGACCACGTGCGTCTGGTGCACGGCGAGCAGTCGGTGACCCTGCACCGGCCGCTGCCGGCCGGCGGCACCCTGGTCGGCGTCACCCGCGTCACCCGCGTGGTCGACAAGGGCGCCGGCAAGGGCGCGCTCGTGCATTCGGAGAAGACCCTCACCGACGCCGCGAGCGGCGCGCTGGTCGCGACCTGCGCGTCGGTGACCTTCTGCCGCGGCGACGGCGGCTTCTCGGCCAACGGCGGCGGCGATCCGCCGGGCGAGCAGCCGCGCGCGACGCCCGAGCGCGCGCCCGAACTCGCGCTCGATTTCCCGACGCGACCGGAGGCCGCGCTGGTCTACCGGCTCTCGGGCGACATCAACCCGCTGCACTCCGACCCCGACGTCGCCGCCAAGGCCGGCTTCCCGCGGCCGATCCTGCACGGGCTCGCCACCTACGGCGCCGCGTGCCACGGACTGGTCAAGGCCTACTGCGGCTACGATCCGGCGCGCCTGAAGTCGATCAGCGCGCGCTTCTCCTCGCCGACCTACCCGGGCGACGTGATCCGCCTCGAGTGCTGGAAGGAAGGCGACGAGATCGCGTTCCGCGCGCGCGTGCCGGCGCGCGAGGTCACGGTGCTGTCGCACGGCCGCGCGCTGTGCGCGCCGGCGTAGGAGCAGGCGCAGGCGCCGGCCGCTCGCCAGCGCCGGCGCCAAGGAGTACTATCGCCGGACCGACCTGAACCGAAGCGCGCCGCCCGAGAGCGCGCCCGACCCCCGAGGCCAAAGGAGACCACCATGCGCCCGTTGTTCCCCTGCACCGCAGTCGCCGTCGCCGCGCTCGCCGCGTTCGCCGCACCGCCGGCCCTGGCCCAGCCGGTCGACGGTCCCCGCGTCGAATGGAAGCTCGGTTCGTGGGGCAAGCCGCGCGCGATCACCGCCGGCGTCGAGCTGCTGGCCAAGACCGTGGCCGAGCGCACCGGCGGCAAGTTCACCATCACCATCGGCTACGGCACCTTCGGCGGCGAGCGCGAGCTGCTCGACATCCTCAATTCCGGCGGCCTCCAGGCCACCATGATGTGCAGCTCGTACCACCCGGAAAAGACGCCGGCCTACACGGCGCTGGACCTGCCGTTCCTGCCGCTGCCCGACTTCGAGACCCAGTGGGCGGTGCACGACGCCTTCCACGCGCATCCGGCGATCCAGGCCGAGCTGGCGCGGTGGAACGCCGTCATCTACTCGGCCAACCTGCTGCCGCAGTACGAGTTCATCGGCAAGGGCAAGCCGCCGAAGACCCTCGCCGATTTCAAGGGCATGCGGGTGCGCGCGCTGGGCGGGCTGGGCGACGCGATGAAGAACCTCGGCGCGGTGCCGACCTCGGTGCCGCCGACCGAGGTCTACACCGCGCTCGAGCGCGGCACGGTCGACGCGGTCTCGTTCCCGACCACCTATGCGCACCTGTCCTACAAGAGCTACGAGATCGGCAGCTGGTACACCACCAACCTCGCGCCGGGCACGGTCGCCTGCCCGACGCTGTTCAACCGCAATGCCTGGGCGCAGCTGCCGCCGCAGTACCAGAAGATCATCATGGACCTGCGCCCGCAGGTGCGCGACGTCCTGATCACGGCCTACCGGCAGAACGACGAGAAGAACCTCCCGCTGTTCAAGCGGCGCCTGAACTTCATCACCTACACCCCGGCCGAGCTCGCGGAGTTCCGCAAGGCCGGCGCGCAGCCGGTGTGGGACAAGTGGGTGGCCGACATGTCGGCGCGCGGCATCCCGGCCAAGGAGCTGCT
>JAEUOS010000167.1 GCA_016790695.1 Burkholderiales bacterium
CCCAGGACGACGTCAAGATCTTCAAGGACGCCACCAAGGCGGAGCAGGTGCCGGTGATGATGGTCGGCAGCGGCCGCCAGGTCGGCTTCGAGGAAGGCGCCTGGAACAGCGCGCTGAGCATTGCCGGCTATCCGCCGAACAATCTGTTGCCCCCCACCTACAAGAACCCGCCCGCCGCCCCGGCGGCACCGTTCACTCCCGAGACCAAGAGTGCGGCGGCACCGCCTGTGCCGGACAAGTCCGGCGCCCCGGCTGCCGGACCCGCAGCCAGCGGACCGGCGCCATCCGGAGCGGCGCCCTCGGGCGACTCGGCGGCGAAGCCGCCGTCCTGGTTCAAGGGATTCTGAGGCCCCGACCGCGGCGACGCTGCGCCGCGGTCGGTGTTCGGCCACCTCATGCGCATTGCAACCTGGAACGTCAATTCGCTGAACGTGCGCCTGCCGCATGTGCTCGCCTGGCTCGAGACCGCGGACGTCGACGTGTTGTGCCTGCAGGAGCTGAAGCTCGCGACCGACAAGTATCCGATGGCTGCGCTGCGCGCGGCCGGATACGAGTCGGTCGTCAATGGACAGAAGACCTACAACGGCGTCGCCATCGCCTCGCGCCTGCCGATGACCGACGTGGTGCCGGACATTCCGGATTTCGCGGACGAGCAGAAGCGCGTGATCGCCGCGACCGTCGGCGGCGTGCGCGTGGTCTGCGCCTACTTTCCCAACGGCCAGAGCCTGGACTCCGACAAGTACCGCTACAAGCTCGACTGGCTCGACGCCATGACCGGCTACGCCGGCTCGCTCCTGGCCGCGCACGAGTGCGTGGCCCTGGCCGGCGACTACAACATCGCGCCCGAGGATCGTGACGTGCATGATCCGGCCGCATGGGATGGCCAGGTTCTGGTCAGTCCCAAGGAGCGCGCCGCATGGGCTGCCCTGACGGCCCGCGGCCTGACCGACTGCTTTCGGCTGTTCGAGCAGCCGGAGAAGAGTTACTCCTGGTGGGACTATCGCATGCTCGCCTTCCGGCGCAACATGGGTCTGCGCATCGACCATATCCTCGCCTCGGCGCCTCTGGCCGCGACCTGCCGCTCGTGCGTGATCGACCGTGCGCCGCGCAAGCTCGACAAGCCCTCCGATCACGCACCCGTGGTCGCCGATTTCTCCGTCCAGGCGCAATGACCATGCGCAAGTTCGCCCTCCCTGCCCTGCTTGCCGGCTTGCTGTCGGCAGGCTGCGACGGCCTGTTCACCGGCGAGAACGTCGCGCGGTTTCCGTTGAGCGAGGCAGCCGGAGGGGGCTACGCGCCGCTCAGGCTGACCCTGGGCCCGGAGATGAACCCGATCGCGCTCAACCTCCATGCCGAGTACGCGGCCAGCGACGCCGAAGCCGGCAAGTGGAACAGCTATCGCGCCACCCTGAGCCGCGGCGGCAGCCGCATCGCCACCGGCGACTTCAACGTCAACAACACGAGCTCCCCGAGTTCGCAATCGGGCCAGGCGGTCTCCCGGACCATGCTCGTGGTCGAGGTCGGCGAAGTCGGCGACTACGAGATCACCATCGTTCCGACCGCGCCGATCGCGGTCACGCTGCACAAGGCACAGGTCGAACTGCGGCGCAACATCCGCCGCGAGGCGCCGGCCAAGTAGGTCGGCACCGTCCCCGGTGACGACGCCCGGCCGCGTCTGGCGTCGTCACCGTCCGTCGTCCCGCGCGTCAGCCCAGCATGTCGTGCCAGATGTTCCTGGCCCAGGCGTTGCCGTAGCTGCCCTCGAGCTCCGACGGCGCGCTCGACAGGCCGCCCGAGCCGGGCACCGCCTTCATGGTCCTGTCCTTCGGATCGTAGGCATGCACGCTCGCGACGTGGACGACGTTCTTGTCGTCGACGAACGAATAGCAGGTGTTGGCCATCATCGGCGTCGCCGACGGCGCGCGCCCGCTCATGAGCTCGATGATCGCCGCGGCGGCGACCTTGGCGTGCTGGTTGGCCATGTGGCCCGACTTGGGCATCGCGGGCGCGGACAAGGTGGCATCGCCGAGCACATGAATGCCGGGCCGGGCGGTCGATTCCATGGTGAGCCAGTCGACGCCGCACCAGCGATTGTTCGCGGTGATCAGGCCGGCCTGCTGCGCAATGTTGCCGGCCCGCATCGGCGGCACGACATTGAGCACGTCGGCCTGCACGTCCGCACCGATGTCGAGCACGGCCGAACGGCTTGCCGCCTTGACGTCCTTGACCTCGCTGTTGTTGCGGTATTCGACGATGCCCTTGTACTGGCCGTTCCATTGCGCCTTGAACAGACCCGCCTTCGACACCACATCCTCGTTGGCGTCGAGAATGATGACCTTGCTGCGCGGCTTGGCCGTCTTGAAATAGTGCGCGACCTGACAGGCGCGTTCGTACGGTCCGGGAGGGCAGCGATAGGGTGCGCGCGGGATCGACAGGACATAGACCCCGCCATCGCGCATCGCCTCGAGCTGGCGCCGCAGGGCCACCGTCTGGGGACCCGCCTTCCAGGCATGGAGCACCTGTTCCTGGACCTTGGTATCCTTGAGCGAGCCGACCTGATCGAACAGGAAATCGACGCCCGGCGCGACGATCAGCCGGTCGTACTGGAGATCCTGGATCTTGCGCAGCGAGACCGTCTTCTTGTCGACGTTGACCGCGGTGACCTCGTCGTTGATCACCTGCACCCCGTGCTCGCGCAATCCGGCGTAGCCGCGGGTCACGTCCTCGATGCGCCGGCTGCCGCCGAGCACGAGGTTGGACAGCGGACACGAGACGAACTCGCGATTCATCTCGATCATGAACACTTCGACGGCGCCTTCGGACCACATGCGGAGGTACTTGGCCGCCGTGGCGCCGCCATAGCCGCCGCCGATGACGATGACGCGCCCGAGTTTCTGCGGCGGCGCCCCGGTGCTGGCGCACCCGGCGAGCGCCAGCGCGCCGGCGGCGCCGGAGAACTTGAGGAAGTCGCGGCGCGGCAGCACGCCCTGGCTGGTTGTCTTCATGATCGGGCGCTCACTTTCCGGGTTTCTGGGCGGCGAAGAAATCTGCCATCAACGCGATCTGCTCGTCGGTGTAGCCCTTGGCCAACTGATGCATGATGGTCGATGCCGGCCCGCTGCGCTGACCGGTCTTGAACGCGTTCATCTGCGCGATCAGATACGCGCGCCCCTGACCGGCCAGGCCGGGGATCCCGCCCTGGCTCTGGCCGTTGGTGCCATGGCAATTGGCGCACTGCGCAGCCAGGTTGCGTCCGAGGTTGCGATCCTGCGCGGCGGCGGCGCCTGCCGCCATCAGCGCGCATGCGGCGAGCAGCCCGATTGTCTTCATTTTTGTCAGCCTCCCAAGGGCATCGATACGCGGGAGGACAAATGTACCCGAGACGGCGTGAACTGAGAACCATCCGCCGGTCATATGCATATGCTGCGCCGCAAAAACCAAGGCCGCCCGCAGGCGGCCCTGGGACGGCAGCAACCCGGCCTACAAGACCTCGATCGGCTCGTCGCTCGTCTTGCCGTCCGACTTCGGCTCTTCGCCTTCGTGGACCGTGAGCTTCACCTTCGCGTCCTCGCCCTCGCCCTCGAGGTCGACGGTCACCTTGCCGCCAGACACCAGTTTGCCGAACAGGAGTTCATCGGCCAGCGCCTTGCGGATGGTCTCCTGGATCAGGCGCGACATCGGCCGCGCCCCCATCAGCGGATCGAAGCCCTTCTTGGCGAGGTGACGGCGCAGCGCATCGGTGAAGATCGCCTCGACCTTCTTCTCGTGCAACTGCTGCTCAAGCTGCATGAGGAACTTGTCGACCACGCGCAGGATGATCTCCTCGTTCAGCGCCTTGAAGGAGATGATCGCATCGAGCCGGTTGCGGAACTCCGGGGTGAACAGACGCTTGATCTCCCCCATCTCGTCGCCGGCCTGGCGGGAATTGGTGAAGCCGATGGTCGATTTCTGCAACGACTCGGCGCCGGCATTGGTCGTCATGATGATGATGACGTTGCGGAAGTCCGCCTTGCGCCCGTTGTTGTCCGTCAGCGTGCCGTGGTCCATCACCTGCAACAGGATGTTGAAGATGTCCGGATGGGCCTTCTCGATCTCGTCGAGCAACAGCACCGCATGGGGCTTCTTGGTGATCGCCTCGGTGAGCAGCCCGCCCTGGTCGAATCCGACATAGCCGGGCGGCGCGCCGATCAGGCGGCTGACCGCATGGCGCTCCATGTACTCCGACATGTCGAACCGGATCAGTTCGATGCCCATCGTGTAGGCCAGTTGCCTGGCCACCTCGGTCTTGCCGACGCCGGTCGGGCCGGAAAAGAGGAACGAACCGATCGGCTTCTGCGGATTGCCGAGGCCGGAACGCGCCATCTTGATCGACGCCGCCAGGGCGTCGATCGCCGGATCCTGCCCGAAAACGACATTCTTCAGGTCACGGTCCAGATTGGCCAGCTTGCTGCGGTCATCCGACGACACGTTGTGCGGAGGAATGCGGGCGATCTTGGCGATGATCTCCTCGATGTCGGTCTTGCCGATCACCTTCTTCTGCTTCGACTTCGGAAGAATGCGCTGCGCCGCGCCAGCCTCGTCGATGACGTCGATCGCCTTGTCGGGCAGCTGGCGATCGTTGATGTAGCGCGCCGCAAGCTCCGCCGCCGACGTGATCGCCGATGCGGAATACTTGATGCCGTGGTGTTCCTCGAAGCGCGACTTGAGGCCGCGCAGGATCTGCACGGTCTCGTCGACCGACGGTTCGTTGACGTCGATCTTCTGGAACCGGCGCGACAGCGCGTGATCCTTCTCGAACACGCCGCGGAATTCCGTGTAGGTAGTCGCGCCGATGCACTTGAGCTGCCCGCTGGACAGGGCCGGCTTGAGCAGGTTCGAGGCGTCCAGCGTGCCGCCGGAGGCCGCGCCGGCGCCGATCAGCGTGTGGATCTCGTCGATGAACAGCACCGCCTTGGGATTGTTCGTCAGCTTCTTCAGCACGCCCTTCAAGCGCTGCTCGAAGTCGCCGCGGTACTTGGTGCCGGCGAGGAGCGCGCCCATGTCGAGCGAATAGACCACCGACTCCTTGAGGATCTCCGGGACCTCGCCCTCGACGATGCGCTTGGCAAGGCCTTCGGCGATTGCGGTCTTGCCGACGCCCGCCTCGCCGACCAGCAGCGGATTGTTCTTGCGGCGACGGCACAAGGTCTGGATCACGCGCTCGAGTTCGAGCTCGCGCCCGATCAGCGGATCGATCTTCCCTTCGGCGGCCGCCTTGTTGAGGTTCTGCGTGTACTGCTCGAGCGGGCTCTGCTTGCCCTCGGACTCCTGTTCGGCCTCGGCGTTCTCGCCCTTCTCCGCGCCGGCCTTCTCCTTCTCCGGGGGCTGCTTGGTGATGCCGTGGGAGATGTAGTTGACGACGTCGAGGCGCGTGATCCCCTGCTGGTGCAGGTAGTACACCGCGTGCGAGTCCTTCTCGCCGAAGATCGCGACGAGCACGTTGGCGCCGGTGACTTCCTTCTTGCCGTTCGACGACGACTGCACGTGCATGATCGCGCGCTGGATCACGCGCTGAAAACCCAGCGTCGGCTGGGTATCCACATCCTCGCTGCCCGCCACCATCGGGGTGTGCTCGCTGATGAATTGCGTCAGATTCTTGCGCAGCTCGTCGATGTTGGCGCCCACCGCGCGCAGGACCTCGGCGGCGGTCGGATTGTCGAGCAGCGCAAGCAGCAGATGCTCGACGGTGATGAACTCGTGGCGCTTCTGACGCGCCTCGACAAAGGCCATGTGCAGGCTGACTTCCAACTCTTGCGCAATCATGTTTCGCCTCTATCGCCGGTGCCCCCGGCGTTCAAATCAACTCTACACCAAAACTGCGGAGCCACACCAAGCAAATTGTGGCGCTTTGTCATGCGAACGTCGGGCGCTAATCGTTCTCTTCCATCGTGCATTGCAGCGGGTGCTGGTGGGCCCGCGCGTGCTGCGTCACCAGGTCCACCTTCGTGCCCGCGACGTCCTTCGGATAGACGCCGCAGACTCCCATGCCCTCGCGATGCACCTTGAGCATGATCTGCGTCGCCTGTTCCTGGCTCTTGTTGAAAAACCGCTGAATCGTGCCCACCACGAATTCCATCGGGGTGTAGTCGTCGTTGAGCAGTATCACCTTGTACATCGGCGGCGGCTTGATCTTCTGCGCCTGCTTTTCAAGCAGCGCCCCGCCATCAGCGTCGAACTTGGGTCCCATGGGGGAAATTGTATCGCTTCGGTCCCTCGGCGCAACGTGCCCGGCACCCTGCAGATGGGGCTGGCAGCGACGAATCCAACCCCGCTGCCGGCTGGGGTAAAAACAACACACTGCGCCCCCCGGGCCCGACGCTCCCCGAGCCCCCCCTTGACTTGGCCGAACGGAAGCCGTACAACGCGAACTGTTTCGATCAAGCAGTTCCGTGGCACCTGGAATTATCGGGTTGTGGCCGTAAAAAGTTGCACCAGAGAAGCGGGGGAGGACGGCCTTGAATCGCAAACAATACCGGGCGTTAGACAGGCCCTGATCAACCCTTGGACGCGCAGGGCGTCCGCTTGCATAGGTGCTTTATGGCTACTGGTACGGTCAAATGGTTCAACGACGCGAAGGGTTATGGATTCATCACGCCGGATGACGGCGGCGAGGACCTGTTTGCGCACTTCTCTGCCATCAACATGCAGGGCTTCAAGACCCTGAAGGAAGGCCAGAAGGTCCAGTTCGAAGTCACGCAAGGCCAGAAGGGCAAGCAGGCGTCGAACATCCAGGCGGTCTGAGGCCCGGACCGCGGCAGGCTCCGGGTCCGCGATGCGGGACCGGAGGTTCACAGGGATTGGCCCGTCCGGCGCGGTGACGCGTCGGGGCGGCACGCGTGCGTCGGCGTCGGCGCGGGCAGCGGTGCCTGCTGCACCGACGAAGGCCCCCGCCCGGTTGATCGCGTTCAACAAGCCGTTTGGTGTCGTGTGCCAGTTCACGCACCATCCGCGACACCCAAGCCTGGCGGACTACATCCGCGTACCCGGTGTCTATGCGGCAGGTCGGCTGGACGCGGACAGCGAAGGCCTGCTCCTGCTGACATCGGATGGCGCATTGCAGCATCGCATCACCGCGCCGGGTATCGGACTCGAGAAGTGCTATTGGGCGCAAGTCGAAGGCGACGTTTCTGAGTCTGCGCTCACTTCTCTGCGCCGTGGCATCGATCTCGGCGACTTCGTTTCACGCCCATGCAAGGTTCGGCGACTGCCGGCCGATCCCAGCATTGCGGCTCGCGATCCGCCGATCCGGGAGCGCCGGAGCATTCCCACGTGCTGGCTGGAACTGCGGCTGACCGAGGGCAAGAACCGCCAGGTTCGACGCATGACCGCGGCCGTCGGACACCCGACGCTTCGCCTGCTGCGACGCAGCATCGGTCCCTACGACGTGGTCGGACTGGAACCGGGAAACTGGCGCGATGTCGATGCGGCGCTGCTCGGACGCGCTGGCGCCAAGAAGTCCGGCCGCACCTAGCTGCGCGCCTGCGGGCGTCGATGCAGCGCGACCGGTGGCGTCCCGCGGGGGACGATCCCCGGCGAACACAGACGAATTCCTGACCGACGTGTCAACCGGGGGTGGAACAGCGCGTTATCTGCCGTGACCGAGGAGGTCAATCACACCCAGTTCCAACCTTTGCAAAGGGAATCCACATGAGCAAGCTGCTGTCCGTTCTGATCGCCGGCGTCTTCGCCACCGCCGCCGCCACCGGTTTCGCCCAGGACAAGAAGGCTGACGCCCCCAAGGCCGACGCCCCGAAGGCCGAAGCCAAGAAAGACGGCGCCAAGAAAGAGAAGAAGGCGAAGAAGGCCAAGAAAGCCAAGGCGGAAGCCAAGAAGTAAGTCGCTTCCAGCGACCAGAGGCCGGGCGCTCGCGCCCGGCTTTTTTTCGCGCCTTGCCGGCGCGCTAGAATCGCGCCCTCTTGATGCACCGACCGCCGCCGGGGAGTCGCATGGTCAAACATGCCCGTTGCTTCATAATCGGCCTCACGATGGCCTTGTCGATGATCAGCAGCGCGCGTGCCCAGGGGCAACCTCCCCTGCCAACGGTTCAGCTGCAGGCCGGCCTCTACCTGATCAAGGCCGAGGTGGCCGCCACCTACGCCACGCGCATGCACGGCTTGATGATGCGCGAGAAGATGGGCCCGAACGAAGGGATGCTGTTTGTCTTCCCCGAGCGCGAGCGTCAGTGCATGTGGATGAAGAACACCCTCCTGCCGCTGTCGGTGGCGTTCATCGACGACAACGGGGCGATCCTGAACGTCGAGGACATGAAGCCGCTGACCGAGGACAGCCATTGCAGCGCCAGGCCGGCGCGCTACGCCCTGGAGATGAACCTCGGCTGGTTCAAGTCGAAGAACATCCTCCCGGGGACGCGCATCGTCGGACTGGAGAAAGCCGGTCCGCCGCGCTAGATCGCCAAACAGCGCATCCGCACCTCGGCCGCGCCGATGGCGCAAGTGCGTCAGCCGGCCAGACGCGCCTTGACCAGTTGCGCTACCCGCGTCATGTCGGCCCGGCCGGCAAGCTGATTCCTGACCGCGGCCATGACCTTTCCCATTGCCGCCGGACCACCGCCGGCCGCTGCGACCGCGGCATCGACCACCGCCACGATCTCGCCTTCATCGGCCTGTTGCGGCAGGTAGACAGCCAGCGTCTCGGCCTCGAATTCCTCCGCGGCCGCGAGATCGTCACGCTTCGCCGCCCGATACTGCTCGATCGCGTCGCGCCGCTTCTTGATTTCCTTCTCGACCACGGCGACCACGTCCGCATCGGCAAGCACGACGCGGCGATCGATCTCCACCTGCTTGATGCCGGCGAGCAGCAGGCGAATCGCCGACAGGCGGCGCGCATCCTTGGCGCGCATGGCCGCCTTCATGTCTTCGGTGATGCGTTCCTTGAGGGACATCGCGTGCTCCGCAGCGCCTTCACGCCGCCCCTGTCGTCAGGTTGCGGCCCAAAAAACGAAAAAAGCCGCGGACAACCCGCCCGCGGCTCGTCGACCGATCCGGCCCGTGCTCAGTACAACTTCGGCGGCAACTGCTGGCTTTTCAGGCGCTTGTAGGTGCGCTTGACTGCCGCCGCGTGCTTGCGCTTGCGCTCGGAAGTCGGCTTCTCGTAGAACTCGCGCGCGCGAAGCTCGGTCAGGAGGCCGGTTTTCTCGATGGTGCGCTTGAAACGGCGCATGGCCGCTTCGAAAGGCTCATTTTCCTTGACGCGAACGCTCGGCATTGCAAACTCCGAATACGGAAAGCTTTAAATTATACGATGAAACCAGGTCTGCCGCAAGGCGTGCGCCCGCCGGTCGCTAGCGGCGGCCGCGGGCGATGCGCCGGGCCATTACGGCGCCGCGGCGGGTGAAGTTCTTCCAGTTCCGGTTGAGCGTCACATATAGCACCGGCAGCACGATCAAGGTCAGGACCGTCGCCGAGATGAGCCCGCCGATCACCACTACGGCGAGCGGCTTCTGCGTCTCCGAGCCGATATCGGTCGACAAGGCCATCGGCAACAGCCCGAGCATCGCCAGTAGGCCCGTCATGAGCACCGTCCGCAGGCGCTGCATGGAACCCTCGAGGACCGCCTGCGCCGGCGGCATGCCGGCATTGCGCAGCTGGTTGAACACCGTCACCATCACCACGCCGTTGAGGACCGCCTGACCGAACAGGGCGATGAAACCGATCGCGGCCGACACGCTCAGATGGATGCCGGTCAACAGCAGGGCGAAGATGCCGCCGATCAGCGCGAACGGGACGTTGAGAATGATCAGCATCGCGCTCTTGAGCGAATTGAACGCGTTGAACAACAACAGGAAGATCAGGAGCACCGAGATCGGCACCACCAGGGCCAGGCGCGACATCGCCCGCTCCTGGTTCTCGAACTCACCCGACCAGGTGATGCGGTAGCCTTCGGGAAGGCTGACCTTGGCCTTGACCCGTGACTGCATGTCCGCCACCACGCTCCCCATGTCGCGGTCGCGGATGAAGATGCCGATCGCCATCACCCGGCCGCCGTTCTCCCGGGCGATGTTCATGCTGCCGCCCGACGCCTTGAACGCGGCAAGTTCGGACAGCGGCACGTACGCCCCTCCTGCAGTGGCGACCAGCAGCGACTTCATGCGCTCCAGGCCGCGCTCCTCCGGTGACACGCGCACCGCCACCGCGAACCGGCGCTCGCCCTCCCAGATGTACGTCGCCGCCCGGCCGCCCAGGCCAACCTCGATCAGGTCCTGCACGTCGGCGACGTTCAAGCCATAGCGCGCGGCGCGCGCCCGGTCGATTTCCACCAGGTAGTTCGGCAGTTCCCCGACCCGGTCAACCAGAGCCCGCGTGACTCCCTCCACCTCGCCGACCTGCGCCAGCACCGCCTCGGCCACGCGGCGCAGGGTCGGAATGTCGTCTCCGAACACCTTGATCACGATCTGGCCGTCGATCTGCGAGATGCTCTCCAGGATGTTGTCGCGGATCGGCTGGGAAAACGACGGCTTGATCGACGGCAGCGCCAGAAGCGCCTGCTCCATCTCGTCCATCACCTGCCGCTTCGACAGCCCGCGCCGCCATTCCGATTCCGGCTTCAGGTCGACCAGGAACTCTGCCATGTTGATGAGCTTCGGATCGGTCCCGTCCTCGGGCCGCCCGGCCTTCGAGATCACCGAATTGACTTCGGGCGTCCGCATCAGGACGCGCCGGATCTGCCCGGTCTGCATCTGCGCCTCGCGCACCGATACCGATGAAGGAAGCTTGACGTTGAGCCAGAGCGATCCCTCGTTCAGTTCCGGCAGGAACTCGGTGCCCAGGCGCGGCAGCGCCGCAATGCTGGCAGCGAGGCCCGCCAGGGCGATCACGATCACCTTGACGCGATTGGCCAGGCTCCAGCGCAGCACCGGTTCGTAGGCCCGCTTCGACCAGGCCACCAGGGCGTTGTCGTGGTGCGGCAGATTCTTCGACAGCCACTTGTAGCAAAGCAGCGGCACGAGGGTGAGGGACAGGATCAGCGACCCGACCAGGGCGGCCGTCACCGAATAGGCCATCGGCGCGAAGATCCGCCCCTCGTGCCGCTGCAGCGTGAAGATCGGAATGTGGGCCGCGATGATGATGATCATCGAGAACAGCGTCGGCCGCCCGACTTCGACCGCGGCCTCGACAATGGTGTGCAGGCGGAGCCGGTCTTCGCGCCGGTCGACGGCGTCGTCGTGGAACTCGTTCTGCATCGACAGGCGCCGGAACACGTTCTCGACCACGATCACCGCCCCATCGACGATGATGCCGAAATCCATCGCGCCCAGCGACAGCAGGTTGGCCGGGATACCGATCGCCGTCAGGCCGACGAAGGTGGACATCAGCGAAAGCGGAATCACCAGAGCGACGATGGCGGCGGCGCGAAAATTCGCCAGGAACAGGTAGAGCACGATCGAAACCAGCGCGGCGCCTTCGACGAGGTTGCGAAAAACCGTGCTCAGGGTCTTGCCGATCAGCCAGGTCCGGTCATAGAACGGCACGATCGCGACGCCCCTGGGCAGTCCGGCGCGGTTGAGTTCGTCGACCTTCTCCTTGACGCCGGCGAGGACCTTGGACGGATTCTCGCCCTTGCGCATCAGGACCACGCCGACGACGACGTCGTCGTCGGCATCCTGCCCGACCACACCCTGCGGCGGCACGTTGCCGACCACCACGCGCGCGACATCCCGCACCAGGACCGGGGTGCCGCCGCGTTCCGCGACGACGATGCTCTCGATGTCCGCGGCTTCGCGCAGCAGCCCGATGCCGCGGATGGTGAACTGCTGGCCGCCCTGCTCCACGTACCCGCCCCCGGCGTTGCTGTTGCCCCGCTCGAGCGCTCCGAAAAGCTGCTGCAGGGTGAGCTTGTAGCCGCGCAGGCGCGCCATGTCGGGCTGGACTTCGTACTGCTTGATGAGCCCCCCCATCGGAACGATGTCGGCGACGCCGGGCACGCGCTTCAGGGTCCGCTCGACCACCCAGTCCTGCAGCGTGCGCAGACTGCGCGCATCGAGACTGTCCGACTTCAAGCGATAGCGATAGATTTCCCCGATCGCCGTCGACAGCGGCGCGATGTCCGGCGCGACGCCCGGGGGCAACGCCACGCTGCGCAGGCGCTCGCTGACCTGCTGACGCGCGAGGTTGACGTTGGCGTCGTCGTCGAAGGTGAGGATCAGGAACGACAGGCCGAACTGCGTGTGCGAGAACATGCGCACGGCGTTGGGCAGGCCGGAAAGCGCGACCTCCAGGGGGATGGTCACCTGCCGCTCCACCTCCTCGGCCGCCCGCCCCGGATACAGGGTGATGACCGTCACCTGCGTGTCGGTCACGTCGGGAAACGCTTCGACCGGCAGGTTCTTGAACGCGACGAGGCCGCCGCCGATGAACAGTGCGGTCGCCAGAAGCACCACCAGCGGCTGATGCAGCGAGAACGAGACGATCCGGCGGATCATTCCGACTCGGTCTTGGCGCTGCCGGTGCGCAGCAACTGCTGCAACAGGATGGCGCCGTCGGCAACGACCTGCTGGCCGACGTCGAGGCCCCGCAACACCGCGATCTTCCCGGCCCGCTCGGCGCCGGGAACCACCTGCACCCGTTCGAACGCACCGCCACCGCGATCGACAAACGCGAAATAGCTTCCCTCGGTGAACAGGACCGCGCGTGCCGGCACCTCGACGCCGCCCGGCTGACTCGCCTCGAACACCGCGGTCGCGAGCATTTCCCCCTTGAGGCGCCGGTCGACGTTGTCGACCGCGCCGCGCGCGCGGACCACACGGGTCTGCGGATCGACGAAGTCGCCGATCGCTTCCACACGAGCCGGGAAGGAGATGTCCGGATAGGTCGCCACGCGCAGGCGGAATGCGGCGCCCTTGGCAAGCACCGACAGATCCTGCTCGTGCACGTCGACCTGCACCCAGAGCCGCGCCGGGTCGGTGACGACGAACAGCGCCGGCATGCCGCCCTGATCAGGACGCAGCTCCTGGCCGGGGTTGATGTTGCGTTCGACGATGACACCGGCCAGCGGCGACTTGAGCGCCAGCGTCTGGTCCACCGCGCTTCCGGCGCCATAGAGGCGCGCCCGCGAATCCGCCCGCTGCATTTCCGCCTGCGCGCGCGCCAGTTCCGCCTCCGCCTGCACGAGATCCTTGCGCGGCGCGACGCCGTTGTCGTGCAATTCGCGCACGCGCGCCAGATTCTTCTCCGCAAGGGCGAGATCGGCGCGCGCGCGGCCGGCGTCGGCCTGCGCCTGGCCCAGGTCCGGCGAGGCGAGCGTGGCCAGCACCTGACCGGCCCGCACCGACTCGCCGACCTGACCGGCGATGCGCACCACCCGCCCGGCGAACGGCGGAAAGACGCGAACCGTGCGGTTCTCATCCCAGACCAGGCGCGCCGTCATTTCCACCGTGCGCGCCTCGCGCGCCACCACGGCCTTGGACTTCAGCGATGCCAGTTGCGCGGCGCCGGCCGGAAAGGTCACCGTGCTGCCGGTCACCGTCGGCTTGGCGACCGGGGCCGGCCCCGACGCCGCGGGCGGCGGCGCCTTCTCGCCGCATCCGCCGGATGCGAGGGCCCAGCACAGGCAGACGCCGATCCAACCCGCAGCACCAGTTCGCCGACTCGCCCGTCTCATGATCGCTGCCTGCCGGAACTCGCTATCTGGGCGCGTCGCGCGGATTCCGCGGCGACCCGCGGCCCAGTTCGAACGCTGCCAGCGCCCGCGCGTGATCCGCGCGCGCTGCGGCCAGCTCCGCCTGAATCGCCTGCACGACGCGGCGCGCGTCGAGCAGATCCATGACCCCGATGGCGCCGTTGCGAAACGCGAATTCGGCGGCGCCCGCGGCACGCAACGCCTCGGGCAGCAGCGCGGTCTCGAAGCGGCTGCGCCTTTCCCGCGCCGCGGCGAGGTCGCCTGCCGCGCGCGCAAGCTCCGCGCGCGCCTGCGCCCGCACCTGCTCGAGCGCATCGCGCGCCGCGTACCAGTCGGCCTGGGCACGGGCGATCTCGCCCTCGTGCTGATGGCGCAGAAACAACGGCACCGACACCGCGACCCCGAAGCTGTTGCCGGTCCCCTGGCTGTTGGCGTCCGCGCGATTGGGCCAGTGCTCGTACTGCGCCCCGACCGACACGTCCCGCGTGCGCAGCGCCCGCGCGAGCTCACGCGCCTTGTCTGCCGCCTCGACGCGCGCGCGGGCCGCCCGCACATCGGCCCGCTCCTCGATGTCAGCGTCACGCGCCGCTGCCGGCGGCACCGCGTCGAGAGCCGGCCAGGACGCCGTCACCCGCCACGGCCCGTCGTGCGCGATGCCAATCACATAGGCCAGCGCCACCCGCCCGCGCGCCACCTCCCCCTGCATGGCGCGCGCCTCGTTCTGGGAACGCAACGCGTCCACGCGAATCCGCGCCACATCGGCCGCCGCGAGATCCCCCGCCTTGAGTCGCAGTTCCGCCGCCTCGACCGTCCGCGCAAACAGCGCAGCCGCCTGCTCGGCGCCGAGCAGTTTCTCCTGCGCGGCCAGCAGGTCGTAGAACGTCTGCCGCAATCCGAGCAGTTGCTGGCGCGTGACTTCCTCGACGTCCTCGCCCGCGGCGGCTTCGGCGCGACGCGCGGTGTCGGTGCGCAACTCGGCTTTGCCGCCACGCTCGAACAGCTGATCGACCCGGATCACGGAATCGACCGTCTTGCTGCGCGGCGCCCCACTGCCGATGCCGCGATTCGGGTTGATGTTCTGCACCGCAAAACTCAACTGCGGGTTCGGCCGCTGGGCCGCGATCGCCACGTCGGCTTGCGCCTGCTCGAGCGCACGCCGCGCCGCCGCGATCGCGCGATTGTTGTCCGACAGGAGCGCCTCTGCGCGCGCAAGCGTCAACGGCTCGGCAACGACAGCCGGCTGCGCGACACCCGCCCCGGGCAAGCCGGCAGCAGCCGCCAGCATCAGGGCCGCGAGGGCACGACGCATTCTGGACATGGGGGCGTGAGTATACTCAGTACCCGCCCTCGCATCAGGGTCGCCGAGTGCAAATTGATGCAAACCGCCGCCCCCGCAGGCGACGCCCGGGCAGGCTGCCGCGCGCCGGCTGCGGTTCCCGCCATCGCCTCTGACATGCTCGTCCTCGGGTTCGAAACTTCCTGTGATGAAACGGGGGTCGCCCTGTTCGACTCCCGGCGCGGGCGCGTGCGCGCGCTCGACGGCTTGATCGCGCAGGCGCTGCATTCGCAGGTGCGCATGCACGAGGACTACGGCGGCGTGGTGCCGGAGCTGGCTTCGCGGGACCACCTGCGGCGAACGCTCGTGCTTGCGCGCCGCGTGCTCGCCAGCGCCGGACGCGTGCCGGCCGATCTCGACGCCGTCGCGTATACCCAGGGCCCGGGACTGGCCGGCGCCCTGCTCGTCGGCGCCGGCACGGCCACCGGCCTGGCCTGCGCCCTCGGCGTCCCGGCGATTCCGGTGCACCACCTTGAAGGGCACCTGCTCTCCCCTCTGCTCGCCGCGCGCCCGCCGGCCTTCCCTTTCGTGGCGTTGCTGGTCTCCGGCGGCCATACCCAGCTGATGCGCGTCGACGGAATCGGCCGCTACGACCTGCTCGGCGAGTCGGTCGACGATGCGGCGGGCGAGGCGTTCGACAAGAGCGCGAAGCTGCTGGGCCTCGGGTATCCGGGCGGGCCGGCGCTCAGCGCGCTCGCGCGCCAGGGCCGAGCCGGGCGCTTTCGGTTGCCGCGGCCGATGCTCGATTCCGGCAACCTCGACTTCAGCTTCAGCGGTCTGAAGACGGCCGTGCACCTGCTCGTCCGCGCGAATGCCAGCGACCCCGGTGCGCACGCCGACATCGCCGCCGCGGTCGAAGACGCGATCACCGAGGTGCTGACAGCGAAGGCGCTGCGGGCGCTCGAGCGGACAGGATTGTCCCGGCTGGTTGTCGCCGGCGGCGTCTCGGCCAATCAGCCGCTGCGTGCCCGCCTGGACCGGGCAGCCACGGCACAATCGTTCGAGGTCTTCTATCCCGAACTGTCACTGTGCACCGACAACGGCGCCATGATCGCGTTCGCAGCAGCCCTGCGCGCGGAAACGGTGCACGGCCGCGACTATGGTTTCGAGGTGCGACCGCGCTGGGACCTTGCCGCGCTGAGCGCGCCCGCGCCCGGCGCGCCCGACTGACGCGGCCCATTCACGCCCTGCCGCGCGCTCCTCACGGCCGCGCCTTCCCTCCCAGGCGAGCCTCGGTACCCGCCAACAGCTTGCCGATGTTGGCGCGGTGCCGCCAGACCAGAAGCAGCGACATCGCGCCGATGGCGAGCGTCATGACGCCCCGGTCCCAGAACGACGCGTGATAGAACGGCGCGAACACCGCAGAGACGAGCGCGGCGAGCGACGAGTACCGGAAGAAGAAGGCGATGATCAGCCAGGTGGCGAGCGTGCCCAGCCCGAGCCAGGGATCGACGGCAAGCAGGATGCCGAGCGCTGTCGCCACGCCCTTGCCGCCGCGGAACCGGTGGTACAGGGGATACAGGTGCCCGAGGAAGGCGCCGATCGCCGCCAGGGCGATGGCTCCCTCGCCGACGCCGAAGCGCGACGCGAAGGTCTGGGCGAGCAGGACCGCGACGCCCCCCTTGAGCGCATCCCCGAGCAGGGTGAGCGCCGCCGCGACCTTGCTTCCGGAACGCAGCACGTTGGTCGCGCCCGGGTTCTTCGAGCCGTAGGTGCGCGGGTCGGCGAGTCCGAACGCCTTGCTGACCACCACGGCGAACGACACCGAGCCGATCAGATACGCGACCAGGCCGAAAAGGAGGCTCATGCGGGCTTTCTTCTAATCTAAAATCGCCGGTTGCGACGGAATTCTAGCAACATGGATCTCATTTTCATCCGCCAGCTTGCGATCTCGACCATCGTCGGCCACTATCCGCGCGAGCGCGAAGCCGCGCAGTCGCTCGAGTTCAACATCGACATCGGCATTCCCGGCGCCGGCGTCTTCGACTCCGACCGCCTGGCCGACACCGTCAACTACGCTGCCGTCGCCGACTACGTCAAGCGCGAGTGCGACACCCATCATTTCAAGCTGCTCGAACGGATGGCCGACCACCTCGCGCGCGGCATCCTGCGCGAATTCCATGCGCCCTTCGTGCGGATCTCGGTGGCGAAGCTGGGCATCCTGCCGGCGGCCCGGCAGGTCGGCGTGGTCGTGGAGCGGCATTCAACGGGCGCCTGAACCAGACCCGGCGCGCCATGCGCGCGACATTTTTCACAATTCGGCCCGTATAGGGAAAGCCCGGTCAGCCGGACACGGTCCGCCGCGTTTATGATGCAGTGGGGCGGTCGCGCTGCGCTCCGGTGCCTGCGCGGAACTTTGCCGACGCCGACCTCTCAAACAGGCGCGCAAATTGCATAGTATCCAACGGACCGAGACCAAGGCCGATATGCCAAGCTGAAATCGCCACCCTGGGACCGCAACGGCCGAACGGCGCCGGATTGTCGACAGCATAGGAGGCAGCATGGACGTCATCAGCAGCTTCGCCGCCCGCTACGAACGCACCCGCGAGGAGGAGATGTCCCTGGAGGACTACCTTGCGCTGTGCAAACGCGACCCGATGGCCTATGCGACGTCGGCCGAACGCATGCTCGAGGCGATCGGCGCGCCCGAGATGGTCGACACGCGCAACAATCCGGCGCAGTCCCGGCTGTTCGCCAACAAGATCATCAAGATCTACCCGGCATTCCGCGAGTTCCACGGCGCCGAGGACGTCATCGAGCAGGTCGTCTCGTTCTTCCGGCATGCCGCCCAGGGGCTCGAGGAAAAGAAGCAGATCCTCTATCTGCTCGGGCCGGTCGGCGGCGGCAAGTCATCGATCGCCGAGCGCCTCAAGCAGCTGATGGAGCGCGTTCCCTTCTACGCGCTCAAGGACTCGCCCGTCAACGAGTCCCCGCTCGGACTGTTCGATCCCGAGGAAGACGGCCGCATCCTCGAGGAGCAGTATGGCATCCCGCCGCGCTACCTGACGCGCATTCTGTCTCCCTGGGCGGTCAAGCGGCTCGGCGAGTACGGCGGCGACATCCGCCGCTTCCGCGTGATCAAGCGCTACCCGTCGATCCTGAAGCAGGTGGCGATCGCCAAGACCGAGCCCGGCGACGAGAACAACCAGGACATTTCCTCGCTGGTCGGCAAGGTCGACATTCGCCGCCTCGAGACGTTCGCCCAGGACGACCCGGACGCCTACAGCTACTCGGGCGGCCTGTGCCTGGCCAACCAGGGGCTGCTCGAGTTCGTCGAGATGTTCAAGGCGCCGATCAAGGTGCTGCATCCGCTGCTCACGGCCACCCAGGAGGGGAACTTCAAGGGCACCGAGGGCTTCGGGGCGATCCCGTTCGACGGCGTCGTGCTCGCCCATTCGAACGAAAGCGAATGGAAGGCCTTCCGCAACAACAAGAACAACGAGGCGTTTCTCGATCGCATCTACATCGTCAAGGTGCCGTACTGCCTGCGCGTCTCCGAGGAGGTGCGCATCTACGAGAAGCTGGTGCGCAACTCCTCGCTGGCGACGGCCACCTGCGCGCCCGGCACGCTCAAGATGATGGCGCAGTTCGCGGTGCTCACCCGCCTGGTCGAGCCCGAGAACTCCAGCCTGTTCTCCAAGATGCTGGTCTACGACGGCGAGAATCTCAAGGACACCGACCCGAAGGCCAAGAGCTACCAGGAGTATCGCGACTACGCCGGCGTCGACGAGGGCATGAGCGGTGTTTCCACGCGCTTCTCGTTCAAGATTCTCTCGAA
Organism: Burkholderiales bacterium; assembly: GCA_016790695.1. Classification (GTDB taxonomy): domain Bacteria; phylum Pseudomonadota; class Gammaproteobacteria; order Burkholderiales; family JAEUOS01; genus JAEUOS01. Next base: position 18,789 of record JAEUOS010000167.1, read on the forward strand.
GGTCTTCAACTTCGACTCCGCCGAGGTCGCTGCCAACCCAGTTCACCTCATGTACGTGCTCGAACAGCAGATCGAACGCGAGCAGTTCCCGCCCGAGCTGGAGCAGAAGTATCTCGCGTTCGTCAAGGAACATCTGGCGGTGCGCTATGCCGAGTTCATCGGCAAGGAGATCCAGACCGCCTACCTCGAGTCGTATTCCGAGTACGGCCAGAACATTTTCGACCGCTACGTCACCTACGCGGATTATTGGATCCAGGATCAGGAGTATCGCGACGCGGACACCGGCGAGATCTTCGACCGCGCCGCTCTCAACGCCGAACTCGAGAAGATCGAGAAGCCGGCCGGCATCAGCAATCCGAAGGATTTCCGCAACGAGATCGTCAATTTCGTCCTGCGCGCGCGCGCAAACAACGGCGGCAAGAACCCGTCGTGGACCAGCTACGAGAAGCTGCGCACGGTGATCGAGAAGAAGATGTTCTCCAACACCGAGGAGCTGCTTCCCGTCGTCTCCTTCAACGCCAAGGCGAGCGCCGACGAGCAGAAGAAGCACGAGGACTTCGTCAATCGCATGGTCTCCAAGGGCTACACGCCCAAGCAGGTCCGCCTGCTGTGCGAGTGGTACCTGCGGGTGAGGAAGAGCTCGTAGGCCGGCCGCGCGTCGCGCGTCTGCGAGGGGCCCCATGCTGCAGCAGATCATCGATCGTCGCCTGGCCGGGAAGAACAAGTCGATCGGCAATCGCGAGCGGTTCCTGAAGCGGTATCGCGAGCAGATCCGCGACGCCGTGCGGCGCGCCGTCAGCGAGCGCAGCATTCGCGACATCGACAAGGGCGAAACCGTCACGGTGCCGCGCAAGGACATCTCGGAGCCGACGTTCCGCCACGGCCCCGGCGGGCGTCGCGAATACGTCGTGCCGGGCAACCGGGAGTACGCGCGCGGTGACCGCATCGACCGGCCGGCCGGGGGCGATGGACAGGGCGGCGGGCGCGCCAGCCGGGACGGGGAGGGCGAGGACGATTTCCGGTTCACGCTCTCGCGCGAGGAGTTCATGCAGGTCTTCTTCGACGACCTGGCGCTCCCCAATCTGGTGCGCACGCAGCTGGCCGATACGCCGGAGTTCCGCTATCGTCGTGCCGGCTTCACCGGCGACGGCACGCCGAACAACATCCACGTGCTGCGATCGATGCGCGGCGCACTCGGGCGCCGGATCGCGCTGGGGACGGTGCATCGCCGCCGCCTCGCCGAACTCGAAGCGCGTCTCGCCGACGCGCGACGCGCCCCGCAGGCGCTGGACAACGAGATCGAGGCGCTCGAGCAGGAGATCGATGCCCTGCGCCGGCGCCTGCGCGCCATCCCCTATCTCGATCCGATCGACCTGCGCTACCGCAATCGCGTCCGCGTGCCGGAGCCGGTCAGCAAGGCCGTGATGTTCTGCGTGATGGACGTGTCGGGCTCGATGGACGAGGCCCGCAAGGACATCGCCAAGCGGTTCTTCATCCTTCTCTACCTGTTCCTCACGCGGCACTACGAGAAGACCGACATCGTGTTCATTCGCCACCACACGCAGGCCGACGAGGTCGGGGAGAACGACTTCTTCCACGCCACCGAGTCGGGCGGCACGGTGGTTTCCAGCGCCCTGACGCTGATGCACGAGATCATCCAGGCGCGCTACCCGTCGCGGGAGTGGAACATCTATTGCGCGCAGGCGTCCGACGGCGACAACTGGGGCCAGGACTCCGCGAAGTGCCGCGAGCTGCTGAGCGCGGAGATCCTGCCGCTGCTGCGCTATTTCGCCTACGTGCAGGTGGCCGAGGGCGAGCAGAGCCTGTGGGAGGAGTATGCGCGCGTCGCCGCGCAGTGCCCGCACTTCGCGATGCGCATGATCACCGGCGTGACCGACATCTACCCGGTGTTCCGCGAACTGTTCCGCAAGGAGGCGCCGGCGTGAACGGCGACGATCGGCCGCCCGCGCCCGCGGAGCCGCTGCCCAGTCCGTCGGAGTGGTCGTTCGACCTCATTGATCGCTATCACGGCGAGATCGCGCGTGTCGCCAGGCGCTTCGGGCTCGACACCTACCCGAATCAGCTGGAGATCATCACCGCGGAGCAGATGATGGACGCCTACGCGTCCTCCGGCATGCCGGTCAACTACCGGCACTGGTCCTTCGGCAAGCAATTCATCGCCACCGAGCGCGGTTACCGCCGGGGGCAGATGGGCCTGGCCTACGAGATCGTCATCAACTCGGACCCGTGCATCGCCTATCTGATGGAGGAGAACACGCTGCCGATGCAGGCACTGGTGATCGCCCATGCGGCCTACGGTCACAATTCCTTCTTCAAGGGGAATTACCTGTTCCGCATGTGGACCGATGCCTCGTCGATCATCGACTATCTGGTCTACGCGCGCACCTTCATCGCCGATTGCGAGGACCGGCACGGCATCGAGGCGGTCGAGCAGGTGCTCGACTCCTGCCATGCCCTGATGGATCATGGCGTCGACCGCTATCGGCGGCCCCAGAAGCTCTCGCTCGCGCAGGAGAAGGCGCGACGCGAGGAACGGGAGGTCTATCTGCAGCGCCAGGTCAACGACCTGTGGCGGACCTTGCCCCGCCAGGCCGACCGCAAGGCGGCCGAGGCGCGCGCGCGCTTTCCCGAGGAACCGCAGGAGAACCTGCTCTACTTCATCGAGAAGCATGCCCCGCTCCTCGAGCCATGGCAGCGCGAGGTGATCCGCATCGTGCGCAAGGTCGCGCAGTACTTCTACCCGCAGCGGCAGACGCAGGTGATGAACGAGGGGTGGGCCACCTTCTGGCACTACACCCTGCTCAACGCCCTCTATGACGAGGGCCGTCTCGGCGACGGCTTCATGCTCGAGGTCCTGCAGTCCCACACCAATGTCATCGCCCAGCCCGCGGGAGGCCGCATCAACCCCTACGCGCTCGGCTTCGCGATGTTCAGCGACCTGCGGCGCATCTGTTCCGCACCCACCGACGAGGATCGGTCCTGGTTTCCCGACATCGCCGGCTCGGACTGGCAGAAGACCCTCGACTACGCGATGCGCAATTTCAAGGACGAGAGTTTCGTCGGGCAGTTCCTCTCGCCCGCGCTGATGCGGCGCTATCGCCTGTTCTCGGTACGCGACGACGAGCGCGAAAGCACGCTCGAGGTATCGGCGATCCACGACACCGCCGGCTACCGCCACCTGCGCGAAGCCCTGGCGCGCCAGTACGACATCAATCACCGCGAGCCCAACATCCAGGTCTGGTCGGTCGACACCCGCGGCGATCGCTCGCTCACGCTGCGCCACGTGCAGCACGCCGGACAGCCGCTGAACGACGAGGCCGACGAGGTGCTGCGCCACGTCGCCCGCCTGTGGGGATTTCGCGTCATCCTCGAAAGCGTGGACGCGCAGGGGCGGGAGACGCGGCGCCGCGAGGCGGCGCCGGCTGCCGCCTGAACGCCGCGCGCCGGGCAAGTCAGCCCGCGATGGCGACGTCGACCCTGACGATTTCCAGGAGGCGCTCCAGGTCGGCGCTGTCGATCGCGACCAGGAACCCGCGGCGCCCGCCGTTGATGTAGATGCGGGGCAGGTCGAAGATGCTGCGCTCGGCATAGACCGGCAGCGCCTTGCGCGTGGCGAATGGCGAGGTGCCGCCGACAAGGTAACCGGTGTGGCGGGTGGCGACCTCGGGAACACAGGGCTCGACGCTCTTCAGCCCCGCCTGGCGCGCAAGGTTCTTCGTCGACACCTTGCGATCGCCGTGCATCAGCACCAGCAGCGGCCGGCCGCGTTCGTCCTGCATCACCAGGGTCTTGACGACGGCATGCTCATCGACGCCCAGTGCGCGCGCCGAGACCTCGGTTCCGCCGTGCTCGACATATTCGTACGGATGCTCGGCGAAGGCGACGCCGCGCGCCCGCAGGAACGCCGTCGCCGGCGTTTCCGAGACATGGGTCTTCCGGGCCATGCGCCGTTCCTCAGGCGCGCGGATGATGCGCCGCGTGCAGATCCTTGAGCCGGGCGCGCGCCACGTGGGTGTAGATCTGCGTGGTCGAGATGTCGGCGTGCCCCAGCAGCATCTGGACCACGCGCAGGTCGGCCCCGTGATCGAGCAGATGGGTCGCGAAGGCGTGGCGCAGGCTGTGCGGCGAGAGCAGCGCCGCAGGAATCGATGCGGCGCGACCGTGGCGCTTGACCATATGCCAGAAATTCTGCCGCGTCATCCCCTGGCCGCGCGCGGTCAGGAACACCGTGTCGACGCTGCGGCGGCCGGCCAGCGCGGGCCGGGCGTCGCGGAGATACCGGTCGATCCACGCGGCCGCCTCCTCGCCGAACGGCACCAGCCGCGTCTTGGATCCCTTGCCCGAGGCCACGCGGACGACATGCTCGGTCAGACCCAGGTCGTGCACCCGCAGCGCCACCAGTTCCGAGACGCGCAGGCCGCACGCATACAGGAGTTCGAGCATGGCGCGATCGCGCAGGCCGAGCGGGGTGCCGGGGTCGGGCGCCTCGAGCAGACGCACGACGTCGGTCTCGCCGAGACTGCGCGGCAGGCGCCCGGGGCGCTTGGCGGCGTCGAGGTTGGCGGTCGGGTCATCGTCGCGCAGTCGCTGGCGGACCAGCCAGCGATAGAACCGCCGGCTGGCCGAGAGGCGCCGATTGGCGCTCGTGGCCGACGCGCCGGTCGCGTGCCGGTGCGCGGAATAGCCCAGCAGGTCCGCCGTCGTGGCATCCGCCAGGCGGGCGCCGTGTTCCTCCAGCCAGGCGCCCAGCTGGGCAAGATCGCGCCGGTACGCCTCCAGCGTCAGGGGCGCGAGCCCGTCTTCCAGCCACGCGGCATCGCAGAACCGGTCGATCAGCGACGCCGCCTCAGACATAGCCGGCCACCCCCTCGTGGGACAGCAGCCACCGCTTGACGCCCAGGTGGAATCCGTCATCGTGGTTGGCGAATCCGCCGATGCCGCCCGCGGCAAGAACGCGGTGGCACGGAATCACCAGCGGGTACCAGTTGGCGCCGCATGCCTGCCCGACGGCGCGCGGCGCGCTGCGCACCAGGCGCGCGATCTGGCCGTAGGTCACGGCCGCCCCGGGAGGTACGGCGGCGATCGCATCCCAGACGCGGCGCTGGAATGCCGTCCCCCGCGGGACCAGCGCAAGATCGAAGCGAAACGCGGCGTCCGCGAGGTAGGCACGCAATTGGCGCGCTGCTTCGCGCGCGATCGTCCCGCGCGGTTCCGCCGGCGCAACCGACGGCGGCAGGTACACGAGCTCGGCAACGGCCGCTCCGGCGACGCGCACGCCGATGCCCCCGAACGGCGCGGGCACCACCGCATCGAACGACGGCAGGCCGGTCGCGACCATGCGCACGCTCCTAGCCGGATTGGCCCAGCATGCCGGACTTGAGCGCACGATCGACCGGCTTGTCGCCGAGCCAGATCTTCATCAGCGCGCGGTAGAAATCCTCGCCGGCGATCGCCCTGCCGCGGGGCGCGCCATCGAGGGCGACACGGGTCCCGGCGTCGGGCAGGTAATCGATCGTGACCACGCTCTTCTCGCGCGCCGCGCCGACCGCTTCCATCGTCGCCTTGAGCTCGTCGATCTGGGGCTTGAAGCGCGCGAGCTCGGCCTCGCTCAGGTTGGCGACCAGGCCGTCGTTGAGTGCCCCGCCGAGCTGGTCGGCCGACAGGTCGCGCAGCAGGTGGAGCGCGATGCGCTTGGGGCCGCGCTGCCCGATCGCGTCCGCCGCCGCCGCCCGCTTGTCCGTGAGATAGAGCGCCCCGACGTAGACCTTGAACACCGCGCGGGTGCGGATGCCGGCGCCGTTGAGCACCAGATTGGCGCCGCCCAGGTTGACCGTGTCCGGAATCGTCACGCCGCCCACCTCCGCGGCACCGGCACCCGCCGCCATGCATGCCGCGACGACCGCCGCCAACCAACCGAACCGCCGCATATCGCCTCCTTCGCGCAATCGCACGCGGGCAATTATGCCGCGATCCGGCCGGCACGGTGGTATCCTGCGCACCCCCCGCAAACCCCGCATGATGGAGCCAAGCATGTCCAAAGCAATTCGCATTCACAAGAACGGCGGCCCGGAAGTCCTCTCGTGGGAGGAGGTCCCCGTCGGCGAGCCCGGCCCGGGCGAGGCGCGCGTGCGCCACCACGCCGTCGGACTGAATTTCATCGACATCTACTTTCGCACCGGCCTGTATCCGTCGCCGACGCTGCCCGCGGGCCTCGGCTCGGAAGGCGCAGGCATCGTCGAGGCGGTCGGCCCCGGCGTCACCCACGTGAAGGCCGGCGACCGCGTCGCCTACGCCGGCGGCGGCAACGGCGCCTATGCCGAGTCCCGCGTCATGCCGGCCGCGGTGCTGGTCAAGCTCCCCGAGGCGATCAGTTTCGAGCAAGGCGCGGCGATGATGCTGCAGGGCATGACCGTGCAATATCTGATCAAGCAGTCCTATCCGGTCAAGGCGGGCGACACGGTGCTGTGGACAGCGGCCGCCGGCGGGGTCGGGCTGTTCGCGATGCAGTGGCTGAAGGCACTCGGGGTCAGCGTGATCGGCACCGTCTCGACCGACGCCAAGGCGGAGACGGCGCGCGCGCACGGCTGCACCCACACGATCGTCACCACGCGGGAGGACACGGTCGCGCGCGTCCGCGAGATCACCGGCGGGAAGGGCGTGCCGGTGGTCTACGACTCGGTCGGCAAGGACACCTGGGACAGCTCGCTCAACTGCCTGCGGCCGCTGGGCTACATGATCAGCTTCGGCAATGCGTCAGGCGCGGTGCCGCCGGTCAACCTCGGCGTGCTGTCCCAGAAGGGGTCGATCTACGTGCAGCGCCCGACCCTGATGACCTACATCGCCGATCGCGCCCGCCTCGAAGCGATGGCCGCGGACCTGTTCGGCGTCGTCGCCAGCGGCCAGGTCAAGGTCAACATCCACCACCGCTACGCGCTGAAGGACGCCGGCCAGGCGCAGGCCGACCTCGAGGGACGCAAGACCACGGGATCGGCGGTGCTGCTGCCGTAGGCGGCGCGGCGGGCGGTTGCCCGCCCGTGGTCACTTGACCCGGTTGATGCGCACGACCTCCTGCAGGCGGCGCAGGGAGCGCATCACCCGGGCGAGGTGCGCGCGGTCGGCGACATCGATGGCGAATTCCATGATCGCGTAGTTGCCGGTCTCGTCGTCCTCGGTGTGCACATTGGTGATGTTGGTGTCGGCCGCGGTGATCTCGGCGGCGACCTTCGCAAGAATGCCGCGGCCGTTGGTCACCAGGGCGCGAATGCCGACATTGAAGTGCTTGTCGGGTTCCGGATCCCAGTCGACATCGACCCAGTTGTCGGGCTCCTTGCGGCGCGACTTCGCGATCGTCTTGCAGTCGTGGGTGTGAATCACCAGCCCCTGCCCCTTGCTGATGTGCCCGATGATCGGGTCGCCGGGGATCGGCCGGCAGCAGCGCGCGAGCTGCACCGCCATGCCGTCGGCGCCGCGGATCGTGACCGGGACGTTGCGTGCCTCGGCCCGCCCGTCCCCGACGACGCTTTCGGCCGGTTGCGCAGGCGCGAGCTTGCGCGCGACCACGGCCGCCAGGCGCTTGCCCAGGCCGATGTCCGCGTACAGGTCCTGACGCGACTTCGCCCCGGCATCGCGCACCACGCGTTCCCAGCGCTGGGAGTCGATCTCGCCCGCCGCCACGCCAAGTGAACGCAGGGCCTGGCCGAGCAGGCGCTGCCCGAGGCCCACCGACTCCTCGTACTTCACCGTCTTCATGTAGTGCCGGATATGGGCACGCGCCTTGCCCGTGCGCACGAAGCCCAGCCAGCCGGGGTTCGGCTGCGATCCCGGCGAGGTGATGATCTCCACCAGGTCGCCGTTCTTCAGCTCGGTGCGCAGCGGCATCGGCTCGCCGTTGATCTTGGCGGCGACCGTCTGGTCGCCGACGTCGGTATGCACCATGTAGGCGAAATCGACGGCGGTGGCGCCGCGCGGCAGCGCCATGATGCGCCCCTTCGGCGTGAACACGTAGACCTCGTCCGGAAACAGGTCGACCTTGACGTGCTCGAGGAACTCGGCCGGGTCGCGCGAGTTGCTCTGGATGTCGAGCAGCGACTGCAGCCACTTGTGCGTCTTCTTCTGCACCTCCGATATCGACGCATCGTCGCTCTTGTAGAGCCAGTGCGCCGCAACGCCGGCCTCGGCGATGCGGTGCATCTCCGCGGTGCGGATCTGCATCTCCACCGGCGTGCCGTACGGGCCGATCAGGGTCGTGTGCAGCGACTGGTAGCCGTTCACCTTCGGAATCGCGATGTAGTCCTTGAACTTGCCCGGCACGGGCTTGTACAGGCTGTGCAGCGCGCCCAGCGCCAGGTAGCAGCTCGCCACGTCCGGCACCACCACGCGGAATCCGTAGATGTCGAGCACCTGCGAGAACGTCAGGCGCTTCTCCACCATCTTGCGGTAGATGCCATAGAGGTGCTTCTCGCGCCCGTAGACCTGCGCGTTGATGCCGGCTTCCGGCAGGGCGCGCTGGATGGTCTCCAGAATCTTGCCGATCCCCTCGCGGCGGTTGCCGCGCGCCGAGCGCACCGCCTTGGAGATCACCGCAAAGCGGTGCGGATAGAGATTCGCGAGGCTCAGGTCCTGCAGTTCGCGGTAGACCTGGTTCAACCCGAGCCGGTGCGCGATCGGCGCGTGGATCTCGAGGGTCTCGCGCGCGATGCGCCGTCGCTTGGGACTCTTGAGCGCCGACAGCGTGCGCATGTTGTGCAGCCGGTCGGCGAGCTTGACGAGCATGACCCGCACGTCGCGCGCCATCGCCAGCAGCATCTTGCGGAAATTCTCCGCCTGCGCGTCCTCCTGGCTCTGGAATTCGATGCGATCGAGCTTCGAGACGCCGTCCACCAGTTCGGCGACCGGCGCGCCGAAGCGTTGCGCGACATGCTCCTTCGTGACGCCGGTGTCCTCGACCACGTCGTGCAGGAGGGCCGCCAGGATCGCCTGCGCGTCGAGCTTCCACGACGCGCAGATCGCCGCCACCGCCAATGGATGGGTGATGTACTCCTCGCCGCTGGCGCGCATCTGCCCCTGGTGCGCCGCTTCGCTGAAAGCGAAGGCCTGCGCCACCCGCTCGATGTCGGCGGGCTTGAGATAGCCGCCGAGAACGGCGACCAGCCCCTCGAACTGCGCCTGCTTGCCCGGCTCGGCGACGGGCGCGGCGCGCGAGGCCGCGCGATCGCGCGCCTCTGCCAGATCGACTACGTTTGCAAGCGCCGCGGGGCGGGGTCTGGCGGGTTCCATCGAGCAAGCACCACGCCAGCGCCCGGCGTCAGGACTTCACGTGCTTGAGCATCTCCAGGCCGACGTGGCCGGAAGCGATCTCGCGCAGCGCGGTGACGGTGTGCTTGTCGCGCCCGCCCTCGAGGCGCGGCGAGGCGCCCTGCGCGAGCTGCCGTGCGCGGTAGGTCGCCGCGAGCGTGAGTTGAAACCGGTTGGGAATCTTCTGCAGGCAGTCTTCGACGGTGATTCTGGCCATGGCGGATTTCTTTGTACGACCCTAGGGAAGGCGGATACCGAGTTCGGCGAACAGCGCGCCTTCGGTCGACGCCACCTGCGCGAGCCGCTGCCGACTGGCGATCACGACGGCCTGCATGCGCTTGAGCGCCTCGGAAAAATCTGAATTGATAATAACATAGTCGAACTGCACCGCATTTCGCATTTCCTGCCGTGCCGCTGCCAGGCGGCGCCGCACCACCTCGTCGGTCTCGGTGCCGCGCGCGCGCAGGCGCCGCTCGAGTTCGGCGAGCGAGGGCGGCAGGATGAAGATCGAGACCGCACCGGCGAACACCGCGCGCAGTTGCGCGGCGCCCTGGCAGTCGATCTCGAAGATGACGTCGCGCCCGGCCGCCATCGGCGCGGCGACCGCGGCCTTCGACGTGCCGTAGAGATTGCCGTGCACCTCGGCGAACTCGAGGAAGGCGCCGTCGCCCTGCATCTCGAGGAAGCGCTCGCGCGACACGAAGTGGTAGTGCCGGCCGTCCTGCTCGCCGGCCCGCGGCGCGCGCGTCGTGTGCGACACCGACACGCTCAGCCCGCGGTCTTCCGCGAGCAGCGCGTTGACCAGGGTCGACTTGCCCGCGCCCGAGGGCGCGGCGACGATGAACAGCGAACCGCTCATGCCGGCCCCGCCCCGCCCGGATCAACCGTCGCGTCGTTCATTCAATGTTCTGCACCTGCTCGCGCATCTGCTCGATCAGAAGCTTCATCTCGAGAGCCGCTGCCGAAACCTCGGACGCGACCGATTTCGAACCGAGGGTATTCGCCTCGCGATGCAGTTCCTGCATCAGGAAGTCCAGGCGCTTGCCGCAGGCGCCGCCGGCGTCGAGGACGCGACGCACCTCGGCCAGATGCGTGGTCAGCCGCGAGACCTCCTCGGCGACGTCGATGCGCATGCCGAACAGCGCAACCTCCTGGCGCACGCGCTCGTCGTCGGCCGCTCCCAGCGCATCGCGCAGGCGCGCCGCGAGCCGGGCGTGGTGCTCGGCGACCATGCCGGGCAGCTTCGGCTCGATCTTCGCGACCCAGCCCGAAACCCCGGCGACACGCTCCTCGATCATCGCCTTGAGCTTGGCGCCCTCGCGGCGCCGCGATTCCTGGAACTCCGCGAGCGCAACGGCGGCGATCGACAGCGCCTCCGCGCGCATGGCGTCGGCCGGCGGGCTCGCGTCGGCGAGCACGCCCGGCCAGCCGAGGATGTCGCGCACCGACAGGGGCGCCGCATCGGGCACCAGCGCGACGACCTCGCGGGCAGCGGCCGCCAGCCGGACCACGGCATCGGCATTGACCGACAGCGGCGCCGGCGCGGACGCGCCCGGCTCGCGCGCCAGCCCGAGCCGGATCTCGATCTTGCCCCGCGTGACCTGCGCGGCGACCATCTCGCGCAGTGCGGGTTCGAGCGACCGGAAATCGTCGCCGAGCCGGAATACCGGATCGAGAAAGCGCGAATTCACGCCCTTGATCTCGACGGCGACGGCGCCGTGCGCGAGTTCGCGGGACGCCGCGCCGAATCCGGTCATCGAAAGTATCACGTCGCCGTCCGCCCACGCCCCCGCACGCCTCGGGAGCATCAGTCAATTTCGCTACAATGCCTCGATCGGTCATCCATTATAAGAGCAGCGCCGGAGCATCGAGCCCACGCATGGCCGCACAGTCGAACTCGGCATTGCCCGAGAACACGATCCTGGAGAATTACCGCATCGCCAGGCCGATTGCCTCGGGCGGCTTCTCGATCGTCTACCTCGCCTACGACGAATACGGCTCGCCGGTCGCGATCAAGGAGTACCTGCCGGCCGGCCTGTCGCTGCGCGGCCAGGGGCAGATCCTGCCGACCATCACGCCGGAGCACGTCAACCTGTTCCGCTACGGCATGAAGTGCTTCTTCGAGGAAGGCCGGGCGCTCGCCAAGATCTCCCATCCCAATGTCGTGCGAGTCATCAACTTCTTCCGCGCCAACGAGACCGTCTACATGGTCATGCAGTACGAGCGCGGGCGCACGCTTCAGGAACACATCGTCCAGCGCAAGGGGGAGATCAAGGAGAACTTCATCCGCCATGTGTTCGTGCAGTTGATGAACGGCCTGCGCGAGGTGCACACCAACAAGCTGCTGCACCTGGATCTGAAGCCGGCGAACATCTATATCCGCAACGACGGCATTCCGGTCCTCCTGGACTTCGGCGCGGCGCGGCAGACGCTGATCGGCGACGCGCCGAAGCTCAACCCCATGTACACCCCCGGCTTCGCCGCGCCGGAGCAGTATCGCAATCGCGAGGCGCTGGGGCCGTGGACCGACATCTACTCGATCGGCGCATCGATGTTCGCGTGCCTGTCCGGCATGGCCCCCCAGGCCGCCGACCAGCGTCTCGAGAAGGACCGCATGCAGCCCGTGGCGCGCACGTTCAAGGGCAAGTATTCGAAGGAACTGCTCGAGATCATCGACTGGTGCCTGGACATGGACCACCTGAAGCGCCCGCAGAGCGTGTTCAGCCTGCAGAAGGCGATCGTCGACAACCGCATCCCCGACGCGCAGCGGCCGGGGGCGCTGGCCGGGTTCAAGCGCATGCTCGACGACCTGTCCCGGCCGGGCGATCGGGATGCCGAGAAGACCGACACCGCAAGATAGCGTAGAGCGCGCCGCCGATGAAATTTTCCATCTACCAGGAGAGCCGCAAGGGTGGCCGCAGGTACAACCAGGACCGCATGGGATACGTGTTCTCGCGCGAGTCGCTGATGATGATCGTCGCCGATGGCATGGGCGGCCACATGCACGGCGAGATCGCGGCGCAGATCACCGTCGAGTTCGTCGGCCAGAAGTTCCAGCGCGAGGGGCGCAACAAGCTGGCCGACCCGCAGGTGTTCCTGCGCGACGCGCTCAACGGCGCGCACGCCGCGATCCTTCAGTACGCGGAAGAGCACGGGCTGCTGGAGACGCCGCGCACGACCGTGGTGGCCGCCGTCGTGCAGGACAGCCATACCTGGTGGGCCCACGCCGGCGACTCGCGCATCTACCACATACGCGCGGGGCAGATCCTGTCGCAGACGCGCGACCATTCACGGGTTCAGCAGCTCGTGTTGCAGGGCGTGGTGCGCGAGGAGGCGGTGGCGGCCCACCCCGACCGCAACAAGATCTTCAACTGCCTCGGAGCCCACGTGCCGCCGCAGATCGAGCTGTCCGCCGCGGCGCGGCTCAAGGCCGGCGACACCCTGCTCCTGTGCAGCGACGGCGTCTGGGGGCCGCTGCCCTCGCGCATCATCGCCACCGCCTTTCTCAACGACTCGGTCATGCGCGCGGTGCCGGAGATGATGAACCAGGCCGAGCGTCGCGCCGGCGCCGACGCCGACAACCTGTCGGCGGTGGCGATGACCTGGAACGAGGTCGACACCGCCGGGCCCGACTCGGTGTCCACCCTCACCCTGCCGGCGGGCGACATTGCATCGAGGATCGAGACCTTCGACCAGCCGGCCCAGCACGAATACCTTTCCGACGACGAGATCGAGAAGGCGATCGCCGAGATCCGCACGGCGATCAACAAGGCGAATCGCATCGTGATCAAGTAGCCGCGAGCGCGGGCGGAAGCGAAAACGCCGGCCATGCGGCCGGCGTTTTCGTTCGTCGGGACGGCTGCGCGTCAGCGCTTCAGATGCAGCGAGCCGGGGAGCGCGGACAGGAACGCGGCGATGTCCTCGATCTCCTGCCGCGACAGCGCCGCCGCCTGACCGGCCATGATCGCGTTCTTGCGGCCGATCTGCGACTTGTCGCCGTGCTTGTATGCCATCAGCGCCGTGACCAGGTAGTCGCGATGCTGCCCCGCAAGGCGCGGATACTCGGGCTGCAGCGACTTGTTCCAGTCGCCGCCGACGGCGTGGCATGACGCGCAGACCTGGTCGGCCTTCTGCTTGCCGCGCTCGGGATTGCCGGCGGCAGCCAGCGGCGCCGCGATCAGGGCCGCTGCGACGAACGTGAACAGGCGCGCGATCATTTGGCGGCTCCCTTGTCGGCGCCGCCGTAGTAGGCGGCCAGTTCGGCGATGTCCTTGTCCGACAGCCCGGCGGCGATCGAGCGCATCGTCGGATGCCTGCGTTCCCCGCTCTGGTAGGCCTTGAGCGCCGCCTCGAGGTACTTCGGGCTCTGCCCCGCGATGTACGGCACGTGGTACACGTGCGGAAAGGCCATCTTGTAGCCCGGGATGCCATGGCAGCCGATGCACATTGCCGCCTTGCCGCCGCTCTTGGACGCGCCCATGTCGGCGCCTTGCGCCCATGCCTGCGGCGACAGCGCCGCGCCGGCCAAGGCGGCCCAGATCAGGAGTTTTCTCATAAGTGTTCGAATGGGATGGGACGTTCGCCCGAAGCGCGCGGATTATAGTCCAAAACCTCGCTGCCGAAGCGGGGAATGCGCGGCCGCGCCGAATCCGAGTCGCGGCGGCGCCGGCCTGTACCCTATAATCGTCCGGCTGAATCCATCCCCGGTGATCACTGCCATGCGCTTCGAAGGCTCCAAGAACTACGTCGCCACCGACGACCTGCGGCTGGCGGTCAACGCCGCCATCACGCTGCAGCGCCCCCTGCTCATCAAGGGCGAGCCCGGGACGGGCAAGACCATGCTCGCGGAGGAGGTCGCGGCGGCGCTGGACATGCCGCTCCTGCAGTGGCACATCAAGTCGACGACCAAGGCGCAGCAGGGCCTCTACGAGTACGACGCGGTGTCGCGGCTGCGCGATTCGCAGCTCGGCGACGAGAAGGTCAAGGACATCCACAACTACATCGTGCGCGGCGTCCTCTGGCAGGCGTTCGAGTCCGAGCGCCAGTCCGTGCTGCTGATCGACGAGATCGACAAGGCCGACATCGAGTTCCCCAACGACCTGCTGCGCGAACTCGACCGCATGGAGTTCTACGTCTACGAGACCCGCCAGACGGTCAAGGCCAGGCAGCGCCCGGTGGTGATGATCACCTCCAACAACGAGAAGGAACTGCCCGACGCGTTCCTGCGCCGCTGCTTCTTCCACTACATCAAGTTTCCCGACAAGGAAACGATGCAGCGCATCGTCGACGTCCACTTCCCCGGGCTCAAGAAGGAACTGCTGAAGGAGGCGCTCGAGGTGTTCTTCCAGATGCGCGAGATCCCGGGCCTGAAGAAGAAACCGTCGACCTCCGAGCTCCTGGACTGGCTCAAGCTGCTGCTGGCCGAGGACATTCCGGCCGAGGTGCTGAAGTCCAAGGACAGCAAGACCGTGATCCCGCCGCTGCACGGCGCCCTGCTCAAGAACGAGCAGGACGTTCAGCTCTTCGAGCGGCTGGTGTTCATGGCCCGCGCCGGGCGCTGACGGCCGCCCCGATCGTGCTGCGTCGCCTGCTGCGCAACGTGGGGCAGGGCGCGCCGGCCGGACCGGCCGAAGACAATCCGCTGCTCGCCTATGCGCGCTCGCCGCGCTGCGAGCGGGTCATGATCAAGTGGCTGCACTATTTCGACGTCTATCACAGGCACCTCTCCCGCCTGCGCGGCCAGGCCATCACCTTCATCGAGATCGGCGTGTTCAACGGCGGATCGCTGCCCATGTGGCGTGACTACTTCGGGCCGCAGGCGCACATCGTCGGCGTCGACATCAATCCCGGCTGCGCGCGCTACGCCGAGCCCGGCATCGACGTCGTCATCGGCGATCAGGGCGACCGCGGCTTCCTGCGCGAATTGCGCGACCGCTACCCGGGCGCCGCCGCGCTGCTCGACGACGGCGGGCACACCATGCAGCAGCAGATCGCCACCTTCGAGGAGCTCTACCCGTCGCTGGATCCCGCGGGCGTCTATCTGTGCGAGGACCTGCATACCTCGTACCTGGCGCCCTTCGGCGGCGGCTACCGCCGCCCCGGCACCTTCGTGGAAATGGGCAAGTCGCTGGTCGACCGCCTGAACGCGGCGCACGTCGGCGACGACGGCGCCGGGCCGGACGCCTTCACCGTGTCGACCGACTCCCTCCACTTCTACGACAGCATGCTGGTGATCGAGCGGCGGGCGCGCGCGGCGCCGGAGCAGGTCACCTTCGGCCGCCTTGCGGACTTTCACGGCGTTCCGCCCCCGCCGCCCGGAGCCTGACGATGACGGAGATCACCGCCCCGATCACGCTGCGCGGCCGGCATGCGCTTCTCGAACCGCTCGCGCCCGCGCATCACGACGCCCTGTGCGAGGCGGCGCGCGACGGCGAATTGTGGAACCTCTGGTACACGGCGATCCCGCGCCCCGAGGGCATGCGTGCCGAGATCGACCGGCGCCTGGGCCTGCACGCCGCCGGCTCGATGCTGCCGTTCGCGGTCTGCGTTGCCGATGGCGGCAGGGCGGTCGGCATGACCACGTACATGAACATCGACGCGCGCCACCGCCGCGTCGAGATCGGCTCGACCTGGTACGCGCGCTCGGTGCAGCGCACCGCGCTCAACACCGAGTGCAAGCTGCTCCTGCTCGCGCACGCGTTCGAGACGCTGCAGTGCATCGCCGTGGAATTCCGCACCAGCTTCTTCAACCAGGCCAGCCGGCGCGCGATCGAGCGCCTGGGCGCCAAGGCCGACGGCATCCTGCGCTCGCATCAGCGCCATGCCGACGGCAGCCTGCGCGATACTTGCGTCTACAGCATCATCGCCGCCGAGTGGCCGGCGGTGAAGAGCCATCTCACGTACCAGCTCGCGCGTCCGCGTCCGGGGAGCCAACCATGCTGATCGACTTCTTTCTGAAGTGCAAGGATGCCGGCTTGCCGGTGTCGACCAAGGAATTCCTGGTCCTCCTCGAGTCGCTGCAGAAGGGCGTGATCAGCCCCTCGATCGACGAGTTCTACTTCCTGTCGCGCATGTGCCTGATCAAGGACGAGACCAAGTACGACAAGTACGACCGCGTCTTCGGCGAATACTTCCGCGGCGTCGAGTCCCTGATCGACCTCAAGCGCGACCTGCCCGAGGACTGGCTGCGCAAGGTCCTCGAGAACAACCTGACGCCCGAGGAGAAGGCCAAGCTCGAGGCCCTGGGCTGGGACAAGCTGATGGAGGAGCTCAAGAAGCGGCTCGAGGAGCAGAAGGAGCGCCACGAGGGCGGCTCGAAGTGGATCGGCACCGGCGGCACCTCCCCGTTCGGCGCGTACGGCTACAACCCGCAGGGCATCCGGATCGGCCAGGCAGGCGGGCGCAACCGCTCGGCGGTGAAGGTCTGGGACCAGCGCAGCTACAAGGACTACGACGACTCGGTCGAGCTCGGCATCCGCAACATCAAGCTCGCGCTGCGGCGGCTGCGCAAGTTCGCCCGCGAGGGCGCCGCCGACGAGCTCGACATGCCCGACACCATCGAGTCGACGGCGAAGAACGCCGGCTGGCTGGACATCAAGATGGTTCCGGAGCGCAAGAACACGGTCAAGGTGCTGATGCTGATGGACGTCGGCGGCACCATGGACGACCACATCAAGCAGGCCGAGGAGCTGTTCTCGGCGGCCAAGAGCGAGTTCAAGCACCTCGAGTACTACTACTTCCACAATTGCGTCTACGACTTCCTGTGGAAGAACAACCGGCGCCGCCATTCCGAGAAGTTC
Source organism: Burkholderiales bacterium (assembly GCA_016790695.1). Classification (GTDB taxonomy): domain Bacteria; phylum Pseudomonadota; class Gammaproteobacteria; order Burkholderiales; family JAEUOS01; genus JAEUOS01. The sequence goes on from JAEUOS010000167.1 coordinate 35,903, forward strand.
CTCACCTGGGACGTGATCCGCAAGTACAACCGCGACTACAAGCTCGTGTTCGTCGGCGACGCCACCATGAGCCCCTACGAGATCCTGCAGCCGGGCGGCAGCGTCGAGTACAACAACGAGGAACCGGGGGCGGTCTGGGTGCAGCGCTTCCTCGAGCATTTCCGCAGCGCGGTCTGGCTCAACCCGGAGCCGGAGCGGGTCTGGGAATACCGGCAGTCGATCTCGGTGATCAAGCAGATCATGGGCAACCGCATGTATCCGCTGACCATCGACGGCCTGGAACGGGCGATCCGCCTGCTTTCGAAGAAGCAGTCGTCGTCGCATTAGGCGACCCGCGCCGGCGCGGCCGGCGAATCGCTCAGCGCACCGGGTCGATCGGCTGCGCGCTCGGCCGCGTCGCCGCGAACGACGGCCGTTCCTCGAGTTGCGCGAACCAGGCCGCCAATCGCGGCGCGCCCGGACGCCAGGCAAACGCCGGCAGGCGCAGGTCCAGGTAGCCGAGCATGCAGCCGACGGCGACGTCGGCCAGGCCGAACGCGCCCTCGACGAACCAGCGCCGATGGCCCAGTTGCGCTTCCAGGGCGCTCACGCCCGCGCTCACCTTGGCGCGCTGGCGCGCGATCCAGTCGCCGCTCTGCAGCGCGGCAGGGCGCGCATGCTCGAGCACGATCAGCACCACCGCATCGCAGACCCCGTCGGCGACGGCCTCGACCCGGCGCGCCGCGACGCGCGCGAGCGGTGCAGACGGCAGGAGCGCGGGCGCGGGCCAGCGCGCCTCCGCGTATTCCACGATGACGCGCGAGTCGAAGATCGCCTCGCCGCCGTCATCGAGCAGCACCGGGATCTTGCCCAGCGGATTGTGCGCGGGCGCGCGCGCCCCCGGGTTCCACGGATTGTCGACCTCCACCTCGAAGGCGACGCCCTTCTCCAGCAGCGCGATGCGCGCCTTGCGCGCGAACGGGCTGGGGGTGGCGATCACCAGCTTCATCGGCGCCCCGGGCGAACGCTCAGAGCATGCGCGAGCTGCGCGCCAGCGGATCGCGCTCGCGGTATTGCCCGGACTCGACATGGTGGAAGAACCGCTCGCACAGCTGGTTGAACAGGTCCGGCTCCTCGAGATTGCACGCGTGCCCGGTCTGCGGCAGGAACGCGAGGCCCGCCCACGGCATGTGGCGCTTGAGCATCAGCGACGCGTCGAGGCAGGGCTCGTCCTCGTCGCCGCTGATGATCAGCGTCGGCACACGGCTGTGCGACATCTCGCGCGCGAAATCGCCGAGCGCCGGACGCAGGGCCTGGTAGCCCTTGAGGGTGAGCGCCGACCCCTCGGACGAGTGGGCCGCGACGCGCTCGACGAACGCGGCGAAGCCGCGCGGATCCTTGTTGCGCAACTGCACGCGCGTCGGCGTCAGGGTGCGCGGCACCGCATTGGCCGCCCAGCCCTCGGCCAGGAGGCTGGCGGCCGTCGCCTCGGATTCGGCGCGGAATTGCGCACGCACCTCCGGCATCGCCCCCGAGCCGATGCCGGCGAGCGTCAGCGACAGCGCGCGCTCCGGCCAGCGCATGCCGAAGTAGAAGGTCGCGAACGCGCCCATCGAAAGCCCGACGATGTGCGCGCGCTCCAGGCCCAGCCCGTCGAGCACGGCGAGGATGCCGGCGCGCTGATGCTCGAAGGAATAGTCCTCCGCGCGTGCCGGCACGTCCGACGGCGGATAGCCGCGCGCGTTGAACGCGATCGCGCGGTAGCGCCGCGAGAAATAGCGCAGCTGCGGTTCCCAGGCCTCGATATCGCCGAGAAACTCGTGGACGAAGACGATCGGCGTGCCGGCGCCGGCCTCCTCGTAATACAGGCGCACGTTGTCCGGAGCGGTGACGTAGGGCATGGCTGAGGGGTACCTTGCGGGCACGCTGGCAGGGGGATCAATGTAGCATACGGGTATCCACGGCTTTCCCTTCCCTGCGGTGCGCCGATGCCGGCCGCCCTGGGACAGTCTCCATGATCCAAGCACCCAACATGCTGCGTCGCAGCGCCTTGCCGCTGGCGCTGGCGCTGGCGCTGGTCGGCTGCGGCGGCGATGCGCCCGAGAAGCACGTTGCGGCCGCCCGCGCGGCACTCGCCAAGAACGACGCCAAGGCGGCGATCATCGACCTCAAGAATGCGCTGCAGAAGAACGCCGACCTGGCCGAGGCGCGGCTGCTGCTCGGCCGCGCGCTGCTCCAGAGCGGCGACGCGCGCGCCGCCGAGGTCGAGTTGCGCAAGGCACGGGAACTGGGCGCGCCGGCCGAGGCCGTCCATGTGCAGCTCATGCAGGTGTATGCGGCCACCGGGCAGTTCAAGAAGGTCATCGACGAGGCAGCGCGCGTGCAGCCGCAGGCGGCGGAGGACGTTGCCGCCGTGCAGAACAGCCTCGCGCAGGCGCTCGCATCCACCGGCGACGCCGCCGGGGCCGAACGGGCCCTCGCCAGCGCGCTCGAGAAGATGCCCGAGCACGTACCCTCGCTGATGACGCGCGCGCGCTTGCTGGCCGCCACCGGCAAGGTCGACGATGCTGCCGCAGTGCTCGAGCGCATCCTGGCCGTGCAGCCGCGCAACGCGGAGGCCTGGAAATTCAAGGGCGACCTGCAGGCGGCCCGCGACCAGCGCGGCGAGGCGCTCGCCTCGTATCGCAAGGCCGTCGAGGCGCGGCCGGACTACCTGCTGGCGCGGTTCGCCGCGGTGTCCAACCTCATGGGCCAGGGCAAGGCCGACGAGGCGACCCGCGAGTTCGAGGCGATGAGGAACGTCGCCAAGGGGCATCCGCTCACGCTGATGGCCGGCACGCAGACCGCATTCGCCGCCAAGGACTACAAGTCCGCGCGCGAGTACGCCCAGCAGCTGCTGCGCGCGACCCCGGACAATCCGATCGCCCTCACCCTGGCCGGCGCCGTCGAGTTCAACCTGAAGTCCTATGCGCAGGCCGAGACGCTGCTCGTCAAGTCGCTCAAGCTCAACGACCGCGCCCTGCCGACGCGCCGGTGGCTTGCGCTCACCTACCTGGCGTCGGGTCAGCCGGCCAAGGCGGTCGACACATTGAAGCCGGTGGAGGAGCGCATCGGCAGCGACGCCGCGATGCTGATGCTCGCCGGCGAGGCGTACCTGCGCAGCGGCGACGCGGCACGCGCCGAGCAGTATTTCACCGCGGCCGCCAAGCTCGACCCGAAGGACGCCCGCAAGCAGACGCGGCTCGCGCTCACCCGCGTGGCCCGGGGCGAGGGGGAGGCCGGCCTGGATGCGCTCGAACGGATCTCCGCCGGCGATGCCGGCACCTCCGCCGACATGGCGCTGATCGCCAGCCACCTGCGCCGCGGCGAGATCGACAAGGGCATGAAGGCGATCGACACGCTGGAGAAGAAGCAGCCCGACAGCCCGCTGCCGCACGAGATGCGCGCCCGCCTGTTCATCGCCAAGCGCGATCTCGCGAAGGCGCGCGCCAGCTTCGAGAGGGCGCTGGCCCTGAGCCCGGGCTATTTCCCCGCGGTCGCCGGGCTGGCCGCGCTCGATGTCGGCGACAAGAAGCCCGCCGAGGCCGCCAAGCGCTTCGAGGCCCTGGTCGCGACCGACCCCAGGAATGCGCAGGCGCTGCTCGCCCTGGCGGGCCTGAAGGCGCAAGGCGGCGGCAGCAACGAGGAAGTCTCGGCGCTCGTCGCCAAGGCGATCGCCGCGCGCCCGGACGAAGTCGCGCCGCGCCTGGCCATGATCGACCTGTACATGCGCGCCAAGGATTTCCGCAAGGCAATCACCGCCGGCCAGGAAGCCATCGCCGCGCTGCCCGACCGCGCCGAGCTCTTCGACGCCCTGGGTCAGGCGCAGCAGGCCGGCGGCGAGTACAACCAGGCGCTCGCCTCGTACGCCAAGATGGCCGGGCTGCAGCCGGGATCGCCGCGCCCGTACATGCGCATGGCCGAGATCAACGTCGCCGCCAAGAAGCCGGAGGCGGCGGCGCAGAACCTGCGCCAGGCGCTGGAGATCCGCTCCGACCTGGTCGAGGCCCAGCGCGGCCTGATCATGCTCGACCTGCAGGGCAATCGCGGCAAGAATGCCCTGGCGCTGGCGCGCGAGGTGCAGAAGCAGCGGCCGAAGGAGCCGATCGGCCATCTGCTCGAAGGCGACATCCATGCGGCGCAGAAATCCTGGGGCAACGCCGCCGGCGCGTATCGCGCCGGCCTGAAGCTCGCCCCCGCCACCGAACTCGCGATCAAGCTGCACGGCGCGCTCCTGGCCGGCGGCAGCAAGGCCGAAGCCGACCGCCTGGCCGAGACCTGGCAAAAGGATCACCCCAAGGATTACGGCTTCGTCATGCACCTGGGGGAGGTGGCGCTGGCACGCAACGAGCTCGAGTCCGCCTCGCAGCGCTTCCGCGGCCTGCTCGCCGTGATGCCGGAGAACCCGGTGCTGCTCAACAACCTCGCCTGGACCGCCGGCAGGCTCAAGGCGCCCGATGCGCTCCCGCTCGCCGAAAAGGCCAACAAGATCGCCCCCAACCAGCCGGCGTTCATGGACACCTGGGGCATGCTGCTGCTCGACAAGGGCGACACCGCGCGCGCCCTCGAGCTGCTCGCGCGCGCCGCCGAACTCGCGCCGCAGGCCTACGCGATCCGCCTCAACTATGCCCGCGCGCTGATCAAGGGCGGCAAGAAGCGCGAGGCCCGGGTGATCCTCGAGGACCTGGCGGCGCTCGGCGACAAGTTCCCGGCGCGCGCCGAGATCGAAAAGGTCGCGCAGGACCTCTGAAGAAGGGCGGTGTCCCGGCATCCTGGCGCCGCAGGATGCCGGGATTGAAAAAAATACTGTACATAAAAACAGTATTTGCGGTATGCTGGCTCCCCCCTCGATTCCGGAGCCCGTCGCGATCATGCATGCATCCGCCCGCCTTTCCGCCCTCCCGCCCGGCGCCCCCCGCCTGGGCCCGCAATCCTGGCTGCGCACCGCCGTGCGGCTGTTCGCACGCTTTGCCCAGGACCGCGACCGCTGGGTCAGCGTCGTCTGCATCACCGGTTTCGCGGTGCTGATGTGGGTTGACCGGCTTGCGGCCTGACGCCCGCATCGCCGCGCTGCGCCGCCGCCCTCTGCCATGGGGCATGCCCTCCCTCCCCCTGCCGCCAGCCTGCCGGCGGCACGCCCGCCGGCCCGGCCGGGTGACGCGGGCGCCGGCCTGGCCGCCCTGCCCGGGCTCTGGCGCGGCCGCGACCTCGCGCGCGCGCCGAGCCCCGGCTTCCCCACCGGCTTCGCGCCGCTCGACGCCGAGCTGCCGGGCGGCGGCTGGCCGGCAGGCGCACTCACCGAGGTGCTCTGCGGCCAGGCCGGCATCGGCGAGGTGCGGCTGTTCTTCCCGGCCTTGAGCGCCCTCGCGCGCGGCGACGCGCCGGTCTTCCTGCTCGAGCCGCCCTGGCTGCCCTATGCGCCGGCATTTGCCGGCGGAGGCATTCCCGCCGCGCGGCTGGTCGTCGTCCGGCCGCGCCGTCCGGCCGATGCCATGTGGGCCTGCGAGCAGATCCTCAGGGGGCTCACCGGCGGCGCGCTGCTCGCCTGGCCGCGCCACCTGCGGGCGCAGGACATCCGGCGCCTGCAGCTGGCGGTTGAAGGCAAGCCGGTGCTGGCGGTGCTGATGCGGCCGCCGGCCGCCGCCGGCGAGCCCACGCCGGCGGCATTGCGCATCGCGCTGGAAGCCGCGCCGCCGGCGCACCTGGCCCTGCGCATCCTCAAGCGCCGCGGCGGCATGCTGGCGCGCACCCTGCGCATCGCGCCGCCCTCGCCCCTGTTCACCAGCCTGCCCGCGCAAGACGCGCCCGTCTGCCATGCTGTGGACCGCGATTCATCTCGCCTGCCTGACGCTCGACTGCATCCCGCAAGCGCCTGAAGAGGCCTTCGCAGTGATCGAAAGGCGGCGCGTCGTGGCGGCCAACGCCGCCGCGCAGGCCGCCGGCGTGCGCGCCGGCCAGAGCCTGGCCGCGGCCCTGGCGCTCGCGCCACGGCTCGCCTGGCGCGAGCGCGAGCCCGCGCTGGAAGCCGCCGCGCTCGCGGGGCTCGTCCACTGGGGCCTCGGCTATTCCTCCCACGTGGTGCCGCTGCCGCCGCGCGGCCTGCTCATCGAGACCGGCGGCAGCCTGAAGCTGTTCGGCGGCCGCGGCGCGCTGATCGCCCGCCTGACCGGGGAACTGGCGGCGCAGGGATTCAGCGCCTCCCTGGCCAGCAGCCCGACGCCGACCGGCGCGCGCATGCTGGCCGAAAGCGGCCATGACGCGCACCCGGAGACCCTGACCGCCCTGCGCGCGGTGTTGCCCGGCCTGCCGGCGGCGGCGCTGACCGCCGCCGCCGGCTTCGCCGCCACCTTCGCCACCCTGGGCATCGCCACCGTCGCCGACGTGCTGGCCCTGCCGCGCGACGGCCTGGCGCGGCGCTTCGGGCGCGACCTCGTCGACGAACTCGATCGTGCCTGCGGCCGCCTCCCCGACCCGGTCACGCCGTTCGTGCCGCCCGACACGTTTCGCACCGTGATCGCGCTGCCTGCGCCGACCGATTCGGCCGCCCTGCTCGCCTGCGCCTGCGGCCGCGCCCTCAACCAGCTCGAGAATTTCCTGCGCGCCGGGCGCAAGGCCGCCGACCGCATCGACCTCGCGCTGCACCACGAGCGCGCCGGCCGCCATGACGCACCCGCCGCCTGCACCGCGCTGCGCCTGGATTTCTTCGAGCCCACCGCCAGCGCCGAGCGCTTCGCGCGCATCCTGGCCGAGCGCCTGGACCGCCTGACGCTCGAACGCCGGGTCGAGCGCGTCGCCATCAGCGTGCCCGTGCTGCTGCCGGCCGCCGCCGCCAGCGCGTCGCTGCTGCCGGCCGCCGGACGCGAAGGCAGCGGCCTGCTGGCGCTTTTCGAGCGCCTGCAGGCGCGCCTGGGCGCCGAGGCCATCCAGGGCATGGCAACCCGGCCCGATCACCGCCCCGCGCATGCGACGGCCATGCCGCTGGTGGCGCGCGAGCCGGCGACGCACCACGCCTTCCGCGCCCGCCGGGCCGACGCCGACCTGGCCGCGCGCGGGCCGCGTCCGGTCTGGCTCGTCGAGCCGCCCAGACCCTTGCGCGAGATCGGCGGCAAGCCGCATCACGACGGCCCGCTCACCCTCATCGCCGGGCCGGAGCGCATCGAGTCCGGCTGGTGGGACGGCGCGCCGGTGGCGCGCGACTACTTCATCGCGCAGACCCCGGCCCGCGCGCTCGTGTGGATCTTCCGCGAGCGCGGCCTGCCGCCGGGATGGTTCCTGCAGGGGGTTTTCGGCTGAACAGGCGGCGATGCACGACCAATCCACGCTGCCGCGCTACTGCGAGCTGCACTGCCTCTCCAACTTCTCCTTCCTGCGCGGCGCCTCCTCGGCCGCGGAACTGGTGCAGCGCGCGCTCAAGGTCGGCTACACGGCGCTCGCCATCACCGACGAATGCTCGCTGGCCGGCATCGTGCGCGCGCACGAAGCGGCGGTGGAGTACGGCTTCAAGCTGATCGTCGGCGCCGAATTCCGCTTCACGCGCGACGAGGCCGAAGGAGCGGCGCGGCCGGCCTCGCGCATCGTCCTGCTGGTGCAGTCGCTGCAGGGCTACGAAGCCCTGTGCCGGCTGATCACGACGGCGCGGCGACGCAGCGCCAAGGGGGATTACGCCTTCGCGCGCGCCGATCTCGAGTCCGGCGTGCCGGGCTGCGCCTGCCTGTACGTGCCGGACCTGCCGGTGCGCACCCCGGCGCATCCGGCACTGCCCGGCGGCATGGACGAGGCAACGCGCGTGGCGCACCTTGCCGCCGACGCGCGCGCCCTCGCCCGGCACTTCCCGGGCCGCTTCTGGATCGCCGCCGAACTCACCGCCGGCCCCAACGACCGCGCCAACCGCCTGGCCATCGAGGCGATCGCCGCCGCCACCGGACTGCCGGTCACGGCCGCCGGCGGCGCGCTCATGCACGCACGCCGCCGCAAGGCGCTGCAGGACGTGCTCACCGCCACGCGGCTCGGCCGGCCGGTGGCCGATTGCGGCCTCGCGCTCGAGCCCAGCGGGGAACGCCACCTGCGCACGCGGCTTGCGCTCGCGCGCCTGGTCCCGCATCCGTGGCTGGAAGAAACCGTGCGCATCGCCGCCACCTGCAATTTCTCGGTCGACGCGCTGCGCTACGAGTACCCGCAGGAGGCGGTGCCGCCGGGCGTGACGCCGGCGCAGCATCTGAGGAACCTCACCGCGGCCGGCATGGCCTGGCGCTTCCCGGAAGGCGCCCCCGCCGCGGTCGCCGCGCAGGTCGAGCACGAACTCGCGCTCATCGCCGAGCTCGGCTACGAGGCCTACTTCCTCACCGTGCACGACATCGTCGCCTTCGCGCGCGCGGAAGGCATCCTGTGCCAGGGGCGCGGCTCGGCGGCCAATTCGGCGGTGTGCTACTGCCTCGGCGTGACCGAGGTCGACCCCTCGCGCGGCACCCTGCTGTTCGAGCGCTTCATCTCGAAGGAACGCAACGAGCCGCCGGACATCGACGTCGACTTCGAGCACGAGCGCCGCGAGGAGGTGATCCAGTACATCTACCGCAAGTACGGGCGGCAGCGCGCCGCGCTGGCGGCGGCGGTCGCCACCTACCGGCCGAAGAGCGCGCTCAAGGACGTCGGGCGCGCGCTCGGCTTCGCGCCCGACCAGCTCGAGCGCCTCGCGCGCGGCCTGGCCTGGTGGGACCGCCGCGACGCCCTGCCCGAGCGCATGCGCGACGCCGGGCTCGATCCGGCCTCGCCGCAGGTGAAGATGCTGCTCGATCTCACCGCGCAGCTGATCGGCTTCCCGCGCCACCTGTCGCAGCACTCGGGCGGCTTCGTCATCGTCCGCGACGACCTGTCGAAGTTCGTGCCGGTCGAGAACGCCGCCATGCCCGGGCGCACCGTGATCCAGTGGGACAAGGACGACCTCGAGGCCGTCGGCCTGCTCAAGGTCGATGTGCTCGCGCTCGGCATGCTCTCGGCGATCCGCCGCACGCTGGATTTCCTGGGCGAGCGCCGCGGCCGGCCGTTCGCGATGATGGAAGTGCCCCGGGAGGACCCGCGCGTCTACGACATGCTGTGCCGGGGCGAGTCGATGGGCGTGTTCCAGGTCGAGTCGCGCGCGCAGATGAGCATGCTGCCGCGGCTGGCGCCGCGCACGTTCTACGACCTGGTGATCGAGGTGGCGATCGTGCGCCCGGGACCGATCCAGGGCGGCATGGTGCATCCCTACCTGCGCCGCCGCCAGGGGCTGGAGGAGGTCACCTACCCGTCGCCGGCGGTCGAGAAGGTGCTCAGGCGCACCCTGGGGGTGTCGATCTTCCAGGAGCAGGTGATGCAGCTGGCGGTGGTGGCCGCCGGCTTCACCCCGGGCGAGGCCGACCAGCTGCGCCGCGCCATGGCGGCCTGGAAGCGCAAGGGCGGGCTGACGCCGTTCGAGGAGCGCCTGAAGAAGGGCATGGCCGAGCGCGGCTACGCGCCCGAATGGGCCGAGCAGATCTACCGCCAGATGCTGGGCTTCGGCGAGTACGGCTTCCCCGAAAGCCACGCCGCCAGCTTCGCGCTCCTGGTCTACGTGTCGTCGTGGCTCAAGTGCTTCGAGCCGGCGGCGTTCTTCTGCGCGCTCGTCAACAGCCAGCCGATGGGCTTCTACTCGCCCTCGCAACTGATGCAGGAAGCGCGGCGCCTGGGCCTGGCCGTGCTGCCGGCGGACGTGACGGTGAGCGGCATCGACTGCACGCTGGAGGACGGCGACGCGGCGCGCGCGCGCTGGCGCGCGCGCCTGGCGGCCGCGCTCGCGCCGGCGGCGCCCGGCGCCGCGCCGCCCGACACCCGCGACCAGCCGGCCATCCGCCTGGGCCTGAAGCGCATCCGCCATCTGTCGTCGGCGGCGATGCAGCGCATCGTCGCGGCGCGCCGTGCGCAGGCCTTTGCCGGCGTCGACGACCTCGCGCGCCGCGCCGCGCTCGACCGCGGCGACCTCGAAGCGCTCTCGGCCGCCGACGCCCTCGCCAGCCTCGCCGGCCACCGGCGCCAGGCGCTGTGGCAGGTCGCAGGCATCGAGGCGCCATTGCCGATCCTGCCTGCCGCCGCCACCGCCGAGACGCCGGCCCGGCTCGCCGCGCCGTCCGAAGGCGAGGACATCGTCGCCGACTACGCCACCCTGGGGCTCACCCTGCGGCGCCATCCGCTGGCGCTGCTGCGCCCGCTCCTGGCCGCGCGGCGCCTGGCCAGTTCCGCCGAACTTGCGCTCTACCCGCACAAGCGCCTGGCACGCGCCGCCGGCATCGTCGTCAACCGCCAGCGCCCCGACACCGCCAAGGGGGTGATCTTCATCACCCTGGAGGACGAGTCCGGCAACATCAACGTGGTGTGCTGGCCGCAGGTGATCGAGGCGCAGCGCCGCGAGATCCTCACCGCACGCCTGCTCACCGTCTACGGCGTGTGGAAGACCGACGGCAAGGTCTCGCACCTGATCGCCAAGCGCGTCGCCGACGACACCGCGCTATTGGGGCGGCTGGCGACGCGGTCGCGGGATTTTCATTGATCCCTGCATCGGCGCAGGAAAGCACCGGCACCGCCGGCGCACGAATCCACGGACCGCCTGCCTGCGCCCGACATGCGCCGCGATCGGCACGCACCCCCGATCGTCGCGCCACCGTTCCGCGTCTCCCGCGGTGCAGGACACCCCGGTCAGCACATCCGCCGGCTTGCGCGCGGTGATGCCGGGGCCGCGCCGCGATTCAACCTGCGCGCTGCGGATGCCACTGAAGCGATCGCGTCAGGTTCCCACCCGGAGCGGCGCGGTCATCTTGCGCAATGCGGCGATCACGGATAGCGCGGTGATCCTGCCGGTGCGCGGGTTGTCCGACGGAATGTTGGCGATCTCCATCGAGAAGGACGCCGAATCGGCATCGACCTCGATGCGATGGGTGTTGCGCGAGAGCTGCGGGTCGGCCCAGATCTCCAGCTGGGTGGCGTCGGGCCCGATGCCGGCGAGCGACAGCGCCACGGCGACGTTGAGGTTGGCCGGAAATCCCACCGCGGCGTCGCGCGGCGAGCCGGCGAACACCCGCAGCGGGGCGCGGATGTCCTCGATGGCGATGTTGTTCTCCACCAGATACGGCGCGCCGACGAGGCCCCGGACGGGCTTGCGGGTGATCATGCGCACCGCGTGGATGGTGCCTTCGGCGGCGGCGCTCACCGCGTCGAGCCCGATCAGCGCGCCGGTCGGCACGATGATCTGCCCGCCGGTCTCGCGCGCGAGTTCGACCAGGTCCCAGTGGCGCAACAGGGCGCCGACCGACAGCACCAGCACCTTCTTGCCGGCGGCGAGCATCGGCCGCGCGATGTCGGCCAGCAGTGCCGAGGGCGCGCACTCGACCACGACGTCGCACTGCGGTTCGAGGCCCGCGATGTCGGTGAACACGCACGGCGACCTGAACTGCGCGCGCGAGCGGGCCGCGGCGGGATCACGCACGGCGACGGCGGCGAGCGCGAGGCCCGGCATGCCGGCGTCGAGCTTCCCGGCGACGCTCCGGCCGATGGCTCCCAGGCCGGCGATGCCCACGCGCAATGGCGACATGTAAGCCTGCTCCGGTCCGCCGCGCCGCTCAGGCCGGGCTCAGGACGCGCAGATCCATGCCGCGCACGTAGTCCTTGACGCGCTCGCGGTACGCCTTCATGTGCGGCGCCACCGAGTGCGCCTTGAGCGCCTCGACGCTGGCCCACTTCTCGATGATGGTCACGCGGTCCGGCCCGAGCACGGTCTGGGTGGGAATCCCGGTCTGCGCATCGACGGCAGGACCGTATTCGATGCAGCCGTCCTCGGCCAGCACGGCCGGAATGTTCTTGTTGAATTCGACCAGGAACGCTGCGCGCGTTCCCGGATTGAGCTCGATGGTGGCGATGACGTGGATCACGGGCTTCCTCGCGGCGTTGACGACGCCGCGAGGATAGCAGGACCGGCGCGCCGCCCCGGAACCGCGTTCCCGCTGCCCTGGAGCGGCGGTCGCGCTACTTGCCCGCGAGCGTCATCGCCAGCAGCATCTCGTTCATGCGCTTGACGAACCCGGCCGGGTCCTCGAGTTGCCCGCCCTCGGCCAGGAGCGCCTGGTCGAACAGCAGGTGCGACCAGTCGTCGAACTTCGCCTCCTCGTACTTCAGGCGCGTCACCAGCGGATGCCTGGGGTTGATCTCCAGGATCGGCTTGGACTCCGGCGCCTTCTGCCCGGCCGCCTTGAGCAGCCGCGCGAGGTTGCCGCTCATGTCGTGCTCGTCGGCCACCAGGCAGGCGGGCGAGTCGGTCAGGCGGTGCGTCACGCGCACGTCCTTGACCCTGGCATCCAGGGCCTTCCTGATCTTCTCGACCAGGTCCTTGGCCTCGCCCTCGGCGCTCTCGCGCTCCTTCTTCTCGGTCTCGTCCTCGAGCTTGCCGAGGTCGAGGTCGCCCTTGGCCACCGACACCAGCGCCTTGCCGTCGAACTCGGTGAGGTGCGACACCATCCACTCGTCGACACGATCCGACAGCAGCAGCACCTCGATGCCCTTCTTGCGGAACACCTCGAGATGCGGGCTGTTCTTCGCGGCCAGGAAGGTCTCGGCGGTGACGTAGTAGATCTTGTCCTGGCCTTCCTTCATGCGACCGACGTAGTCGGCCAGGGAAACCGTCTCCTCGTCGGTGTCGGCGCGCGTGGTGGCGAAGCGCAGCAGCTTGGCGATGCGCTCCTTGTTGGTGAAGTCCTCGCCGACGCCCTCCTTGAGGACGCGGCCGAATTCCTTCCAGAACTTCGCGTACTTCTCCTTCTGCGCCTCCTCGTCGCCGCCGGCCAGGTCCTCGAGCAGCGACAGGACGCGCTTGGTGCAGCCCTCGCGGATCGCCTTGACGTCGCGCGACTCCTGCAGGATCTCGCGCGAGACGTTGAGCGGCAGGTCGTTGGAGTCGATCACGCCCTTGACGAAGCGCAGGTACTGCGGCATGAGCTGCTCGGCGTCGTCCATGATGAACACGCGGCGCACGTAGAGCTTGATGCCGTGCTTGCGCTCGCGGTCGTAGAGGTCGAACGGCGCCCGCGCGGGCACGTAGAGCAGCTGGATGTATTCCTGGCGGCCCTCGACCCGGTTGTGCGTGTAGGCCAGCGGCGCCTCGAAGTCGTGCGAGACGTGCTTGTAGAACTCGTGGTACTGCTCCTCGCTGATGTCGTTCTTCGAGCGGGTCCACAGCGCGGTGGCCTGGTTGACGGTCTCGTCCTCGTCCTTCGTGACGTACTCGTTCTTGTCCTTGTCCCACTCCTCCTTCCGCATCACGATCGGCAGGGTGATGTGGTCGGAATACTTGGTGATGATCGACTTCAGGCGCCAGGTCGACAGCAGGTCGTCCTCGCCCTCGCGCAGCTCGAGGATGACGTCGGTGCCGCGGCCGGGCTTCTCGGCCGCGTCGATGCTGAACTCGCCCTCGCCGGCGGACTCCCAGCGCACCGCGGCCTCGCTGCCGGCGCGGCGCGTGAGAACCGTGATCTTCCTGGCGACGATGAAGCCGGAATAGAACCCGACGCCGAACTGGCCGATGAGGTTGGCGTCCTTGGCCTGGTCGCCGGAGAGCTTGGCGAAGAATTCCCGCGTGCCCGACCTGGCGATGGTGCCGAGGTTGGCGACGACCTCCTCCCGGCTCATGCCGACGCCGTTGTCGGAGACCGTGATCGTGCGCGCGGCCTTGTCGTAGGCCACGCGGATCCGGAGATCGGGATCGTCGGCGAGGAGCGCGCCGTCGTGCAGCGCCTCGAAGCGCAGCTTGTCGCACGCGTCCGAGGCATTGGAGATGAGCTCGCGCAGGAAGATCTCCTTGTTCGAGTACAAGGAGTGGATCATCAGATGCAGCAGTTGCTTGACCTCGGCCTGGAAGGCGAGGGTTTCGTGCTGGGCGCCCATGGGCAGACCTCCTGGAAAGGCGAAAAAACGCGTCCGGCGGGAAATGGGGACGCCGGCAGGGCTTTTCAAGCCCCGGCGCGCCTAGAACGGCTTGCGGCCGAATTTCGCGGCGAGCGCCCCCGCCCCCATGCGCAACAGCCCCAGGTCGCTGCCGACGGCGACGAACAGGGCGCCGGCATCGAGCATGCGCTGTCCGTCGGCTTCGCCGACGAGGATGCCGGGCGCCTTGCCATGCGCGCGAATGCGCCGGATCGCATCGGCGATCGCGGACTGCACCTCGGGATGCGGGATGTCGCCGCGATGGCCCATGTCGGCGGCCAGGTCGTTCGGCCCGATGAACACGCCGTCGACGCCGTCGACCTTGCAGATCGCATCGAGGTTGTCCAGCGCCTGGCGGGTTTCGGTCTGCACCAGCACGCAGATCTCCGCGTTGGCGCGGTTGAGGTAGTCCTTGATCCAGCCGTAACCGGCCGCGCGCGTGCTCGACGCCACGCCGCGCACGCCGTCGGGCGGAAAGCGGGTCGCGGCGACCGCGGCGGCGGCTTCCTCGGCGGTCTGCACATAGGGCAGGAGCAGCGTCTGCGCGCCGATGTCGAGGGTGCGCTTGATCAGCACCAGGTCGTTCCAGGCCGGGCGCACCACCGGATGCGAGCCGCAGCGGCCGTCGATGCCGCGCGCGGCCATCAGCTGCGCCTGCACCAGATGGGGATCGTTGGGCGAATGCTCGGTGTCGAGCAGCAGCCAGTCGAATCCGGCCGGCGCGGCCGCCTCGACCACCTGATGCGCCCACAGGCTCATCCACAGGCCGATCTGCGGGCGCCCGGCGGCGAGGTTGCGCTTGAACTGGTTGACGGGGAGTTCCATGAGGTCCTTTCGCATGCGCGGGGCGACGCCCGCGGGGGGAATCCCGGCCGCCGGCGCCCGGGGCGCCGGCGGCCGGCCTAGACGTAGCGCACTTCGAGAATCTCCAGCTCCTCGCGCCCGGCCGGCGTGGCCAGCGTGACCACATCGCCCTCGCGCGCCTTGAGCAGGGCGCGCGCGACCGGCGAGATCCAGCTGATGCGTCCGGCCGCCGGCTCGGCTTCGTCGACCCCGACGATCTGCACGGCGCATTGCTCGCCGGCGCGGTTGACGTAGGTGACGGTGGCGCCGAAGAAGATCTGGTCGTTGCCGCTCTGCCGCGACGGCTCGACGACTTCGGCGGCTTCCATGCGCCGGGACAGGAAGCGGATGCGGCTGTCGATCTGGCGCAGGCGCCGCTTGCCGTAGATGTAGTCGCCGTTCTCCGAGCGGTCGCCGTTGGACGCCGCCCACGCGATGGTTTCGACCAGCTTCGGGCGCTCCTCGCGATAGAGCCGGTCGAATTCGGCCTTCAGGGCGGCATAGCCCGCAGGTGTGATGTAATTCTTGCCGCCGGCCGGCAACTTTGGCGCCTCGGCGGTGTCTTCCTCTTCGTCGACGGCGTCGGTTTCGCGGGTGAATGCCTTGCTCATGCGCTGCCTTCGTTGATCCGCCCGCGGCGGGCGGGGCCGGGGCTGCCGGCGGGCGTCGCGCCCGCGGGCGCGCGTGCCGAGGCGCCGCCGGACACCGCGACGGCGCGATGCGCGCGCCGCCGGACCCGAAATTCTAGCACCGCCCCTCCAGACGCCCCTCATGAACCTTTCCGCCCTTCTCCGTACCGCCGTCGCCACGCTGGCCTGCCTGGCCGGCCATGCCTGGGGCCAGGTTGCGCTGCCGCCCGGGGTCACCGCGGGCCCGGCGATGGGCGGCGTCGCCGAATACCGGCTGGCCAACGGTCTGACGGTGCTGCTCATCGAGGACCGCGCGCAGGCGCTCGTGACCACCAACATCACCTACCTCGTCGGCTCGCGGCACGAGGGCTACGGCGAAGCCGGCATGGCGCACCTGCTCGAGCACCTGCTCTTCAAGGGAACGCCGACGCACCGCGAGATCAAGCGCGAGTTCACCGCCCGCGGCGCGCGCTGGAACGGCACCACCTACTTCGACCGCACCAACTACTTCCTCACCTTCGACGCGACCCCCGCCAACCTCGAATGGGCGATCGCGCTCGAGGCCGACCGCATGGTCAACTCGTTCATCTCGCGCGAGGACCTCGATTCCGAGATGACGGTCGTGCGCAACGAGTTCGAGTCCGGCGAGAACAGCAACCCGCGCGTGCTGTCGCAGAAGGTCGCGCGCGCGGCCTACCAGTGGCACAACTACGGGCGCGCGGTGATCGGCAACCGCAGCGACATCGAGAACGTGCCGATCGAGCGCCTCAAGGCCTTCTACGCCACGTACTACCAGCCGGACAACGCGGTGCTCGTGGTCGCCGGCGATTTCGACCCGGGCCGCGCGCTCGCGCTGGTGGCCCGGCACTTCGGCGCCATTCCGCGGCCGGCGCGGCGGCTGCCGGCGACCTACACCGCCGAGGCCGCGCAGGACGGCGAGCGCGAGGTCGTGCTGCGGCGCGCCGGCGACACCGCGTTCCTGACCGCCCACTATCACGCCCCGCCCGGCTCCCACCGCGACTACGCGGCCTTCGACATCCTCACCCTGGTGCTCGGCGACACGCCGACCGGCCGCCTGCACAAGGCGCTGGTCGAGACGCGGCTCGCGACCAGCATCAGCGGCGGCGACCGCATGCTCGCCGAGCGCGGCGCGATGGTGTTCTCGGCCGCCGCGCCCAAGGGCGGCAGCGCCGTCGCCCCCGCGCGCGTGCGCTGCGGCCGCGAGACCTGCCTGCAGCCGCGCGAGGACGGCTTCACCGCGCTGCGGCGCGCCTTCCTCGACACGCTCGAGAACCTCGCGGCGCAGCCGATCACCGAGGACGAGGTCGCGCGCGCGCGCACCCGCCTGCTGACCCAGATGGACGTGGTGATGACCCGCACCCACCAGTTCGCCACCCATCTGAGCGAATGGATCGCGCTGGGCGACTGGCGCATGTTCTTTCGCTACCGCGACTACCTCCACGCCGTCGACGCGGCGGCGGTCAATCGCGCGGCGCGCACCCATCTGATCGCCTCCAACCGCACGCTCGGCGTGTTCCAGCCCCAGGCGCAGGCGCCCCAGCGCGCCGAGATTCCGCCCGCGCCCGACCTCCGGGCCGCGCTCGCCGACTATGCGGGCCCGCCGGGCATCGCGGGCGGCGAGGCGTTCGACGCGTCGCCCGCCAGCATCGAGGCGCGCACGCGACGGGACGCGCTCGGCAACGGGCTCAAGGTCGCGTTCCTCCCCAAGCGGTCGCGCGGCGGCATGGTCACGGTGACGCTGTCGTTCCAGTACGGCACCGAGGACGCCAAGTTCGGCCGCAGTCAGGCGTGCGCGTTCGCCGGCGCCATGCTCATGCGCGGCACCGTGAAGCGCACGCGCGAGGAAATCCGCAACGAGATCACGCGGCTGCGCGCCAGCCTCTCGGTCGGCGGGTCGGGCGCCTCGGTCGAGGTGCCGGCCGCGGGGCTGGCCGAGAGCCTTGCCCTGGTGGCGGAGATCCTGCGCCAGCCGCGCTTCGATCCCGCCGAGTTCGAGCAGTTGCGCCAGGCCGCGCTGGCCGGCGTCGAGGCCGGGCGCAGCGATCCGGGCGCCCAGGCCAGCCTGGCGCTGGCGCGACACCTCAATCCGCACCGCCGCGGCCACTGGAGCTACGCCGCCACCCCGGACGAGCAGGCCGAGGACATCCGGCGCGTCAGCCTTGCCGACGCGCGCGCGTGCTACGACGAGTTCTTCGGCCTGTCGCAGGCGCAGATGGCGATCGTCGGCGACGTCGATCCGGAGCGGCTGCTGCCCCTGCTCCGGCAGCAGTTCGGCGACTGGAAGAGCGCGGCGCCCTATGCGCGCATTCCGGTGCGCGCGCGCGTCGCGCCGCCGCTCAACGAGACCATCCGCACCCCCGACAAGGCCAATGCGACCCTGCGCGGCGCCATCGTGCTCGACGTGCGCGACGACGATCCCGACTACCCCGCGCTGGTGCTGGCCAATTACCTGTTCGGCGGGTCGATCGATGCGCGCCTGGGACGGCGGATCCGCGAGAAGGAGGGACTGAGCTACAGCGTCGGTTCGGGCCTGTCGGTGGCGGCGATCGATCGCTACGGCCAGTGGAGCGTGTCGGCGATCCACGCGCCGCAGAACCGCAGCCGCGTGGAAGCGGCGCTTCTGGAGGAGATCGCGCACGCGCGCACGGCCGGATTCACCGAGGAGGAGGTCGCGCGCGGCCGCGCCGGCTACCTGCAGTCGCGCAAGGTCGGGCGCGCGACCGACGCGGCGCTGGCCGGCAAGCTCGCCACCGACCTCTTCTTCGGCCGCACCTACGACTGGGACGCGCGGTTCGAGGCGCGCGTGGCATCGCTCACCGCCGCCGAGGTCAATGCCGCCTTCGCCCGCCACATCGACCCGGCCCGCCTGAATCTGACCAAGGCGGGCGACTTCGACAGGTAGCGGCCGCGCGGGCCGGATCGGCCCGCGCGCGCCCCGCGTCAACCGCCGCTAGCCGCTGGTCACCGTGGTGCCCGGCAGGGCCTTGAGGGCCGCCTCGGCGTCGCGGTAGCGGGCGCGCATCTCGTCGATCAGCGCGGCGATGCCGTGGTCGTCCCCCGACTGCCCGGCGACTTCGAGGCGGCGCGCGGCATCGGCCACGGCCAGCGCGCCCAGATTGCCGCTCGCGCCCTTGAGGCTGTGCGCCACCTGCGTCAGCCGCTTGAGATCGCCTTCGGCAAAGGCGCGCGTGATCTCGTCGATGCGCTGCGGCGCCTGGGTGGTGTACATCTGCACGAAATCCGCCAGGACCGCGCCGGAGTCGTCGAGGCCCAGCAGTTCCTCGATCTGCGCCGTGTCGATGACCGGCAGCGCGTCCGGGGCTGCGGCCGCCCCGGTCGCGGCGGCGCCGCCGCCCGCCCCCGCGGCCGCCGGCGCTTCCGCGCGGCCGCCGCCCTCGCGGCGCTGCAGGAACTGCTGGCAGCGCGCCAGCGCGTCGGCCAGGGCCTGCGTCTGCACCGGCTTCGCGATGTAGTCGTGCATGCCGGCGGCCAGGCAGATCTCGCGGTCGCCGGCCATCGCGTTGGCGGTCATCGCCACGATGTAGGGCAGGCGCTCGGGCGGCAGCGCGGCGACGATGCGCCGCGTCGCCTCGAGGCCGTCGAGCTCCGGCATCTGCACGTCCATGAGAATGCAGTCGAACTCCCCGGCGGTGGCGAGTTCGAGCGCCTGCATGCCGTTCTCCGCGACCGTCGCCGTCTTGCCGAGGCGCTCGAGCATGCGCACGGCGATCTTGCGGTTGATCTCGTTGTCCTCGGCCAGCAGGATGCGCAGCTTGCCGGAATAGGCCTGCATCGCGCCCGGGCGCGCCACCGATTCGGGGCCGGCCAGATGAAACGGCCGCTCGGGCGCGAGCGCGTCGAGGAGCGCGTTGAACAGCTGGGCCTGGCGCGCGGGTTTCAGGATGTAGGCCTCGATCCAGCGCTCGTGCACGTCGCGGCCGGCGAAGGCCTCGGCGCGCGGCGCCGACGACAGGATGAGCACCGGCAGGCGCACCCGGTGCGCCTTGCGATGGGCGGCGACCTCGCGCGCGAGGTCGAGTCCATCCGCCTCGGGCATCAGCATGTCGGTGATCACCGCATCGAACGGCGTCTCGGCCGCATGCGCGGCCTCGATCGCCTCGAGCGCTTCCTTGGCCGAGGCGGTCTCGACCGTCCACAACCCCCAGTTGGCGCACTGCGCGGCGAGGATGCGCCGGTTCGACGGGTAGTCGTCGACGATCAGCACGCGCTTGCCGGCGATGCTGCCGATCTCGCGCATCCGGCGGCTGTGCGCGGCGCCGTCCTCGGCGCGCCGGGTCGCGATCGTGAAGGTGAAGGTCGAGCCCTCGCCCGGCGTGCTGGCGACGCCGATCACGCCGCCCATCAGGCCGATCAGGCGCTGGCTGATCGCCAGGCCGAGGCCGGTGCCGCCGTACTTGCGCGTGGTCGACGCGTCGACCTGGGTGAACGGGTTGAACAGGCGCTCGGTCTTGTCCGGATCGATGCCGATGCCGGTGTCGCGCACCGCGAAGCGCAGCCGCAGCGGCCCGCCCCCGGCGGGATCGCCCTCCGCCATCGCGCAGCTCACGCAGATCTCGCCGCGCTCGGTGAACTTGACCGCGTTGCCGACCAGATTGATCAGCACCTGGCGCACGCGCGTGATGTCGCCATGGATGCGCCGCGGCACCTCCGGGGCGATGTCGTAGAGCAGCTCGAGGCGCTTGGCGCGCGCGCGCTCGGCCACCAGGTCGAACGCGTCCTCGATCACGGTGGCGACGTCGAACGGCTCGTCCTCGAGCTCCATGCGCCCCGACTCGATCTTCGAGTAGTCGAGGATGTCGTCGATCAGCGTGAGCAGCTGCACGCCGGAGATGCGGATGGTCTCCACGTAGTCCTGCTGCTCGGCGTTGAGCGGGGTGTCCTGCAGCAGCCCGGCCGAGCCGATCACCCCGTTGAGCGGCGTGCGGATCTCGTGGCTCATGGTCGCGAGGAAGGTCGACTTCACCTGCGCCGCCTCGAGCGCGCGCTGGTTGGCGTCGCGCAGCGCGAACTCGGCCTCCTTGCGCCTGCCGATGTCGATGATCGCCCCGGTGTAGCGCACCGGCACGCCGTCGGCGCCGTAGCTCGCCTTGGCGCGGGCGTTGACCCAGACGTACTCGCCGTCGGCGCGCCGCATGCGGAACTCCAGGTCGAGCGGCGTGCCGTCGCGCAGCGCCGTCGTCCGCGCCGCCAGGACCGCGGCGCGGTCCTCCGCGTGGTAGCAGCTGTCATCGTGCGCGTGGTCGCGCAGGTCCTCGTCGGGCCCGAATCCGAGGATGTCGCGGTAGCGCGGGGAGAAGTAGACCGTGCCCGCGGCCAGGTCCTCGTCCCAGACGCCGGCCTGCACCGATTCGATGACCAGGGCCAGCAGCTCGCGCTGGCGCTCGATCTCGATCTGCGCCAGCCGGCGCTGGGTGATGTCGATGATCGAGCCGGTGAAGCGCACCGGCCGCCCGGCGCCGTCGAGGCTGGCCAGGCCGCGCCCGTTCACCCACAGGTAGCCGCCGTCCGCGCGGCGCAGCCGGTACTCGCAGTCGAAGTAGGGCGCGGCGCCGTTGAAGTGGGCCTCGCGCGCCGCCTCGACCCGCGCGCGGTCGTCCGGATGGACCAGCTCGCTGCGCGCGCCGGGCAGCATGTTGTCGGGCGTCGGCTGGTAGCCGAGCATCTCGAAGTAGCGCGGCGAGAAATACGCCCTGCCGTCCGGCCATTCGATGTCCCACACCCCGGCCTGCGCCGACTGGTTGACCAGCGCCAGCTGCTCGCGCTGCAGCTCGTTCTGCTCGATCAGGCGGCGCGTCTCGGTGACGTCGGTGATCGTGCCGATGGTGCCGGCGATGGTGCCGTCGGCCAGCCGCAGCGCCGCCATGTTGACGATCACGTGGCAGGCGTCGCCATCGGCGGTGCGCAGCGTCGTCTCGATGCGCTCGACGTGGTCGGGATGGCCGGAGAAATCGCGGTCGGCCAGCGCCACGCGCTCGGCCTCGGCCAGATCGGGCAGCTCGGCGACGGTCTTGCCGATCCAGTCCGCGCGCGCGCGGCCGGTGAGGCGCTCCCAGGCCCGATTGAACTGGACGAACCTGCCGTCGGCGCCCTTGCGGAAGATCGGCATCGGATTGCGCTCGATCAGATCCTCGGTGAGCTTCATCTGGTCGGACAGCGCGCGCGTGGTGCGCTGCGCGATCTCCTCGGCGCGCCGGCGCGTGCCCGAGAGCACGCGCACCAGCCCGAACAGCAGGAACGAACCGAGCGCGCCGAAGACCGCGATCGCGCCGGTCATGCCGCCGGCGAGCTGGCGCTCGAGCGCGGGCCCGGAATCGAAGCGCAGGTACCAGCGGCGGCTGCCCGCGTCATAGGAGCGCACGCTGCGCAGGGCCGGCGCGGCGTGCTGGCCGGCCTGCGCCACGCTGGCGCCGCCGGCGCTCTCGTCGGTGATGCGCACGCCGATCGGCGCGGTGTCCTGGCGCGCCAGATCGGCCACCAGCGCATCGGCGGCGAACAGCAGGAACGCATGGCCGGCCACGCCGCGACTGTTGCGCAGCGGCAGCAGCAGCATCACCGCCGGGCGGCCCCGCACGTCGACCGCCCGCGAGAACTCCGGCCGGGCACTGCGCTCGGCGCTGGCCACCGCCTCGGCGAACGCCGGGCTCGCGAGCAGGTCATCGCCCGCGGCGGCGCCGTCGATGCCGCCGTCCGGCAGCACGAACAGCACCGGCAGCGCGCGTTCGCGCGCGCCGCGCCGCAGCGCCGTCCCGAACTCGGGCCGCGCCCGCCGCGCCTCGGCGAGGAAGCCGTCGAGATCGCGATCGGCGACGAGCGGGGCGTAGCCGACCGCGCGCACCAGGTCGCGCGCGCCGCGCTGGTTGAGCGAGGCGGCATACGCCGACCAGTCCGCGGCGCTCACGCGCGGCGACGCCGCGATCAGGGCGCCGATGCCGCGCAGGGTGGATTCGAACTCCAGCAGGCGATTGTCGAACGCCGCCATGCGGCCGTTGACCATCTGCTCGAAGCGCGTGGCCGCCTCGCTGCGCTCGGCCAGATGCATCCAGTACGCCGACAGGCCGGTCAGGGCGAGCGACGCGGCCAGGACCAGCCAGGACAGCGGATAGCGCAGGCGCATTCAGGCATTGTAGCGCCGGGCCTGCCGGCGCCCCGCGCGCCGGCACCGCCGCCGGCGCGCATGCGGCGCCGCGTCAGTCGGTCGCCAGACCCGTCGCGAGGACGAAGTCGATCAGGTCGTTCGCGGTGGTGAAGCGATCCGCCTGCTTCTTGGCCATCATCCGGTCGACCACCGGCTGATAGCGCTCCATCCCGGCGGGAAGCCGCGGAATCGGCGCGTTGACGTGCTGGTACATCAGCGCCTGGGCGTTGTCGGCCTGGAACGGGCGGCGCGCGGTGAGCATCTCGAAAAAGACCACGCCGAGGCTGTAGATGTCGGTGCGCTGGTCGACCGGCATGCCGAGCGCCTGCTCGGGCGCCAGATAGTAGGGCGTGCCGAAGACCTCGCCGTGCTTGGTGCGCGCGATGTCGGAGTTGGTCTGCTTGGCGATGCCGAAGTCGGCGAGCGCCAGGCTGCCGTCGGCGCGGATCATCACGTTGTCCGGCTTCATGTCGCGATGCACGATGCCCTGGGCGTGCACCGCGGTCAGCGCCCCCGCCACCTGCAGCAGGATCGCCACCGCCACCTTGGGATCGAGATGACGCGCGATCAGCTCGCGCAGGTCGCCGCCGGGGAAGTACTCCATCGCGATGTAGGCATAGGCATCGGTGAACCCCTGGTGGTAGATGCGCGCGACGTTCGGATGGTCGATCTGCGAGACCAGCGCGAACTCCTGGATGAAGCGCTGCATCATCTCGTTGCCGTCCTCGTCGTCCTCGGCCGGGATCGGCAGGAGCTTCAGGACGTGCTGCGCCTGCGTCTCGATCTCCTCGGCGAGGAAGACCTTGGACATGCCGCCCTCGCCGAGCTTGCGCAGCACGCGGTAGCCTTCGATGGCGACCGGCGCGTCCTCCGGCGGGCGCACCCGCGGCGCGGCGGCACGGACCGGCGCCGCCGTCACCGGCGCCTCGGCCGCCGCCGCTTCCGCCGGCCGGCCCGCCGCGATGATCGCCGAGTTCGCGCTGATCGCGTCGACGATGAGCTGGTAGAACTGGGTGTCGGCGCCGGGCCGGGCCGTCAGGCCGGTGATCTCGACGATGTCGACCGCGCCGGTGCGCCCCTTGACGGTCAACTGGCCGCTGCGTCCGGGAATGAAGCGCCGGCCGGCCGCCTTGACCGTGGCGCGGCTGGCGACGATGCTCCAGCCCAGTTCCTTGGTCTTGCCTTCGAGGCGCGAGGCGAGGTTGACGGTGTCGCCGATGACGGTGGTCTCGGTGGCCTCGCCCGAGCCCATGCGGCAGACCGAGATGTCGCCGGTGTGCACGCCGACGCCGATGGCGAAATCCGGCATCTTCTTGTGCGGATAGCGCTCGCGGATCCAGGGCTTGAACCGGTGCGCGGCGAGCACCATCAGCACCGCCGCCTTGAGCGCGCGCTCCGCGTGGTCGTCGCTTCCCGAACGGGCATCGAACATGGCGACCAGGCCGTCGCCCAGGAACTTGACGATCCAGCCGGCCTGGTCGAGGATCGGCTCGCAGGCCTGGCCGAAGAAGGCGTTCAGGAACTCCACCACCTGCTCGGGCTCGAGCG
>JAEUOS010000199.1 GCA_016790695.1 Burkholderiales bacterium
GGCGAGTTGGTCGCCATCAGCAGGGTGTAGCCGTCGGGCGGCGCGTTCTTGACCGCCTGCACCGCCAGGATGCCGCTGCCGCCGGGCCGGTTTTCGACCAGCACCGGCTGGCCCCACAGCTTGGACAGGAGGTCGCCATAGAAGCGCGAACTCGAGTCGGCGCCGCTGCCGGCGACGAACGGCACCATGATGCGCAGCGCCTTGCCGGGATAACCGGCCGGCTGCGCGAGCGCCGCGGCGGGCAGCAGGCAAGCCAGCGCGATGGCAAGGGTTCTGATCATGAGTTCCTCCCGATGGATCAATGCATGCTCAGGCGCGCGGCGCGGCCTGGCGGATCACCCCCTGCGCGGCCAGGCGCTCCAGGTCCGCCGTGGCCACACCCGCCTCGCGCAGGCACTCGAAGGTGTGCTGGCCCAGGAGCGGCGCCGGCAGGCGCAGCGTCGCCGGGGTGTGCGCGAACCTGGTCGGCGGCCGGATGCTGACCATCGCGCCCTCGGTGGGGTGTTCGGTCGGCTGGAACAGGCCGACGGCGGCCAGGTGCGGGTGCTGCGGCAGCTCGTCGATCGCGTAGATGCGCGTGGCCGGGATGTCGACGCGGTCGCACAGCGCGAGGCATTCGGCGGTGGTCATCTGCGCGATCACGGCGTTGAGGTCGGCATAGATCTCGACGATGCGCGCATTGCGCTCCTGGCGGTCGGCGAAGTTGTACTTGCGCGCGAGGTCCGCGCGGCCGGCGGCATCGAACAGCGCCATCCAGTGCTTCTCGGTGTAGGGCAGCATGGCGACGTGGCCGTCGCGCGTCGCCACCGGCTTGCGGCCGCCGGCCAGGATGCGCGCATAGCCGGCCCTGGCGGTCGGCGGGTCGAAGGTGAGCCCGCCCAGGTGCTCGGCCAGGGTGAAGGCGGCCATCGTCTCGAGCATCGGCACTTCCACGTACTGGCCGCTGCCGTGGCGCTCGCGGTGGAACAGCGCCGCCAGCACCGCGTTGACCACGGCCATGCCGGTGGTCTTGTCGGCGATGAGCGCGGGGACGAACTCGGGGATGCCGCGCTCGTGGCCGATCAGCGCGGCCAGGCCGCTGGCGGCCTGGATCACGTCGTCGAACGCCGGGCGTCCGGCGTCCGGGCCGTCCTGGCCGAAGCCGGTGGCGACGCAGTACACCACGCGCGGATTGATCGCCTGCACCGCCGCATAGCCCAGGCCGAGGCGCTCGATCGCGGCCACGCGCATGTTGTGCACCACCACGTCGACCCCGGCGGCCAGGCGCTTCACCAGGTCGAGTCCCGCGGGCGATTTGAGATCGACCGCGACCGAGCGCTTGTTGCGGTTGATGGCGAGGAAGATCGAACTCATGCCGGGGTGCTTCGACACGCCGTTGGAGCGGATCAGGTCGCCTTCGAGGCTCTCGACCTTGATGACGTCGGCGCCGAAGTCGCCGAGGATCTGGGTGGCGAGGGGCCCCAGCACCACCGAGGTGAGGTCGAGGACGCGCACGCCGGCGAGCGGGCCGGCGGCGGATGTCGTGGCGGCGGGGACAGGGGTGGGCATGGGTACGGGTGTGGGCTGGCCGCGGAAACCGGGCACCAGTGCGCGCGGCGCCGCATGGGGCCGGGACGCCGGGCTGTCAGGGGCAGGCTAGCACACGGCTACCGACGCGACAATCGAACGCGAATAGAATGCCTGCGGGTCTGCCCAGCCGCGCCGCCGGCGCGCCGCCGGACCGAGGAGAAGCCCGATGCAGGCATTGCGCATCGACCCGTGCACCCTGTCGCCCGAATGCGAAGCCCTGCGCGCCGAGGTGCGCGCCTTCCTCGCCGAGGCCATGGCCGACGTGCCGCCGCAGAAGCGGGTGCGCAGCTGGGCTGGCGCGAGCCCGGCGTTCAGCCGCAAGCTCGGCGCGCGCGGCTGGATCGGCATGACCTGGCCGACCCGCTACGGCGGGCGCGAGCGCTCGGCGCTCGAACGCTACGTGGTGATGGAGGAACTGCTCGCCGCCGGCGCGCCGGTGGCCGCGCACTGGATCGCCGAGCGCCAGAGCGCGCTCTTGCTGATGCGGCTGTCGCCGGAGGTGCTGGCGCCGCGCATCGTGCCCGGCATCGCGCGCGGCGAGACCTATTTCTGCATCGGCATGAGCGAGCCGGATTCGGGCTCCGACCTCGCCTCGGTGCGCACCCGGGCCGTGCGCACCGACGCCGGCTGGGTCATCAACGGCCGCAAGGTGTGGACCTCCGGCGCGCATCGCGCCCACTACATGATCGCGCTGGTGCGCACCGGCACCGCGGGCGAGCAGCGCCATGCGGGGCTGTCGCAGTTCCTGGTCGACATGAAGACGCCGGGGCTCACCGTCCGCCCGATCGTCAACCAGGTGGGCGAGCACGACTTCAACGAGGTCACCTTCGACGACGTGCTGGTGCCGCACGACTGCCTGGTCGGCACCGAGGGCGAGGGCTGGAGCCAGGTGTCCGCCGAGCTCGCCTTCGAGCGCAGCGGCCCGGAGCGCTACCTGTCGTCCACCGAACTGCTGCTGCAGATGATCGACGCCGCCGACCCCGCCGACGCGCGGCAGGCGGTGGCGATCGGCCGCATCTCCGCGAATTACGCGGCGCTGCGCCAGATGTCGCTGGGCGTCTCCGGCATGCTCGCGCGCGGCGAGAACCCGGCGCAGGCGGCCGCGCTGGTCAAGGACCAGGGCGCGCTGGTCGAGCAGGCGATGCCCGACATCGCGCACGACCTCTTCGGCGGTGCCGCGGCGCCCGGCTCGGCGCTGGCGCACGCGCTGGCCTACACGACACTGGCGGTGCCTTCCTTCTCGCTGCGCGGCGGCACCCGCGAAATCCTGCGCGGCATCATTGCCAGGGGATTGGGGCTGCGATGAGCGATGCGATGATCGAAGAGACCGCGGCGCGCATCTTCGCCGACCATGTCGACCGCGCGCTGCTGGAGCGCTTCGAGAAGGGCGAGTGGCCCGCGCGCCTGTGGGGCCTGGCGGTCGACAACGGCCTCACCATGGCGCTGGCCGGCGAGGACGCCGGCGGCATCGGCGCCACCTGGCACGATGCGTATCCGATCCTGCGCGGCATCGGCTACTGGCAGGTGCCGCTGCCGCTGGCCGAGACCATGATCGGTGCGCTGCTGCTCTCCGCGGCGGGGCGCGCGGTGCCCGACGGGCCGATCGCGCTCGTCGAGGAGGGCGAGGCGCTCGCGCTCGCCGGCAGCGGCGAGGCGGTGCGCCTGTCGGGGACGGCGCGGCGCGTGCCCTGGGCGCGCCACTGCGCGCATGCGGTCGCCGTCGTCGGCGGGCAGCTGGTCCTGGCCAACCTGGCCGACCCGGCGACGGTCCGCCTGACGCAGCGCGAGAGCCCGGCGCGCGAGCCCGACGACGAGGTGGCGTTCGACGGCGCGCGCGTCCTCGCGGCCGCGGCCAATCCGTTCCCCGACCTCGCCGCGCCGGTGCGCACGCTGGCGGCGGTCGCGAAGAGCGCGATGATGGCCGGCGCGCTCGAGTGGCTGCTCGAGCAGTGCGTGCAGTACGCCTCCGACCGCGTCCAGTTCGGCCGCCCGATCGGCAAGAACCAGGCGATCCAGCAGTCGATCGCGCTGATGGCCGGCGACGCCGGCGCCGCCCGCATGGCCGCGCTCGTCGCCTGCGCCGACGCCCCCGACACCGCGGCGCGCGCCTGCCCCGCGGCGCTGTTCTCGGCGGCGGCGGCGAAGATCCGCGCGGGCGAGGCCGCGACCCGCGCCGCCTCGATCGCGCACCAGGTGCACGGCGCGATCGGCTTCACCTACGAGCACCAGCTCAACTACGCGACGCGCCGCCTGTGGACCTGGCGCGAGGCCAGCGGATCGGACGCGTGGTGGGCCGAGCGCCTGGGCCGCGCGGTGATCGAGGCGCGCGCGGCCGGGTTCTGGCCGTCGATGACCCGGCGGCAATTCGCCGCCATGCCCTCTACCATGGAGCACTGAACATGAGCGAAACCGCAGTCGGTCCCGAAACCGCGGTGACCCGCGACGGCCACGTGGCGATCGTCGAGATCCGCCGCCCGCCGCACAACTTCTTCGATTTCAAGCTGGTCAAGGAACTCGCCGACGGCTTCGAGGCGCTCGAGGCCGACCCGGCGTGCCGCGCCATCGTGCTGTGCTCGCAGGGCACCGCGTTCTGCGCCGGCGCCAACTTCGGCGAGCCCAACCGCCGCGACGTTCCCGACAGCCCGCGCCGCGTCAACCCGCTCTACGGCGAGGCGGCGCGCATGTTCTCGTGCACCAAGCCGGTGGTTGCCGCGGTGCACGGGCCGGCGGTCGGCGGCGGTCTCGGCCTCGCGCTGGTGGCCGACTTCCGCGTCACCTGCAAGGAGGCGAAGTTCTCGGCCAATTTCAACCGCCTCGGCTTCCATCCCGGCTTCGGCCTCACGGTCACGCTGCCGCGCGTGGTCGGGATGCAGAAGGCGTCGCTGCTCTTCTACACCGGCCGGCGCATCGGCGGCGAGGAGGCGCACGCGATCGGCCTGGCCGACGTGCTGGTGCCGGCGGCCGAGGTGCGCGCCGAGGCGGTGAAGCTCGCCACCGAGATCGCGACCTCCGCGCCGATCGCGGTGATGTCGACCCGCGCGACGCTGCGCCGCGGCCTGGTCGACGAGATCCGCAACGCGGTCGCGCACGAGAGCGTCGAGCAGAACGCGCACTACCGGACCGCCGACTTCAAGGAAGGCGTCGCCGCGATGGCGGCGCGCCGGACGCCGCAGTTCAAGGGCTGCTGAGCCGGCGCGCGATGACCGAACCGGTGCTGCGCGTCGAGAAGGACCCCGCCGGCTACGCGCTGCTCACGCTCAATCGCCCGCAGGCGATGAACGCGCTGTCGCGCGAATTGCGCGCCGCGCTCGCGGCGGCCGTCGACGCGCTCGAGGCCGATCCCGCGGTGCGCGTGCTGATCCTCACCGGCGCCGGCCGGGCGTTCTGCGCCGGCCTCGACCTCAAGGAACTCGGCGCGGCCGGCGTGCCGGCGGATGCCGGCGGCGCCGACGCCGGCGTCGCGGTCAGCGATCCGGTGTCCGCGCTCGCGCGCTTCTCCGGGCCGGTGATCGGCGCCATCAACGGCGCGGCGATCACCGGCGGCTTCGAGCTGGCACTGGCCTGCGACGTGCTGATCGCCTCCAGCGCGGCGCGCTTCGCCGACACGCATGCGCGCGTCGGCGTGATGCCGGGCTGGGGCCTGTCGCAGAAGCTGTCGCGCGCGATCGGCGTCTACCGCGCCAAGGAACTGTCGCTGACCGGCAACTTTCTGCCGGCGGATCGGGCCTGCGAATGGGGCCTGGTCAACCGCGTGGTCGCGCCGGCGGAACTGCTGCCACAGGCACGCGCGCTCGCGCAGGACATGCTGTCGGTGCTGCCGCACATGCTGGTGGCAATGAAGAAGGTCATCGACGACGGCTTCGACGCGAGCTTCGGCGACGGCAAGCGCCTGGAGCGCGAGCGCGCCCGCGCGGCGAATGTCGCGGTGCGCGCCGAGGACATCGAGCAGCGCCGCGAGGCCGTGCGCGCGCGTGCGCATGCCCAGGGCGGCGGGCAGGCGCGCTAGCGGCGCGAGCGCGCCGCGGCGATGCATGGCCCGGGCCGTTGCTCTCCGGGTGCGCAGCCCTGCTGGTCGCGCATCGCCTCGGGCGATGGTGCATTGACCCTCGGCCGCAGGATTCGGTCGTATGATCGTCGTTGCACCGCACAGGAGATCGACCACATGACCAACCGCCAGGTGAGGCTCAAGGCGCGACCCGCCGGCATTCCGCAGGCAGAGCATTTCGAGATCGTCGATGCCTCCGTGCCGGCGCCCCGGGAAGGGCAGATCCTGGTGCGCAACATCTATCTCTCGGTCGAGCCGGCCATGCGCGGCTGGGTCAGCGCGGTGGCCAACTATTCCGAGCCGGTCGCGATCGGCGCGGTGATGCGATCGTTCGCCGTCGGGCGCGTCGTCGAGTCGAGGCATCCCGACTACCGGGCGGGCGAGTTCGTCACCGGCATGTTCGGCTGGCAGGACTATGCCGCGGTCGACGCCGAGGCGGTGTCGCGCAAGGTGCCGGACGACGGCCTGCCGATCTCGACCGCGCTCGGCATTCTCGGCCTGAATGGCCTGACCGCGTATTTCGGCCTGATCGATGCGGGCAGCCCGCGGGCCGGGCAGACGGTGGTGGTGTCGACGGCGGCCGGCGCGGTCGGTTCCTGCGTCGGCCAGATCGCGAAGATCCTCGGATGCCGGACCGTCGGCATCGCCGGCGGCCCGGCGAAGGTGCGCCAGTGTCTGGAAGAGTTCGGCTACGACGCCGCGCTCGACTACAAGGCGGCCGACCTGGACGGTGCGCTGGCAAGGGCCTGCCCGCAGGGCGTCGACGTCTATTTCGACAACACCGCCGGCGCCATCAGCGATACCGTGCTCTCGCAGCTCGCGATCGGCGCGCGGGTGGTGATCTGCGGCACCGCTTCGATCGCCAGCTGGGATCCGCCGCCGCAGGGGCCGCGGGTGGAGCGCCACCTGCTGGTCAAGCGCGCGCGCATGCAAGGCATCGTGATATTCGACTACGCGCCGCGCTTCGCCGAGGGCCTGGCGGCGCTGAGTGCCTGGGTCCGCGAGGGGCGCATCCGCTATCGCGAGGACATCCTTGAAGGCATCGAGGCCGCGCCCGGGGCGATCGCCGGCCTGTATCGCGGCGAGAACCAGGGCAAGCGCCTGATCCGCATCGCCGCGGAGAAACCGTAGCCGGGAACCTCATCCGCATTGCCGAAATCGATTTCTCGCCCGCCTCCTGATTCCATGACTCCCTTCATCGACACCCACCACGCCCAGGCCACGCTCGACGACGGTGTCGCCACGCTCACGCTCACCAATGCCAAGTCGATGAACATCCTCGGCACGCCGGCGATCCTGGAACTGACCGCGGCGCTCGATGCGCTGCGCGCGCGCGGCGACGTGCGCGTGCTGGTCCTGCGCGGCAGCGGCGACAAGGCCTTTCTCGGCGGCGCCGACATCCACGAGATGTCCAACCTGTCGCCGCCGACCGCCGAGGACTTCATCACCCGCCTGGGCGCGCTGTGCGAGTCGGTGCGCACCTTTCCGGCGCCGACCATTGCGCGCCTCGCCGGCTGGACCCTGGGCGGCGGGCTCGAGGTGGCGCTGGCCTGCGACCTGCGCCTGTCCTCGACCGCGGCGCACTACGGCATGCCCGAGGTGGCCGTCGGCGTGCCGTCGGTGATCCATGCGGTGCTGCTGCCGCGCCTGATCGGCGGCTCGCGTGCGGCCTGGATGCTGATGACCGGCGAATCGATCGACGCGGCCACCGCGCACGCGTGGGGCCTGGTGCACGAGATTCACGACGGTGCCGCGCTCGATGCACGCATCGGCGCGCTGGCGCGCAAACTCGCGGGGCTGGGGCCGCAGGTGCTGCGCCAGCAGAAGCGCCTGCTGCGCTCCTGGGAGTCGCAGACGCCCGAGGCGGCGATCGCGGCGACGATCCCCGAGTTCGGCCGCGCCTTCGCCACCGGCGAGCCGCAGCACTACATGGGGGCGTTCAAGAACCGCCGGCGCTGAGCCGCGCGCTTCCTACTCGGCCTTGATGCCGGCGTCGCGGATCAGCCTGCCGTAGCGCGCGAGCTGGGCCTGGGTCAGGCTGCCGAGTTCCTCGGGCGTGGTGCCGCGCGGCGTCAGGCCTTGGGCATTGAGCTTGTCGCGCACCTCGGGGTCCGCGAGCGCCCGCGAAACCTCGGCGGCGAGGCGCGCGCCGATCTCCTTCGGCGTCCCTGCGGGCGCCAGGATCGCGAACCACGAGTTGAACTCGAAGCCGGGCAGGCCGGACTCCGCGATCGGCGGCGCGTCGGCGAACTGCGTGTGGCGGGTCTTCATCGCCACGCCGACCAGGCGCAGCTTGCCGCCGCGCACCAGCGGCGCCACCGTCGCCAGTCCCTGCAGGGTCACCGGCGCCTCGCCGCCGGCCACGCCGGTGGCGGCCTGGGTGGCGCCCTTGTAGGGCACGTGCGTCATCTGGATGCCGGCCAGCGAGGCAAACAGCGCCATGCCGATGTGCTGCGGGCTGCCGTTGCCGCCGCTCGCATAGTTGATCTTGCCCGGCGCGGCCTTGGCGGCCGCGATCAGGTCGGCCGCGGTCCGGTACGGGGACGCGGGGTTGACCGCCATGCCCCACTCGACGGTCGCCACCAGGGACACCGGCTCGAAATCCTTGAGGATGTTCCAGGGCACGTTGGCACTGACGTGGGGCACCATGGTCATGATGCTGTCGTTGAAGCCGCCGAGGGTGTAGCCGTCCGCCGGGGCGCGGGCGACGCGCTCGGCGCCGATGATTCCGGCGGCGCCCGGCATGTTCTCGATGACGATCGATTGCCCCATGGCGGCGCCCATCCTGGCGGTGACGATGCGCGCCGCGACGTCGACGGCGCTGCCGGCAGCCAGCGGCACGATCATGCGTAGCGGCTTGGCCGGATACGGCGCCTGGGCGTGGGCGGCGGCGGCGAGGATGCCGGAGAGAAGGCCGGTGACGAGCGTGCGCATGGGAATGTCCCCTTCAAGCGATGACTTCGACGGGCGCGATGCCCAGGTCGGCCGCGATGTTGTCCAGCGTGGCCTTGAGTTGCGGCGGCAGCGGCATGCCGCGCGCCAGACTGGCCTGGCGCTTCTCGTGCGACTGCTCGCCCGGCAGCCAGATGCGCTCGACGCCCGGCATGCGTTCGGACGCGCGCAGGTCGCGCACCACCACGTCGACCGCCGCCTTGAATTCGTCGAGGTCGCCGAAGGCCGCCGGGTCGATCGCGAGGATCGCCTGGCCGGTGTTGCCCACGCTGTGGAAGTCGGCGTTGAAGTCGATCACGTCCTTGCCCATCGCCGCGCCGTTGAGCGTGCCGGCCAGGAGGCCGATCACGAGCGCCAGGCCGTAGCCCTTGTAGCCGCCGATCGGCAGCAGGAAGCCTTCGTCGGCACGCTTCGGGTCGGTGAGCGGCTTGCCGGCGCGGTCGACCATCCAGCCCTCGGGCATGGCCTCGCCGCGCTGCGCGCGCGCCTTGACCTTGCCGTAGGCCGCGACCGTCGTCGCCATGTCGAGCACCACCGGCGGCTCCTCGCCGGCGGGGATCGCGCAGGCGATCGGGTTGGTCGACAGCAGCATCGTGAGCCCGCCCCACGGCGGCAGGTGGTTGGCGTTGCCGACCGCGAGGTACAGCCCGATCATGTCGTGCGGCAGGCACATGCGCGCGTACAGCGAGGCCGGCCCCGCATGGTTCGACAGGTGCGCGCCGACCCAGGCGACGCCGGCGGTGCGTGCCTTGGCGACGGCGAGCTCGGCCGCGCGCTTCATCACCAGATGACCCATGCCGTTGTCGCCGTTCAAGAGCGCCATCGCGGGCTTCTCGCGTTCGACGCGGATGTCCGGGGTCTTGTTGACGCCGCCTTCGCGGATGCGCTTGAGATAGGGCGCGAGGCGGATCGCGCCATGGCCGTCGGAGCCCTGCAGCTCCGCCTCGGCCATCAGCGTGGCGACGGTGCGGGCGTCGGCGTCGGGCAGGCCGGCGCGGCGGAACGCGCGGTCCATGAAGTCGCGCAGTGCCTCGAAGCGAACGCGGATGGGCTGTGCCAAGGGCTTCTCCAGTGATTACTTGATGCGCCAGGCCAGGGTCGCGCCGACGGTCCAGTGGCGGCCGGGCGCGGCCTCGAAATAGCGGCCGTTGCTCTCGCCCACGATCACCGACCCGGCGTAGCGCGCATTGGCGAGGTTGTCGATGCGCGCGAAGCCCGACAGGCCGACATCGCCCATGCGCTTGTCGATCCCGACGCGCAGGCCGGCCACCGTGTAGGCGGCAGCGGCATCGCTGTTGCGATCGTCGACGCGGACCTGACTCACCGTGCGCACTTCCAGTGCGGCATGCGGGGTGCCGGCGGCGAACGCGCGCGGCGCGCGCCATGCGAGCTCGGCATAGAGGCTGCGGCGCGGGATGCCGGGCATGTCGGTGCCGCCGGGAATGGTGACGGCAGCAGCCGGCGCGCACGGCGGCGCGGCGGCGCAGGTGCGGAAGGCGTCGACGTATTTCGCCTCGATCAGGGTATAGGCGCCATAGGCCGACCAGCCGGACGCGCCGCGCCACGCCGCCGCCGCTTCCAGCCCCTTGCGCGCGGTGTGGCCGGCGTTCTGGAACACCGCCCGGCCGCCGGTGTTGGAGGCGGTGACGATCTCGTCGGCCGTGTCGGCCCGGAACAACGCGAGGTTGGCAAAGCCGCCGTCGAAGCGCGCCTTCAGACCCGCTTCGGCGTGCCGGCTGGTGGCGGCCTTGAGCGCGAAATTGAGTCCGCTGCCGCCAGCCGGGCTGTAGGCCAGCTCGTTGAAGGTCGGCGTCTCGAAGCCGCGCCCGACGGTGGCGTAGGCATTGATCGCGCCGGTGATGCTCCACACCACGCCGGCGGCGGGCGTGGTGGCGCGGTAGGTGACCGCGCCGCTGTCGTCGGGATTGCCGGCGGCGATGAAGCGGTCGGCCGAGGCGAAGGCCACCCGCGAGTGCCGCACGCCGGCGGAGACCTTGAGCGCGGGCAGCACCTGCCACTCGGCTTGCGCGAACAGGCTCGTGGAGACGACGCGGTTGGCCTCGTCGCGCCGGAGCGCGCCGAGAACCCCGACGCTCGACGGTGTCGCCGGCGCCCCGATGAAGTTGCGAAAGCCGCGTCGCAACTCGTCCTGCACTTCGCGTGCCGCGCCGGCGGTCAGGAGGTAGGCACCGTCGGCGGCGAAGCCGCGGTGGATCCAGCGCGCATCGATGCCGTGAAAGGCGCGGTCGAGGTCGATCACCCCGCCGGGGTGGGTGGCGGCAGCCTGCGCCGCGGTGGGGATGGCCTGATACTGGTTGATCGCGCGGTCACCGCCATAGACGGCGACGCGCAACTGGTGCGCGGCCGAGAACGCGTGCTCGAGCACCGCCCCGCCCTGCACCTGGCGGGTCGACTTGCGGGTGTTGAAGGCGATCGCCGCCGGCGACGCCTGGTCCGGGTTGGCGTTGAATTCCGCGCGCGTCAGGCCCAGCGGATCCTGCGATGCCGGCATGTCGACGCGGTTGCCGGTGACGGTGAGGGTGGTCGCCTCCCCGAGGCGGATCTTCAGGCGCGCATTCCCGAGCTCGCGCGTGGCGGCGCTGCGCTCGCGCGCGCCGTCGGTCGCGAAGCGGCTGGCGTCGAGCACGTAGCCGATGCGTCCCTCGGTGCCGGCGAACTGTGCACCGGCGCGCCAGGTGTTGAAACTGCCGAGCGAAAACGATGGCGTCGCGCGCATGCCCGGCGGCGGGTCTTCGCTCGTGATCGCGATCACCCCGCCCGCGGCATTGCCGTGCAGCGCGGAGAACGGGCCGCGCAGCACCTCGACGCGCGCGGCGGACGACAGCGCGAAATGCGAGACCTGGCCCGAGCCGTCGGGCATGCTCGCCGGGATGCCGTCGGCGTAGAGGCGGATGCCGCGCACCCCGAAGGTCGAGCGCGCGCCGAAGCCGCGCGAGGAGATCTGCAGGTCCTGCGCGTAGTTCTGACGATCGGCGATATTGAGGCCCGGCACGCGCGCCAGGGTCTCGGAGAGGTTGACCTGGCGCTGCCCGTCGCGCAGCGTGCGTCCGGAAACAGTGTCGACCGCCGCCGGGGTGTCGAAGCCGCTCTGCGCCACGCCGGTGACGGTGACCACGACCGACGGCGGCTCCCCGGACGCCGTGACCGGCGCGGCCGGCTGCGCGAGCGCCGCGGGCGGCAGCAGCGCGAGCGCGAGCACCAGGCCGCGGCGGCCGGCGCGTGCGGCCGCAACGCGATCGTCGACGTCGCGGTGCAAGGCGGTCACCCCGGAAGCGACGACGCTCAGTCGCCCTTGATGCCGGCCTCGCGGATCACCCGCGTCCAGCGCTCGACCTCGCGCCGCACCAGCGCCTCCGTCTCGGGCGGCGACAGCTTCATCACCGTCCCGCCGCCCTTCTGGAAGCGCTCGACGACATCGGGCATGGCGAGCACCCGGGCCAGGTCGGCGCGCAGGCGCGCGAGCACCGGCGCAGGCGTCGCGGCCGGGGCGAACAGGCCGAACCAGCTCTCCATGTCGAGCGCGGCGACCCCGGTCTCGGTCACCGACGGCACCGCCGGGTGCACCGCCTGACGGCCGCGCGAGGACACCGCGAGCGCCCGGACGGTGCCGCCGTCGACCTGGCCGCGCGCGGTCGGCGTGATGTCGAAGAACAGGTCGACACGCCCGGCGAGCAGGTCCTGGTACGCGGCCTGCGCGCCCTTGTACGGCACGTGCGTGAGCTTGACGCCGGCCATGTGGCCCATCACCGCCGCCGCGATGTGCTGGCCCGAGCCGTTGCCGCCGGAGGCGTAGGTCACCTTCTCGGGATTCGCGCGCGCGAACTCGACGAGCTCCCTGAGCGTCGCCTGCGGCAGGTCGCGGCGCGCGACCAGGGTGTAGGAGTAGCTGACCGCGAGGCCGACCGGCGCGAAGTCGCGCAGCGGATCGTAGGGCAGCCTGGCGTACAGGCCCGGGTTGAGCGCGATGTTCGACAGCGCGCCCAGCAGCAGCGTGTAGCCGTCGGCCGGCGCCTTGGCGGCCGCCTCGGTGCCGACGAGCGTGCCGGCGCCGGGGCGGTTCTCGACCACCACCGTCTGCCCGAGGAGCGGCCCGAGCTTGTCGGCCAGCTGCCGCGCCA
The DNA here is from genome assembly GCA_016790695.1 of Burkholderiales bacterium. Taxonomy (GTDB): domain Bacteria; phylum Pseudomonadota; class Gammaproteobacteria; order Burkholderiales; family JAEUOS01; genus JAEUOS01. The sequence continues at coordinate 12,706 of JAEUOS010000199.1, forward strand.
CCGAATCGAAGCCGCCGCCCGGCGGCTGCGGCACGATGATGCGCACCGGCCGCGCCGGGTAGTCCTGGGCCGGGGCGGAACCTGCCGCGCCCAGGGCCGCGAATGCGATCGCCATCGCGGCCAGGCGCCGGGTCGGGAACGTCATGGGGTCTCCTTCGTTGTGGGGGCGGCGTGCCGACCGCGGCGCGCCGCTATACTCGCGGCCCGCATCATCGCAAATTTCTCCGACATTCGAGGAACGAACCCCGATGGACGCCCTCCTGATCGACAAGCTCGCCATCATCGAAACCGTGCAGAACTGGGCCGTCTGGCGCGACGCCGGCGACTGGGAGCGCTTCCGCACCGTCTGGCACGACGACGGCTGGATGAGCGCGACCTGGTTCCAGGGGCCGGCGGAGAAGTTCATCGAGGTCTCGCGCGCCGGCTTCGAGCGCGGCGTGTCGATCCTGCATTTCCTCGGCGGCACGTCGGTCGATCTCGAGGGCAGGCGCGCGATCGCGCAGACCAAGATGACCATCAACCAGCGCGCGCCGGTCGACGGCGTGCTCGTCGACGTGGTCTGCACCGGGCGCTTCTACGACTTCTTCGAGAAGCGCGCGAACGGCTGGCGCATCGTGCGCCGCCAGCCGATCTACGAGAAGGACCGCCTCGACGTGGTCGACCCGTCGGCCTCCCTGAAGCTCGATCCCGGGCTGCTGATCCAGTTTCCCGAGGGCTACCGCCACCTCGCCTACCTGCAGAGCAAGGTCGGCTTCACGATCAAGCGCGACATGCCGGGCCTGAAGGGCGAGGTGGTGCAGGCGCTCTACGCGCGCGGCGCGAAGTGGCTCGCCGGCGAGGCGGCCTGGGACGCGCCGCCGGTGCCGAGCGGCGCCTGAGCCCCGCGGCGCGCGGCGCTCCAGCGGCCGCGGCGGGCGCGGCCGCGGAGCCGCGGCGAGGTGCGCGGCGGGGCGCCGCGTTACGACCAGAGCACCAGCGAGCGGTCGGGCATGCGGCCGATGAACGAGCCGATGCCGATGCGGTCGCGCCCCGGCACGCGCGGGCCGCCGGCGATCTCGTGCGGGTTGCGCGAGTTGAACAGCACCACGTCGCCGGCGGTCGGCGCGTAGGTGAACGACGGCGCGCCCGCGACGACCTCGCGCGGCAGGTTGTAGCTCTGCGGGATCACGCCCGCGGCGACCACCGGGTTCCACGGCGCGTTGTGCACGGTGGTCTCGCCGCCTTCGGGCAGGTCCTCGGCGAAGAAATTCCAGCCGAGCTGCGCATCGATGCGGCCGATCGCATAGGCCGGCGAATTGATCGGCGCGAAATCCGCATGCAGCGCGATGCCCTGCGAGGCGATGCGCACGATCCCCGCGTAGTACTCGCCCAGGCCCTCCTCGCGGCCGATGCCGACCGGCGCGTCCCACACCGCGGCCAGATGCTCGATCACGCGCGCGACCGGGTCGAACGAGGCCGCGGTCACGCGGGCGAGCCGCGCGTTGGCGGCCGGCACGTCGGCGAAGTAGTCGGCCTTGGGCCGGTCCCAGCGGTACTCGTACTGCGCCATGCCGATGTAGCCGACCGGCGGCTCGACGCTGTAGTACTTGAGATCGCCCGCGCGCGCCGCGCGCGCGAAGGCGGCGCACTCCGCCGGCGTGGCGAATCCCGGGATGCGGATCGCCGCGATGCGGTTGTCCAGCAGCGCCGCGAGCGACGCGCGCGAGAGCGCGTGCTCGGCGGCCGCGGTCCAGGTGCCGGCCATGGCGCGGTCAGTTCGCCTTGGCGGTGAGGTTCACCACCTTGCCGACGGTGTCGTTCCAGGACTTCACGCAGTCGGCGCCGCAGCGCTTGCCCCACTTCGGCAGGACCGACTCGAGCAGGGCCTTGCGGCGCAGCTCGGCGTCGCCCGCGGCGACCGGCACCAGGGTCATCTTGGCCGCCGGGCCCTCGCCGCAGGTGCCGCCGGTGTTGCACGCGAGCCCGATGTCGTTCTCGCGCTTGTTCTGGTCGAACACCTGCTTCTCGTACTTGCCCATCTCGGCCATGATCAGCTTCTGCACCGCCGGGTCGAGCTTCTTCCAGGCGTTCATGTTCGCCGCCGCCATGCCGCTGCCCCAGTTGATCGCGAGCGGGTAGAGGAACTTCGCGCCCTCGAACCACTTCGCCTTGTAGCCGCCCAGGGTGCCGGTGACGGCGCAGTCGATCACGCCGTTGACCAGCGCCTGCTGGACGTCGCCGAACGCCATGTTGATGCCGGAGCCGCCGAAGAACTCGATGAAGTCGGCCTGCGAGGCGCCGGAGGTGCGCACCTTGCGGCCCTTGAGGTCGGCGAGCGACTTGATCTCGTTGCGGCAGTAGAGCACCTGCGCCTGGAACGAGGTCAGGGCGAGCGTCTTCAGGCCCTGCTTCTCGTAGAAGCCCTCGAGCACCGGGCGGAAGCGCGTGGTCACCTCCCAGAACGTCTCGAGCGTCGGCGAGACGCCGGCGAGGTCGGTGGCGTCGTTGATCGCGTTCTCGCCGGCGAGGAAGCCCAGCTGCGTCGCGGCGACGTCGTAGAGGCCCTGGCGCAGCAGCTTGAACACCTCCGGACCCTTGAGACCCGCCTCGTTCCACGGCTTGATCGTGCCGCTGACCGCGCCGCCGGAGGCGGCGGGCAGCACCTTGGTCCAGAGCGGCTGCTCGAGCTCCTTGGACTGGGTGGTGATGCCGAGGTTGCCGATCACGTTGAGCGTGGTCTTGGGGTAGGTCTGGGCGGCGGCGCTGCCGGCGAGCAGGGCGGCGCCGAGGACGGTGGCGCAGGCGGGCAGAAGCGAGAGGCGCATCGAAATCTCCTTGCGGGATGAAGGTGGAGGGAGCGGAAGGGACGGGACGGGAGTTGAACCGGGACGGTGAACCGGGGCGGCCTACTTGTTCGCCGCGACCAGCGTCGGCAGCCACATCGCGATGTCGGGCCAGGCCAGCAGCGCGGCGATCAGGACCAGCATGGCGACGAGGAACGGCACGATGCCCAGGGCGACGTCGCGGAACGGGCCGCCGCCGCGCACCGACTGCACGACGAACAGGTTCATGCCGATCGGCGGGGTGATCAGCGCCGCCTCGATCAGGATCACGAACACCACGCCGAACCACACCGGGCTGTAGCCGAGCTGCTTGATGATCGGCACCACGATCGGCGTGGTCGCGATCATCAGCGTGAGCGTCTCGACGAAGCAGCCGAGCACGAGGTAGAGCGCGATGATCGCCAGCATCACCGCCAGCGGCGGCCACGACAGCCCCTTGACCGTCTCGGTGGCGAGGTTGGTGAGCCCGATGGTCGACATCACGAAATTGAGGAAGAACGCCATCAGCACGATCAGCATCACCATCGCGGTGGTGCGCACGGTGCTCTCGAACGAGCGCAGCAGCACCTGCACCGAGAGCCGCCCGGACCAGGCCACCAGCGCGAGCGCGCCCATGACCCCGAGCGCCGAGGCCTCGGTCGGCGTGGCGAACCCGGCGTAGATCGAGCCCACCACCAGCAGGAACAGCAGGAGCGGCGGCCCCAGGTGGACCAGCGCGGCGAAGCGCTCGCCCCAGGTGGCCGGCGCGGACTTGAGCGCCAGCCCCGGGCGCGCGAGGCAGATCGCGAACACGAAGACGGAGAACAGCAGCGCCATGAGGATGCCCGGAATCAGCGCCGCCAGGTACAGGTCCGACACCGAGGTCTCCGACAGCGCGCCGTAGATCACCATGTTGATCGACGGCGGGATCAGGATGCCGAGCGTGCCGCCGGCGGCGATGGTGCCGAGGAACAGCGTCGGGTTGTAGCCGAACTTGCGCATGTTCGGGATCGAGATCGTGCCGATCGTCGCCGCGGTCGCGACCGAACTGCCCGAGGTGGCGGCGAACATGGCCGACGCCGCGATGTTGGTGTGCATCAGGCCGCCGGGCACGCGGCCGACCCACTTGTCGAGCGCGTCGTACATGCGCTCGGCCACGCCCGAGCGCAGCAGGAGCTCGCCCATGATGATGAACATCGGCACGGCGACGAGGTTGAAGTCGGCGCTCGCGGTCCAGGCGATCTCGCCGATGCCGCGCACCAGCGGGAAGTTCGAGTACAGGTGGCCGAGCACGCCGCCGAGCAGCCCGAGGCCGGCGGCGACGAACAGGCTGCTGGCGATGAACAGCAGCAGGAGGACGGTGGCGGTCAAGAGCATGCTCAGCCGCCCTTCGCGCCGCCGGGCGGCGCGTCGACGCTGGCGGCGATCTCCTCGTCGAGGGTCGCGACGCCGAGGTCCGCGACCACCGCGTCGACGCGGCCGCGCAGCAGCTGCCCGAGCGCGATGCCCGCCGACACGAACACCGCGAGCGCGAACCAGGCGAGCCCGAGCAGCCAGATCGACTGCGGGATCGCCAGCGGCAGCGCCATGCTCGAATTCGAGCGCGCGCCGCCGCTCGCGTTCTGCAGCACCGTCTGCGCCGCCCACCAGGTGAGCGTGACGGCGATCGCGGCCAGCGTGCAGACCGAGACCACGTCGAGCCAGGCGCGCGCGCTGCGCGGCAGCAGGTTGTAGAGCACCTCGATGCGGATGTGCGCCTTCGAGAAGAACGCGTAGGCGAAGCCGAACGCGGTGGAGATCGCGAACGCGTAGCCGGTCAGCTCGAAGCTCTCGAAGAAGGTCGACTTGACCAGGTTGCGCGCGATCACGTCGAGGGTGATCAGCAGCGCCGAGGCCAGGATCAGCGCGCCGCCGCACCAGGCGAACACGCGCGAGACGTGCGCGGCGCCGTCCCGGACGCGGGCGCCGAAGCGGCTCATCGGGGCGCGGCGCGGCGCGCGCCGGGGGCAGGGGTCATCGCGGGTCCGGTCGATGGGGACGGGCCATTGTATACATCGGCGCGCGCCGATGCGGACGGCCGTTCGGGTCTCATGATCTGCACTGCATCTCCTCGCGCAACCCCGTTGTGTACAATGATCCGGGAGGCGGAATCATAAATCAAGCGTTTTCGCAGGAGGCTGGCATGACCGATTCACTGGGCTTTCGCAAGAAGTTCGCGGTCCTGATTCCCTCGACCAACACGTCGGTGCAGCCGGAATTCGACGCCATGCGGCCGGTCGGGGTGACCAACCACATCAGCCGCATCGTCATCCCGAACATCCCCCTGAACAACGACGCCGACTTCAACCGCCTGATCGAGCTCATCGCCGCGGCGCAGGACGAGGCGGTCGACTCCGCCATGTCGTGCGAGCCCGACCGCCTGGTGCTCGGCATCTCCGCCGAGACCTTCTGGGACGGCCTGGCGGCGAGCCGCAAGCTCAAGGCGCACCTGACCGAGCGCACCGGGCTGCCGGTGTCGATGGGCTCGGAGGCCTGCACGGCGGCGCTCGCGAACTGGAACGTCAAGCGCATCGCCGTGCTCACCCCCTACCAGCCGGTCGGGGACGCGAACGTGCGGCGCTTCTTCGAGGAGTGCGGCTACGAGGTGCGGCGCGTGCACGGCCTGAAGTGCGAGAGCCCGGTGGCGATCGCCCACGTGAGCGAGGAGCGCCTGCGCGACGCCGTGCGCGCGCTCGACGGCGACGACGTCGACGCGGTGATCCAGGTCGGCACCAACCTCGCGATGGCGCGCCTGGCCGGCAGCGCGCACCTCTGGATGCCGCGCCCGGTGCTGGCGATCAACACCGCGATCTACTGGCACGCGCTGCGCGAGTCCGGCATCGGCGACAAGGTCGCCGGCTTCGGGCCGCTGCTCGAGCAATTCTGAGGCGCGCGTGGGCGCGCCAGCGCAGGCCGCGGCGGACGCCGGCAGCGTCGCGCGCCAGGCGCATGCGTACATCCGCGCGCGCGTGACCTCGGGCGCGTTCGCGCCGGGTTCGCGCCTCACCGAGGAGCAGCTCGCGCGCGAGCTCGGCGTCTCGCGCACGCCGGTGCGCGAGGCGATGCGCATGCTCGTCGCCGACGGCGTGCTGATCTTCAAGCCCAACGTCGGCACCTTCGTCGGCGCCTGGAACCCCGAGGACGTCGCGCAGCTGTTCGACCTGCGCCTGATGCTCGAGGGCGAGGTCACCGCGCTGGCCGCGGCGCGCTTCGGCAGCGCCGGCATCGAGGCGCTCGGCGCGATCCAGGACGCGCTCGAGTCGCGCGGCTGCGACCAGTCGCCGGCCAACCTCGAGCGGATCGCGCGCCTGAACCGCGAGTTCCACCGCATCGTCGCCGAGGCCTCGGCGAAGCCGCGCCTGGTGGCGATGCTCGCCAACGCCATCGAGATGCCGATCGTCCAGCAGACCTTCCGCCGCTACACGCCGGCGCAGCTCGCGCGCAGCTTCGCCCACCACCGCGAGCTCATCGACGCCTTCCGCGCGCGCGACAGCCAGTGGGCGCGCAGCGTGATAAGTTGCCACATCCTGGCCGCCCGGCACGCCTGCCTGGACGGCGCCGCCGGCCCCGCCGCCGAACCGAAGCCCACCACGAGGAAACCGACATGAGCAGCGCCGTCATCGACGTCCACACCCACATGCTGTCCGACGCCTGGGTCGCCGCCCTGCGCGAGCACGGCGCGCCGCGCTACTCGCTCAAGACGGTGCGCGGCGGCCTCGAGGCGATCCACCTCGACGGCGCGCCGTTCATGACGCCGGTGCCGGGCATGTTCGACTACGACGCGCGCATCCGCATGATGGACAACGCCGGCATCGACGTCTCGATCATCTCGCTCACCTGCCCGAACGTGTTCTGGGGCGGCGAGGAGGTCTCGAGCCGCACCGCGGCGATGATGAACGACACCTTCCGCGCGGCGCAGGGCCGGTACGCGGGGCGCATCCAGTGGTTCGCGACGCTGCCGTGGCAGTACCCGGCGCGCGCCGTGGCCGAGCTCGCGCGCGCGCGCCAGATGGGCGCGGTCGGCGTGATGGTGCTCGCCAACATCGACGGCGCGCACCTGACCGACGAGAAGTTCGCGCCGGTGTGGCAGGCGATCGACGACGCCGCGCTGCCGGTGCTGGTCCACCCGAGCGCGCCGCCCGGCGTCGCGGCGATGGACATGGTGCGCTTCCAGCTGACCGCCTCGATCGGCTTCACCTTCGACACCTCGCTGGCGGTCGCGCGCATGATCTACGACGGCTTCCTCGACCGCTACCCGAACCTCAAGATCATCGCCTCGCACGGCGGCGGCGCGCTGCCGTTCCTGATCGGCCGCATGGACCAGTGCTTCCACAACATCCCGGCCTGCCGCGAGAAGATCGAGCTCGAGCCCTCGGACTACCTGCGGCGCATCTATGTCGACTCGGTGGTGTTCCGCCAGGACGTGCTCGAGATGTGCGTGCGCCAGGTCGGCAGCATGAACGTGCTCTACGGCTCGGACTACCCGCACACCATCGGCGACGTCTACAACACGCTGGCCCAGGTCGACGCGCTGCCCGACGGCGTGCGCGACCGCGTGCGCGGCGGCAATGCGCAGCGCATCTTCCGCCTGTGACGCGCGGCGGCGCCTGGCTGCCGGCGCTGCTGCTCGCGGCCTGCGCCGGCGGCGCGCAGCCCGCGCGCCATGAGGACCTCGTGAGCGGCCGCTGGCACTGGGTCGCGAGCCTCGACGGCGCCGCCGCGACCGCGGCGCCCGACCCCGCGGCCTACTGGGCCGAGTTCGCCGCCGCCGGCGCGGTGGTGGTCGGCGCCGACTGCAATTCGGGCGTCGGCCGCGTCGCGCCGGGCACGCTGCAGGTCGGCCCGATCGCGCTGACGCGCCGCGCCTGCGGGCCGCAGTCCCGCGACGCGCGCTTCGCCGCGCTGCTCTCGTCGGTGCGCGCCGGCGCCCTCGACGGCGACCTGCTGCGGCTCGCCGCCGCCGGCACCGAACTCGTGATGCTGCGCGACGCCGAGGCGCGCCTGGCCGCGGTGCGCTGCGACGACGGCACCGAGCACGCGATCATCTTCGCGCGCGCCGCGGCCCACCTGCGCGAGGGCGCCGGCTTCCGCGCGCTCGCGCGGCGCGACGACGCCACCGCCGCCGTCTACGGCGACGCGCGCACGACCGTGGTCGCGCGCGGCACGGAGGTCACGCTCGCCGCCGGCGCGGCGCGCCGCACCTGCCGGCGGCTGGCCGCGGCGGAGGCCTCGTGAGCATCGCCCTGCGCCCGCTGCACGGCGAGTTCGGCGCCGAGGTCACCGGCGTCGACGCCGCCGCGCCGCTCGACGCCGCCACCGCGGTCGCGCTGCGCGCGGCGTTCGCGCGCCACCGCCTGCTGGTGCTGCGCGGCCAGCACCTGCCGCCGGCGGCCCACATCGCGTTCAGCCGGCACTTCGGCGAGCTCGAGGTCCACGTGCTCGACGAGTACCACAAGGCGGAATACCCGGAGATCTTCGAGCTCTCCAATCTCGGGCCCGACGGGCGCCCGAACGCCGTCCACCCCGACCGCGGCACGCTGTTCTGGCATTCGGACGCCTCCTGGCAGGCGGCGCCCGCGCTGGCCACCCTGCTCTACGCCGAGGCGGTGCCGCGCGCGGGCGGGCACACGCTGTTCGCCGACATGATCGGCGCCTACGAGGCGCTCGGCGCGGCCGAGCGCGCGCGCTATGCGACCCTGCGCGTGGTGCACGACCTGCACGTCTCGCGCCTGAAGGCCGGCTACCCGGGCATGACCGCGGCGCAGCGCCAGGCGCGCCCGCCGGTCGAGCAGCCGCTGGTGCGGATGCACGTGCCCAGCGGCCGGCGCGCGCTGTACCTCGGCAGCCACGGCCAGGCGGTCCTCGGCCTGGCCGAACTCGAGGGCCGCGGCCTGATCGAGCGCATCATGTGCCACGCGACCGAGCCGCGCTTCGTCCACGAGCATGCGTGGCGACCGGGCGACCTCGTCCTCTGGGACAACACCGCGACCATGCATCGCGCCACCGAGTACGACACCGCGGTCGAGCCGCGGGTGGTGCGGCGCACGGTGATCCGCGGCGCGCCCGTGGTGCCCGGCTGACGCGCCCGCGCGCGCCCTAGCAGGCGACCAGGTCGGCGGCCATGCGGCGGCGGGCGCCGAGGTCGGCATGGAGCTCCGACAGGCGCGCGCCCGGATGGAAGGTCGCCGCCCACGACGGCCGGGCGCGGAAGCGCGCGAGCCAGGCCCGGACGTTGGCGTGGTCCTGCCACAGGCCGGCGTGGCCCAGGTCCTCCATGCGGTCGAGCAGGGGCGCGACGCAGCAGTCGGCGATCGACGGCATCGCGTCGCCGCACAGCCAGGGCCGGCCGGCGAGGGCGGCGTCCATGCGCGCGCAGGTCTGCGCGATGTTCTCGTAGGCGATCGCCAGTTCGCGGTCGTCGAATCCGGTCCTGCCCATGCGCTCGATGAAGCGCTTGCGCAGCGGCCGCCGCCGCACCGCGTCGGCGAACGCCTCGTCGTCGAGCGCCGCATAGCGCCGCAGGAAGGCCTGGTTGAACGACGGCGGCCGCACCGCCGGCGTGGTGACCTCCTCGAAATAGCGCATCCAGGCGCGCAGGTGGGCGCGGCCGACGGCGTCGCGCGGCATCATCGCCGGCGCGGGAAACACCTCGTCCAGGTACTCGAGGATCACCGAGGAGTCGATGATCACCGCGCCGTCGTGGACCAGGCTCGGCACCACGCCGTTCGGATTGATGCGCAGGTACTCCGGCGTCAGGTGGTCGTTGGCGGCGAAGCTCAGCTGCCGGTCCTCCCAGGGCAGCGCCTTCTCGGCCAGCGCGAGGCGCACCTTCTGGCTGCAGGTCGAATACGCGTTGTTGTAGAGCGTGAGCATGCGCGGGACTCCCGGACGGACGGCGGCGGGCCACGATAAGCGATCCGGCGCCGCCGATCAAGCCGGCCGCGCGCGCCGATCGTGGTAATTTCAGCATTTCCACCGTGACGCGCCGCGACGCGTCGAGCCCATCCGGAGACCGCATGAAACTGGTGACCTTCGACCTGCCGTCCGGCGAGCGCCGCATCGGCGCCCTGCTGCCGGGCGAGACGCGCATCGCCGACTTCAGCGCCACCGGCGCGCCCTGGTCGCGCGACATGATCGCGCTGATCGACGCCGGCGCGCCCGCGCTCGCCGAGGCGCGCGCGCTGCTGGCCGCGCCGCGCACGGTGCACGAGCTCGCGGCGGTGCGCCTGGCCGCGCCGGTACCCGAGCCGCGCCAGATGCGCGACTTCCTCTGCTTCGAGAAGCACCTGCGCCAGGCGCGCACGCAGCGCCACCTGTTCGGCATCACCGGCTACCCGACCGACCCGGCCAAGGTCGACGTGCCGCGCATCTGGTACGAGGAGCCGGTCTACTACAAGTGCAACCGCTTCGCGGTGGTCGGCACCGGCACCGACGTCGTCTGCCCCGCCTACTGCAAGATGCTCGACTACGAGCTCGAGTTCGGCATCTTCCTCGGCAAGCGCGGCAAGAACATCCGGCGCGAGGACGCCGCGTCGCACATCTTCGGCTACTGCATCTTCAACGACTTCTCGGCGCGCGACCAGCAGATGCGCGAGATGCAGGCCCAGCTCGGCCCGACCAAGGGCAAGGACTTCGACACCGCCAACGTGATGGGGCCGTGGCTGGTCACCGCCGACGAGGTCCCGGACCCGTACGCGCTCACCATGGTGGCGCGCGTCAACGGCGAGGAGTGGTCGCGCGGCTCCTCCGGCGAGATGCACCACAAGTTCGCCGACATCCTCGCGCACGTCTCGAAGGACGAGACGGTCTACCCCGGCGAATTCTTCGGCTCCGGCACCGTCGGC
>JAEUOS010000045.1 GCA_016790695.1 Burkholderiales bacterium
CTGCCCGAGCGCGTTGATCGCCACGGGCGAAGTCCAGTACCTGCACGAGCGCCTGTCGGTGTATCGCATCCACGGGGCCAACGAGTTCGCGCAGCTGGTCGGGGACGCCTATCTTCCCAAGCGCGACCCGCGCCTGCGCGCGCCGCGCAGCCTGTACTTCCTCGAGCAATGGATCGATGAATGCGGCCTCGACGGCAAGGCGCGCGACGACGCGGTGTCCTACGTGCGCCGCGTCGAGTACATGAACCGCATGCCGTCGCGGTCGCGGCGCCTGGCCGAGCCGGCAGCGACGATCGCGCTGTTCGGCGCGGCGGGCTTCGCCCTGCCGCCGCGTACGGTGGACGCGGCGCTCAACCAGTCGCATGCGCCGGTCACGCTGGTCTGCCCGCGCGCGTACGGCGCGGTCGCGGTGCCGGCCGGCGCGCCGGTGACTGCCGTCGGCTTCGACGACGAACCGACGCTGCCCGAGTTCGAGCGCCTGCGCCGCGCCTATCAGGCCGCAGGCGGCGACTACGTCGCGTTCGTGCGCGCCGGCGACTGCCTCGACCGGGAGTATCTCGAACGCCACGTGCGCGTGCAGCAGCACGGCGTGCTCGCCGGCGTGACCTGTTGCGACGTGCGGCTGACGGGGCGCGATGCCGCGCTCCTGCACGCCGACGTGTTCGCCAACAGCGGTGCATGGAAGCAGCCGCTGCAGCACATTCCGCCGCTGTCCGTCGGCCTCGGCGCCTGGGTCGGCGCGCCACTGGGCGCCTGCCTGTTCCGGCGCGGCGACCTGCTCGACCGGTTCTTCGCCGGCGCCACGCCGCTGCCGGAGGCGCTCGCGGACTGCGCGTCCTGGCTCCTGTTCCAGCTCGCGCAGCACACCGGCGGCGTGCTGCGCCTGCGCGAGACGCTGGCGAGCATCGCGCTGCCCGACGGCGCGGCGGCCAGCTACGGCTACCTTGCCGCGCCGGCGGGGCTCGACGGCGCGCTGCGCGCGCCGCCGCCGCGCGAGGCCGCGCTGTGGCTGCAGGAGTTCTACCTCGACAACGAGGACGCGTTCCGGCGCGTCCTGCCGGAGAAGTGGCACCGCGACTTCGAGCCCTGGCTCGACGCGCAGACCGCCTGAGGGCTCAGGCCGGGCCGGCCGGGCCGAGCACCGCGCCGGCGCTCTCGAGCAGGCGCGCGACCGCCGCGTCGTACTGGGCGTCGAAGACGGCGCGCCGCGGCGGCGGGGTCAGGTTGCGCAGGAAGTGGCACAGGTTCGCCGCCGCCGGCCGCGTCGGCGAGCGCGCGAGGTACTCGCGGGTCAGCGCGCCGCCGCCGGCGGCCACCTGCTCGAGGATCGCCTGGCTGAACAGGCCGACGCGCTCGATCACCGCGAGCGGTCGCTTCGCGGCCAGCGCGTTGAGGAGCTTCGGCCCGAGCGCGGTGCGCGGCACCGGCCCCGGCGGCAGGCCGCGCAGCACCGCGTAGCAGAGTTCGAGGTAGGTCGGCAGCGCGTCGTCGCCGCGCTCGAAGGCCATCAGCGCGTTCGAGAGGCCGTGGTGCGGCGTCGTGACGCCGTCGGGCGCCACGTGCAGGAACAGTTCGCGCGCGAAGCCGTGGCCGCGCCCCGGTTCCAGGCGCAGCGCCGCCGGATCGAACACCAGCACGTCGGCATCGGCCCAGACCGCGCGTTCGTACCCGGCATCGAGGGCGCGCGTCGCCCACACCAGGCGGCAGATGTCGGTGACCGCGTAGTGGTTGTCCTTGCAGCGCCAGCGGGTCCAGTCGGGGGCGAGGCCGAAGAAGTCGTCGTCCATGAACTCGTAGGCCCAGCCCTGCGCCGCGGCCCAGGCGCGCACGCTCTGCATGCAGGCGTCCATCCAGCGCGGGACGTCGCGCGTGCGGAAGGACTGCAGGACGACGGTCTTCATGGCCGCGCCATTCTAAGCGGCCGAGCGGCGTCGACGGCGGTCGCGTCCCTTCAGGGCTGCGCGGCGATGAAGGCGGCGATGTCGTCGAGCACCGGCGCCATGCCGCGCAGCGGCGCGGCCAGCGCACCGACGACGCGGGCATGGTCGAGGTTGTCGTAGCTGCGCAGCACCGCCGGCGCGCCGGCGGCGCGCAGGCGCGCGGCCAGGCGCGCGCTGTTGCCGGGACTCACCGTGCCGTCGGTGGTGGCGGTGACGAGCAGCGCAGGCGGCAGGCGCCGCTGCGGTTCGCGCCCGATGAAGTGGATCGGCTGCGTCGTGGGCGCGGTGTCCGGATACCCGAACACCGCGCGGGTGGTGGCGCCGGTGAGCGGCAGGAAGTCGTAGGGCCCGGCCAGGCCGATGAAGCCGCGGATCGCGTCCGGGTTCACGCCGGCATCGGCCAGGTACCGCGGCGCGTAGGCGAGCATCGCCGCGTTGTAGGCGCCGGCCGAATGCCCGGCCAGGTAGAGGCGCGCGGGGTCGCCGCCGTAGCGCGCGGCGTTGCGCGCGGCCCAGGCCACGGCCGCGGCCGCGTCGTGCAGGAATTCCGGAAAGCGCACCTCCGGGTGCAGCCGGTAGTCGGCGACCACGGCCAGGTAGCCGCGGCTGGCGAACGCCTCGCCGGCGAAGCGGTAGTCGGCGCGCGCGCCGGCGGTCCAGGCGCCGCCGTAGAAGAACACCACCACCGGCACGCCGCGCGCGGCCGCCGCGCCGGCCGCCAGCGGGGCGTAGAGGTCGAGGCGCTGGCGCGGGTGTTCGCCGTAGGCGAGCTCGCGCGTCACGGTGTGGGTGTCGTCAGGCACCAGACGGTTGATTACCGCCAGCGGCGAGCAGGCGGCCGCCGCCAGCACGGCGCCGAGCGCGGCCGCGACCAGCCACGACACGCGGCGCGCGGATCGCCGCGCGCGGGCTGGCGGATGCGAGAAGGGCGCCGGCATGTCCTGCATTACGCATCCGGGCGGCGCGGCGGATGCGGCGGCGAAGGCCGCCGCCGCCTCAGCCGGCGGCGGGCCGATGGTCGCGCAGGAACACCGTGAGGTCGGTGACCGGCGGCCGGCAGCCCGGGACCTGGAAGAACATGTCGCCGGCGAAGCCGCGGTGGTACGCGGTGTGGATCGCGAGGTGCTCGATGATCTCCAGGCGCGACATCGCGCCGGCGCCGCCGCCGACGAACTCGAAGTGCACCGTCTCCTCGAGCGCCGCGTCGTCGAGGCCGTCGGCCCAGGCGACGAGCCAGGCGTCGAATTCCTGCTGCAGCCGCCACAGGTCGGCCAGCGGCGGCGGCTCGGCGGTGTTGCGCGCGGTGTAGCCGTGCGCGCGGCCCTCGGCGTGGGCGCGGAAGATCGCGTCGATCACGTAGTTGTGGTTGAGCGTGTGGACGATGTTGCGGAACAGCGTCTGGCGCGGCTTCTCCGCCTCGCCCGGCGGCAGCGCGAAGACGGCGTCGTAGAACACCCGGTTGGCCCAGGCGTTGTAGCGCGCGAGGTTGCGGGCGGTGCGGCGCAGGGCGGTCATCGGCGTCTCCTCGTTGGCGCGACATGGCGCGGAGCATCCGGCGGTCCGCGGGGCGGGACGACCCGTCGCTTGCGTGTCGACCCGCTTTACAGTCGGCCACCGGGATCGCGATTCTACGGCGCCACGCGCGCGAGGCCGGGGATGCGCCGACAAAACCGCTGGCGCGTCGGCGCGTCAGGGCGCGGGGCGCGGGGAGCGCAGCAGCCGCTGGCACTGCCGCACGCCCAGGCGCATGCCATAGACCTGCGCCAGATGGGCCGACAGCAGGGCGCCGCTCCAGCGCGGGCTGGCGTAGCCGAGGCGGCGCGGCGGCGCCGCCAGGTCGCGGGAGACCGCCGCGGCGACGGCGGGCGGCAGTCGGCGCGGCCGGCCGCCGCGCGGATGGTCCCTGAGCGCTTCCGCACCGTCCGCCTCGAAGCCGCGCACCCAGCGTTCGACCGTGCGCGGGCTTTCGCGGAACAGCCGCGCGACCGCGTAGCAGCCCGGGCCGATGCTCGCGAGCAGGACGGTGTGCGCACGGTGCATGAAGCGCAGCTCCGGCGTGCGGGTCGCCGTCGCGGCGAGCAGCGCAGCGAGCTCCGCGACGCGGGTGGTCTGCAGTCGGCGCACGACGCCTCCTTGCGGGATTGCGCGCCGCTGCCGCGGATGCGGCAGCGAAATTGTCGTGATTCCCGCCACCGCGGTCGCGGCACGATCAGTGCATGGTTCCCTGGGAGACCGCGCCGGTTCCCGCGTGAGCATCGAGTATAGGGCGGGCCCGGGGCGGCTGCCAGCGGCAGCGCTGCCGCCCGCGCGGTCGATGCGCAGTCAAACCCGACTGGAGGGATGCCATGCCTCGTCATATGTGCCTGATGCGCTCGTGCGTGATCGCCGCCGGGCTCGCCGTTCTCGCCGGTACGGCGCGCGCCGATGTCGTGCTCCTCGGCAGCGACTACTTCGAGACCGTGCAGCCGACCTTCTTCGCGCCGCTCGGCGGCGCCAACCCGCTGGCAGGCCTGCCGATCGGGCCGGGCAGCACCGACACGATCGTGCAGCGCCGCGGCGACTGCATGATCGGCCTCGGTTCCATCGGCAGCCAGTGCACGATTCCGATCGAACTGGTGGCGCTGTCGCTGGTCAGCACGGCCAATCCGGCGATCCTGCTGCGCGAGTCGCCGACCCTGCAGAGTTCCGGTCAGATGACCCTGACCAGCGACGGCTCCGGAACCGGTGGCACCTTCGACTCGTTCTTCGACGTCTTCGTCGAACTGAGCCTCGACGGCGGCAACACGTTCAACCTGATCGGGCCGCCCGTGCACCTGCAATCGAGCGGCACGGCCTGGACCACCATCCCCGACCTCGAACTGCTGGTGCCCGGCACGATCGGCGACCAGGACGCCAACTGGCACACCGACAAGCAGAACTGCCCGGCCCTGTTCGGCGGCATGCCCTGCTTCGACTTCTTCCTGGTCGACCAGGTCGAAGAGAGCCATCCGACGGTCGGCACGCACACCGCGCGCGGCGCGGTGCCGGAGCCGGGAACGCTCGCGCTGTTCGGCGCCGTGCTCGCCCTGCTCGGCGCGTGGCGCCGGTGGCGCGGCCGGCGCGCCGCTACGCGCGCCCGGTGATCTCGCGGCGCACGATCGCCGCGCCCTCGACCATCGCGCGCATCTTGCCGTCGGCGACCGCGCGCGGCAGGTACTTCATGCCGCAGTCCGGCGCGACGATGATGTTCTCCGCCGGCGCGTGGGGCAGCGCGCGGCGGATGCGCGCGGCCACCGTCTCGGGGGACTCGACCTGCATGTCGGACAGGTCGATCACGCCGAGGATGATCTTCTTGTTGTCGAGGGTGCCGAGCACCGTGGTGTCGAGGTTGGACTGGGCGGTCTCGAGCGACACCTGGCCGCAGCTGCAGCCGTGCAGCTCGGGCAGGAACGAATAGCCCGACGGCCGCGCGTGGATTACCGCGGCGTAGCCGAAGCAGATGTGCACCGCGGTCGTGCCGGTCACCCCCTCGAGGGCGCGGTTGAGCGCGGCCAGGCCGTATTCGCGCGCCTTCTCGGGCCGCGCCTGCATGTAGGGCTCGTCGATCTGCACGACGTCGGCGCCGGCGGCGAACAGCGCCTTGATCTCGGCGTTGACGGCGTCGGCGTAGTCCATCGCGGCCTCGGCGTCGCTCGCGTAGAAGTCGTTCTGCGCCTGGCAGCTCATCGTGAACGGCCCGGGCACGGTGATCTTGGCGAGCGCGCCCGGCTTCCTCAGGTTGGCCTTGAGGAACCGGATGTCCTCGACCTCGACGTCGCGCAGGCGCCGGATCGCGCCGACGATGCGCGGCACCGGGTTGGGGTGGCCGCTGCGGTCGAGCGCGGTGCCGGGGTTGTCGATGTCGACGCCGGCGAGCGCGGTGGCGAAGCGGTTGGAATAGCTCTCGCGGCGGATCTCGCCGTCGGTGATGATGTCG
>JAEUOS010000052.1 GCA_016790695.1 Burkholderiales bacterium
CATTCTTGTTGCCGGTATAGCGAACTCTTCCGTCTGCAAATATTTCTACTCGATATCCTTGGGAGAAATGCCCAGTAGATGTCAGTTCGTAGCTGATGACAGGATTTTTGAGCTCTTCCTCCGTGTACGCCTGCTGCGCAAGAGCTATCGGAACCCAAACAGCGACTACTCCCAGGGCCGCGGCGGCACGCAATTTTCGGCCAAGCATGCGTCTGGTCATAGTTCTCCAAGCCTCCGATAGCCGCCTTGCTTGGCGCAGGACAACGGAAAGCGTCCCAGAAGCGGTTTGGCAGTCGGCGCACGCGACGACCGGCACTCCAGCGTCGTCCCGGCCTCATTTCGGCGCCGCGATCGCGCACGCTCTACCTACGCACCGCGATGTACGTACCCATACGCCAGATTGGTGCGCCCGTCGCCGAGCGCGTCGTACTTCGCCTTCGCCACCGCGACCGCGTCGCCGTCGAGCGCGGCGCGCTGCTCGCGGGTGAAGCGGTACAGGCGCGCGGAGTTCTCGCCGAAGATCGCGTTCTTGACGGGTCCGTCCGCCGGTCCCAGCGGCTTGAAGCCGTATTTCTTCTGCATCTCCTCGGGGATCTCCAGGCGGCGCAGCGCCTCGATCTGCCACTGCGGCGCGCCGGTCCACACCGCGTCCGAGCCCCAGACGATGTGGTCGGCGCCGAGCCCGCGGACGAGCTGACCGAGCATCGCCGCGCACAGGCGCGGCTCGGCGACGGTGCTCTGCGCGAAGATCTGGCCGAGGTCGCCGTAGACGTTGGTGACGCCGTGCTTCTCGGGGATCTCGGCCAGGTCGGTGACCCAGTCGACGCGCCCGGTCTTCTCGAACTGCTCCCAGCCGGTCGTGAAGGCGCCGCCGGTGAAGCGGAAGCCCGAGTGGTAGATGATGAAGTTGAGCTGCGGCCAGTCCTTCGCGGCCTTGGCGACGTCGCGCACGTCGGCGTACTTGACCAGGTCCGGGTACTGCCGCGTGGTCGAGGGCGGGAACAGACCCTTGTGGATGCACACGTTGGCCAGGCTCGGCTGGGTGCGGCTGGCCTTGACGAGCTTTTCGTAGAACGGGTAGAGGAGCTTCTCGTCGTCGAGGTGCCACGGGTGGCGCGCGAGGTGCTTGTTGGTGTTGTCGCCCACCGTGTAGCCCTTGAACGAGTCGGGCTTGAGCGTCTCGAGGTCGCGGTCGACCTTGTCGAGCCAGCCGGGCATGCCGGGCATGAAGATCGCATGGGAGAACATGCGCTTGGTGCCGGCGCGGCGGTTGACGTCGGCGCGCGCCTCGGCCTTCATCTCGTTGGTGAGGAACCAGTCGCGCGGGTCCTCGGAGCCGGAGCCGGAGATCAGCGCCACCTTGGTGTCGCTGTCCAGGTAGATCTCCTTGAAGTAGTTCGCGAACTTCAGGTCCTCGATGGTCTGCGGCTTGCCGGCCAGCGCCGGGTTCCAGCCGGCGCGGCCGACCGCCTCGCGCGAGCGCACGAAGCCTTCGAGCCGCGTGTCGTCGCGCAGGAAGTGCGTGTGCATGTCCATGATGAACTGCCCCTTCAGGGTCGCGGCGCGCGCGTTGGCCAGTTCCGGGGTCTGCGCCTCGGCGCGGCTGACCACATAGAGCGGCCCGAAAGTGTCGTTCATCGCCACGAAGGCGGCGGCCATGCCGGCGGCGGACTTGAAGAACGCGCGCCGCGAGATGCCCTGGTGGCGCGCGAGCTCGCTGCCGATCGCCTTGACGCGCGCCTCGAACTCGCGCTGCCGGGCCGTCTGCGGCGCGGGCAGGAACTCGTCGGAGGACACCGACTGCACCGGGATCGGCGAGGCGAAGATGGTCGATTCGGCCGGCGCCAGGCGCGCCAGTTCGTCGTCGGAAAGAAAGCCCATGGTGGTTCTCCGAGAAGTTCGCGCGCGGCGCGGATGGAAGCGGCAGTCTAGCGGGGCGGCGGCGGCGGTTCAACCGGCCCCGGCGCGCCCGCCGCCTGGGCATCCTCGAGCCACTCGCGCCAGACCGCCATCAGCACCGCCAGGATCACCGGCCCGATGAACAGCCCGATCAGGCCGAATGCCGCCAGCCCGCCCAGCACGCCGAACATCACCAGCAGGAAGGGAATGCGCGTGGCGCTCGAGATCACCAGCGGCCGGATCAGGTTGTCGACCCAGCTCACGACCAGCGTGCCCCAGGCGAGCAGGCCGACGCCGGCGGCGGTCTGGCCGTTCAGCACCAGCCAGACGCCGATCGAGCCCCAGACGAACGGCGTGCCGAACGGGATCAGCGCGATCAGCACGGTGAGCGCGGCCATCAGCACCGGCGCCTTCACTCCCGCCACCCAGTAGCCCAGGCCGGCCAGCGCGCCCTGCGCCAGCGCGGTCAGCACCAGCCCGTAGACCACCGCGCCGGTGGTGGCGCCCGCGGCCTCGAGGTAGCCGTCGACCCGCGCGCCGACGATGCGGCGCAGGACGCTGCGCACCTGGTCGAGCAGCGCCTCGCCGTCGCGGTAGAGGAAGAACAGCGCGAGCAGGGCGAAACCGAGCTTGGCGGCGTTGCGCCCGGCGCCGCCCAGCAGTCCCAGCAGGTCGTCGATGCGCTCCTCGGCCCATGCGGCGATCTGCGCGCGCACGCCGGCCGGATCGCCCGCGAGCTGGTCGAACAGCTGCTGCAGCCAGTCGCCCAGCCACGGGATGCGGGCGACGAATTCGGGCAGCGGATGCGGGCCCTGGGCCAGATAGGCGGCGACCGCCGCATAGGCCGCGGTGAGTTCGCCGCGCAGGAGCGCCATCAGCCAGATCACCGGCACCACGAATGCCGCCAGCAGCAGCACCGTCATCAGCGCGGCGCTCGCGGTCGGCCAGCGCCGCGCCGGGCCGCGCAGGCGCGCGTACACGGGCCAGGTGGTGTAGGCAAGGATGCCGGCCCAGGCCAGCGGCGCCAGAAAGAACTGCAGGACGGTGTAGCCGAGCAGCAGCAGGCCGCCCAGCAGCAGGGCGACGAGGATGCGGCGGGTCGGGAAGGGGCCGTCCAATCGGGTCAGGCGAACGGCGCCGGCGCCGCCGTGCCCTTGATCTGGGTGCGATGCATCCGGCGGCGCTCGCTCGGCGGGAACGGATCGCGCCGGTGCATGGTGGTGCGGTTGTCCCACACCACCAGGTCGCCGAGCTGCCACTGGTGCTTGTAGACGCGCCGGGGGTCGGTCGCGATCTCCCACAGCTGATCGAGCAGCGCCTCGCTGTCCGCGCGCGACAGGCCGGGGATGTAGGCCAGGCGCCGCCGGCCGAGGTAGAGCGAGGCCTGGCCGGTCTCGGGAATGCGGACCAGGAGCGGGTGCAGGGTGCCGGGCGCGGTCACCGGGTCGTCGGTGGCGACGACGCCCTTGCGCAGGTAGCCGCCGGAGTTGTAGGTGCCGTCATGCTTGACCTGGAGCCCGGCGACGCGCGCGCGCAGGTCGGCGGGCAGCGCGGCGGCCGCCGCCACCATGTCGCAGAACCAGGTCGACCCGCCCGACGCGGGAATCTCGCGCGCGGTCAGCATCGAGGCCAGCGGCGGCAGCGCCGCGTAGCTCATGTCGGTGTGCCAGACCGCCTCGCCGTCGCCCAGCGCGCCGATCGGCGCGCCCGCCGCGTCCTTGATGTTCGACACGACGTAGATCTCCGGGAAGCCCGGCGCGCTCTGGCGGCCGTTCTCCTGGTTGGGCGGCAGGTCGAGTTCGCCGAGGCGGCGCGAGAAGGCGAGCAGCCCGGCGTCGGACACCTGCTGCCGCGGAAACACCATGAGCCCGTGGTGCGCGCGCCAGGCGCCGAGCAGCGCGGCCAGCCCGGCGTCGTCGAGCGCGTCGACGCGCACGCCGGTGATGCTCACGCCGAACCCGCCCGCCATCGTCTCGCACTGCATGTTGCGTCCTCCCTCGAACCGTCGCGGAATTGTCGCAGATGCCCGTCCCGGCGGCCCGGCGCCGCGGGACGCGCGCATGCCGCGCCGGCCGGCCCCGGCCCGCCCTAGCCGGCGCCCGCCGCGCCGACGCTCAGGCGCACCAGTTCCGGGATGTTGTCGACCATGAGCTTGTCCATCATGCGCGCCTTGTGGACCTCGACCGTGCGCGCGCTGATGTTGAGCAGGGCGGCGATCTCGCGGTTGTGGCGCCCGGCGATCACCAGGTCCATGACCTCGCGCTCGCGCGGGGTGAGGACCGCGAGGCGGCGCGCGAACTCGGCGCGCTGCGCCTGGTCGTCGCGCGCCGAGGCCTCGCGCGCGAACGCCTCCTCGATGGCGCGCAGCAGCCGTTCGTGGTCGATCGGCTTCTCGAGAAAGTCGACCGCGCGCGCGCGAAACGCCTCGCGCGCCGACTCGACGTCGCCGTGGCCGGTCATGATGATCACCGGCAGCGCCGACCCGCTCTCGCGCAGGTGGCGCTGCAGGGCCAGGCCGTCCATGCCGGGCATGCGGATGTCGGCGAGCAGGCAGCCGCGCCAGTCCGCCCGGAGGCTCTGCAGGAAGCCGCGCGCGTCGGCGAACGGCACCACCGGCAGGCCGTACGAGCCCAGCAGGAGAGCGAGCGCGTCGCGCACCGCCGCGTCGTCGTCGACGAGGTAGACGCGGCAGCCCGGAGGGATCCTCATGCGCCGGCCTCCGCGGGCAGCGTCAGGTGGAAGATGCCGCCGGGCCCGTCCTCGGCCCAGAGCCGGCCGCCGTGCGCCTCGACGATCGCGCGGCTGATCACCAGACCCAGGCCGAGGCCGGTCGACTTGGTCGACACGAAGGGCTCGAACAGCCCGGCCGCGCCGGCGCCGCCGATGCCGGGACCGCTGTCGCGCACGTCGATGGCGAGCCGGTCGGCGCGCTCGAGGCGCGCCTCCAGCCGCACGCGGCGCTCGCCCTCGGGCCGGTCGGCCACGGCGTCGAAGGCGTTCTGGATCAGGTTGCGCAGCACCACCTCGAGCTGCAGGCGGTCCACCAGCAGGCTCACGGGCGGGGCGTCGGCCACGTCGAAGGCCACGCCCCGGTCCGGCGCGGACCGGACGAACGGCGCCGCCGCGGCGGCAACGAGCTCGCCCAGGCCGACCCGCTCCAGGCGGGTGGCGCCGGTGCGGAAGAAGTCGCGCAACCGGCGCACCACCAGCGCCGCCCGCTGCGACTCGGCGACCATGCGCTGCACCGCCTCGCGCAGCCGCTCGCCGCCGTCGCCGGCCGCCAGCATGCGCTCGCATGCGGTGCCATAGGCCGACAGCGCGGTCAGCGGCTGGTTGAGCTCGTGCGCGAGCGCCGCGGCCATCTCGCCGGCCGCCGCCAGGCGCAGCGTCTGGCGCAATTCCTCCCCGATGCGCTGCCGCTCGTCGACGACGATGCCGACCAGGAAGCCGATCAGCGCCAGCACCAGCGCGAGCACCTGGATCTCCAGCACGCTCGCGGCCGGCAGGCCGCGCCAGAGCACGCCGCCGATGATGCCCACCTGCACCAGCGCGGCTGCCATCACCGCGCCGGCCAGGCCGCTGCGCGCCGCCGCCCAGACGATCGGCAGGCACAGCACGTACAGGAAGCGGAAGTCGGTGCCCGCGCCCAGGCCGAACGCCAGCCACAGCGCCGCCGCGATCGCGGCCAGCACGACGAGGGATTCGGGCTGCGCGACGACCGCGCGCAACTGGCGCCGCGCGCGCTCGCTGGCGAGCATCCACAGCACCGGCATGGTCACGAGGATGCCGACGAGGTCGCCGACCCAGTAGCGCACCGCCGCCTCGCGCCACCCCGGGGCCGGGACCAGGCCGGCGACGGTCAGGAGCGAGATGAACGCGAGCGCGCAGCCGAGCGTGCCGAGCGCGACGATGCCGGCCCAGGCGAGCAGCGCGCCGCGGTCGGCGAACACCTCGACCCCGCGCAGGCGCCGCCGCAGCGCGCCGGCGATCAGCCAGTAGGCGAGCGCCGGCACCAGGCCGATCGCGAGCACCGGGACGGTGACCGGCAGCTCGCGCACCAGCGCATCGGCAAGCAGGATCGCCAGCGCGCACGGCGCCAGCATGCGCGCGCCGTGGCGCAGCAGGACCACCAGGGCCAGCGCCGGCGCCGGGCTCCACGGCGTGATGTTGAGCCCGTGCAGCGGGTGGATGTAGCTGGCCCAGTCGAGCGCGACGTAGCCCGCGACCAGCGCGACGGCGACTCCGGCGTCGGCGGCGCGCGGCGCCAGGCGCGCGGGCGCGGACACCGGCGCGGCGGCGTTCTCCCGGGGGGCACCGGCAGGGCGGGTCATGGTGGCGGGCGGGATCGGAACTCGGGCAGGAAGCGGTGCGCAGGTCGCGGCAGGGATGCCGCGCAGGCGCAAGACTACCCGCACATCGCCGCGCCGGGTAGTACGGGATTCCCGTACGCGGGCGCCGGATGGCAGGCGCGCGCGCGCGGCCTACCATGCACGCGCTTGCCAGCCACGTCCCGCCGCCATGTCCGCCGCCACCTACGCCACCGAGATCGCCGCCGCCGCGCTGTTCCTGATCGCGGTCGCACACACCTTCTCGACCCGCTTCTTCGCCCGCCTGGCACACACGAGCCCGCGCCATGCCGGCCTCTGGCACCTGCTGTCGGAAGTCGAGGTGGTGTTCGGCTTCTGGGCCTTCGTGCTGATCTCGGTGCTGTTCCTGACCACCGGCCGCGAGCGCGCGATCGGCTACCTGAACGACCGCAACTTCACCGAGCCGATGTTCGTCTTCGTCATCATGGTCATCGCGGCGAGCCGCCCGGTGCTCGCCGCGGTGCGCGAGACGGTGCGCGCGGTCGCCGCCAGTCTGCCGGTGGCGCGGCCGGTCGGCACGTACTTCCTCTGCGTCGCGATGGTGCCGCTGCTGGGCTCGTTCATCACCGAGCCGGCGGCGATGACCCTGTCGGCGATCCTGCTGCGCGACGCGTTCTATGCGCGCGGCATCTCCACGCGCCTCAAGTACGCGACCATCGGCGTGCTGTTCGTCAACATCTCGATCGGCGGCACGCTCACCCCGTATGCCGCGCCGCCGGTGCTGATGGTCGCCGCCAAGTGGGGCTGGGACCTGCCGTTCATGCTCGCGACCTTCGGCTGGAAGGCGGCGGTCGCGGTGCTTGTCAACGGCGTCGCCCTGACCTGGCTGTTCCGTGAAGAGATCGCCTTGCGCGGCCGCGTCGTCGACGACCGCAGCGGCGCCGTGCCGCCGGCGGTGATCGCGGTGCACCTGACGTTCCTCGCCGCGGTGGTCGCCTTCGCGCACCACCCCGAGGTGTTCATGGGGCTGTTCCTGTTCTTCCTCGGCTACGTCGAGGCCTACAAGAAGCACCAGGACCGGCTGATCCTGCGCGAGGGCCTGCTCGTGGCGTTCTTCCTGGCCGGCCTCGTGACCCTCGGCGGGCTGCAGCAGTGGTGGCTGCAGCCGGCGCTCTCCGGCGTCGAACCCGGCGCCCTCTACTGGGTCGCGACGGTGCTGACGGCGATCACCGACAACGCCGCCCTCACCTATCTGGGCTCGCTGGTCGAGGGCACCTCGGCCGAGTTCAAGTACGCCCTGGTTGCCGGCGCGGTGACCGGCGGCGGCCTCACCGTCATCGCCAATGCGCCGAATCCCGCGGGCTTCTCGATCCTCAAGGGCTATTTCCCGGACGAGTCGATCAGCCCGACCGCGCTGTTCGTCGCCGCCCTTGCGCCCACCGCCGTGGCCGCCGCCGCCTTCCTACTGCTCTGAGCCCCGAGGAACCCCCATGTCCGTGTTCTCCGCCCCCGCTTCCGCCGCCTCCGCCGCCGACGGGCCGCACCGTTCGGCGCCGGACCAGCCGGCCGCGCCGACCGAACGCATCCTGATCCCGGTCGACACCGGCACGCAGTCGGCGATCGGCATCACCCACGCGCTCGCGCGCCGGGCGCGCGGCTACCGCGTCGAGGTGGTGCTGGTGCACGCGATCGAACCGGACCCGCAGTGGCAGATCCGGCGCTACCGCAGCGAGCGCGAACTCACCGCGTTCCGCGAAGCGCGCGCGGCCGCCCATTGCGCGCGCCTGGCCGCCCCGCTCGCCGACGCCGGGATTCCGGTGCGCACGGTGATCCGCCACGGCGAACCGGTGTTCGCGATCCTGGACGCCGCCGAGGAGTTCGACTGCCAGGCCATCGCCGTGCCGCGTCCGCAGCCGTCGTGGCGCGCCTGGCTGTTCCGCGACACCGTCGGCGCCCTGCTGCGCCGGGCGCGCGCGATTCCCGTGATTCCGATCGGCGCCGCCGGCGCGGGGCAGACGGCCGCGCCGCGCTTCGCGTCGGCGGTCAGCAGCCCCTCGTAGCGGCGGCGGCCGCGAAGCCTCCCGTAGCGGCCGCGGGCGCGAAGCCTGCCGTAGCGGCGGCGGCCGCGAAGCCTCCCGTAGCGGCCGAGGGCGCGAAGCCTGCCGTAGCGGCCACGGCCGCGGAGCCTCCCGTAGCGGCCGCGGAGCCTGCCGCAGCGGTCGTCGGCGCGCACGCCGGCGTCGCCAGCACCGCGGTCTTGGCCGGCGGCTGCACGCCCTTGGAGCGCTTTTCCTGCGGGTGCCAGCCCAGCAACGCCAGGAGCACGAAAAAGCCGATCACGTAGCCGACCGCGACGTGCCAGCCGCCCTTGAGCCAGGCGCCGACCGAGCGCGCTTCCGGGAACAGGTTCGACAGC
>JAEUOS010000093.1 GCA_016790695.1 Burkholderiales bacterium
GCGGAGTCCGGATGGCTGCGCTTCCAGGCGCGCGCGCTGCATGCGTCGGACGGCACCGGGGAACGGACCATCGGCGTCGTCCAGGACGTCTCGGAAGCCCGGCGCGCCTGGCGCACCATGCAGGCGTTCAACGAGGAACTGGCGCAGGCGGTGGACGCGCGCACGCGCGATCTGCGCGAGAGCGTGGCCGACCTCGACGCGTTCAACTACTCGGTCGCGCACGATCTGCGCGCGCCGGTGCGCGCGGTGATCGCGTTCACGAACATGCTGCTGGAGGACCACGGCGGCGCGCTGCCGCCGGCGGCGCGCGACTCGCTCGAGCGCGTCGCGCGCGCCGGCAACCACATGGCGCGGCTGATCGACGCCCTGCTGGGCCTCGCGCGCGTGACGCGCGCGCCGCTGACGCGGCAGCCGGTCGACCTGTCGTCGATGGCGGACGAGATCGCACGCGCGCTGCAGGACGAGGCGCCGGAACGCCAGGTGCGCTTCGACGTCCAGCGCGGCCTGACCGCGATGGCCGACCCCGACCTCGTGCGCATCGTGCTCGGCAACCTGTTGCGCAATGCGTGGAAGTTCACCTCGCGCCACGCGACGGCGACGATCGGCTTCGGCGCGGTCGCGCGCGCGGACGGCACCGAGTTCTTCGTGCGCGACGACGGCGCCGGCTTCATCAACGAGGGCGCCGACAAGCTGTTCCACCTGTTCTACCGCATGCACCACGCGTCCGAGTTCGAGGGCATCGGCATCGGCCTGACGATGGTGCAGCGCATCGTCCAGCGCCACGGCGGCCGCGTCCGCGCCGAAGGCGAGCCGGAGCGCGGCGCGACCTTCTACTTCACGCTCGGCTGAGCCGCGGCCCCCGGGCGCCGCGGCGCGCCAGGCGACGCCCGGGGCGCGTCACACGGCGTCCAAGGCGCGTCACGCGACGCTCACGGTGCGCCACTAGACGCCCTCGGCGCGCCACGCGACGTCCACGGTGCGCCGAACGATGCCCACGGTGCGTCAAGCGACGCCCGCGGCGCGCGCACCCGAACCCGGGCCCACGCGCTGCGGCGCGCGACGACGCGCGCGCCGGCACCCCGGGGGCAGCGCTGGCACAATGCGCTGCCGCAAGCGCCGCCCGCCCCATGCTCCGCGTCCTGATCTGGTCCCTCCTCGCCTGGCCGCTCCCGGCCGTGCTGGCCGGCGCGCTCGGCTGGCGCGGCATCTGGGGCAGCGGCAGCGCGTTCGTCGACTACCTGATCCCGCTGCCGGTGGCCGGCGGCGCGCTGCACGTGCCGTCGTTCGTGCTCGCCGGCGTGGCGGTCGCGATGCTGCCGGCGGCCGGTTCTGCGGCCGCGGCACGCCTGCGCGCGCTGCTCGCCGGGACGGCGCTCGCGGGCGTGCTGCTGCTGCTCGATCTCGGCGAACTCGGGCTCGCCGCCGCCACCGGCGCGACGCCCGCGGGCAGCCTGTGGCAGCAGAACCCGCTCGGGCTGTTCCTCGCGTGCGACGCGGCCACCGCCCTGGTCTGCGCGGCCCTCGCACCGCAGCGCCCCTGGCTGCGCGCCGACGCGGCGTCGGCCGCGCTCGCGCTCGCGCCGCTCGCGCTGCCGCTCGGCCTCGTGCTCGGCGCAAGCGGCACCGGCGCCGCGGCGGACTTCCTGCCCGGCGCGAGCCGCGACGGCGCGGTGCGCGGCGACGCCATCGCGCTGGTCTTCACCCGGCTCGACACGCAGGCCCCCGACTTCCGCGCGCGCGCCGAGGCCTGGGCGGCGCCGCTGCATCCGCGGCTGTCGGTCAACAGCGAGGATGTCGCGATCCTCTTCACGCGCGACCTCGACGCGGCGCGGCGCTTCGAGGCGGACCGGGCCGCGGCGACGCTGTGCCTGTACGAGGACGGGACGCCGGCGCGCTGGCTCGCCGGGTCGCGCGCCGACGACTGCTTCGACGGCCACGTCAGCTTTTCCGAGCGCCTGGCCGCCGCCTATGCGGCGCGCCCCGACGGCGAACCGGCGGAGCTGCGCACCTACGCGGCGCGCGCGGCGGTGTGCGTCGGCGTGACGCCGCTGCCGGCGAGCGGCGACACCGGCGGTCTCGAGCTCGCGCCCGCGCGCATCTGCAGCGGCCTGCCCGAGGCGCGCGCGGCGCTCAAGGCGCGGTTTCCGGACGCGGTGCTGCCGTAGCGGTGCTGCCGGTGGTGCCGGCCGGGATCGACGCCGGCGATTCGCGGCGCGGTGCCTAGGCGCCGGCCTCGCGCAGCTCGAGCGCCTTGCCCTTCAGGCGCCCGACGTACTTCCTGCCGCCGCCGGCGAGTTCGATCGTCTCGCCGCGCACCCGGCCCTGGACCGCGACGGCGGCGCCGTCGGCGCCCTGGATCTCGCCGCTCAGCATCTGGAACGACTGCTTGAGCGTGACCTCGCCCTGCGCGACCTTGTAGGTGCCGCCGACCTGGCGCGGCACCACCCAGTGCAGCACGGTGCAGTACGAGCTGCCGCAGCCGGGGTCGCCCGAGAGGTCGACCTTGACGTCGGGCTCCCACTCGCCCATGGTGAAGGTGTTGGAGACGATGCGCGTGCCGGGCCGGAGCTTCAGGAGCCGCGGCCGCAGCTTCATGTTGATGTCGGTGAGCAGGAACATCGTGATCACGCTCGCCTTCGAGAAGTCGGTCTTGAACAGGTCGGCCTTGACGAAGCTCGCGCGCGCGGCGACGCCGGCCTTCTCGGCGTTGCGCTTCGCGTACTCGACCATGTCGGGGTTGTATTCGATCCCCATGGCGCGCGCGCCCAGCTTCGCGGCGGTGATCACGGTGCGGCCGTCGCCGGAACCGAGGTCCATGACCAGGTCCTTCGGGCCGACCTTCGCCACCTCGAGCATCTTGTCGACCACCACCTGCGGCGTCGGCACCCACACCACGTCCTTGCCCTCCTGGCCGGACTGCGGCACGTAGGCGCCGGCGGGCTTCGGGTCGGCCGGATTCTGCGCCGCGGCCAGGCCGGAACACAGCGCGAGGACGACGGCGGCAAGTCGGAACGAAACGGCGGACATCGGGCGGCTCCTTCGCGGGCGCAGTGGGGAAGCGGCGATTATGCAGGAGGTTGCCGATCGCCCCGCCGGATGCCCGCGGCGCGGGATCGCCGCGGCGGCGCCTAGCCGGCGAGGTCGGCCAGGCGGAAGCGCGCCAGATTGATGTCTTCCTTGTTGGTCGAGTAGATCACGCAGACCTGGTCGCCGTTCTCGAGCAGGAACGGGTAGCCGTAGCGGCCGTGCTTGAGGAATCCGGGGATCCGCGGCTCGCCCTGCGCGTCGTCGCCGACGATGAAGTGCCGGTCGAACACGACGCCGTCGTCGGACAGGGCGAGGATCACCGGCGTGCGCGGCGTGCGGGTCGACGGCGCCACGCCCTGCGCCGGCGGCGTCGGGCAGTTCACGCAGAAGTAGCGCCCGTCGCGCAGGCGGCCGAAGTGCGATCGCGACACCGAATTGGAGAAGTCGGTCAGCACCGGCGCGCTCCAGCTGGCGCCATCGTCGCGGCTCTCCGTCACGCCCATGCGCACGCCGTTCTCGTTGCGCAGCATCATGTGGATGACGCCGTCGGCGGTCTGGAAGAAGTTGGCCTCGTTGAAGCGGTGCGCGAGCCCGAGCATCGCGGCGCCCCTGGCGTGACCGTACCACTCGTCGACATAGTCGGGCGGCAGGCCCGGCAAGCCGGTGCGGCGCCAGCCCGACAGGCCGGCCGGATCGTCGCTCAGCGCGTACGTGAGATGCCCGGGCAGGATCAGCCGGCCCGACGCGGTCGGCATCGGCGGCATGAAGCCGAACTGGTCGGCGACGACCGGCACCGGCGCCGACCAGCTCTGCCCGCGGTCGGCCGACACGCGCGCCTCGGTGCGCAGGTTGAAGGTGTTGCGGCCGGTGGCGGCACGCTCGGCCTCGCGCTCCTTGCTGCGGCCGGCCTCGTAGCGCTCCCACTCGCCGTAGTAGGCGACCAGGCGCCCGCCGTGCACCCGGATGCCCGAGGACACGACCACGCTCATCGCGTACCGGCCCGGCCGGGCCGGCGCGACCACCGACGGCGCGCTCCAGGTCGCGCCCGCGTCGTCCGAGGTCGCGAGCAGCATCTGCTGGCCGGCCTCCTCCTCGTCGCGCGCGCAGGACGACCAGGTCGCGTACAGGCGCGCGCCGTCGCCGGCCAATTGCGCCTGGTGGTTGAACGACTGGCCCTCGCGGCCGCGGAAGATCGCGGTGTGCCGGACCTCGAGCCGGCGTGCCGTCACCCGGCCCCAGCAGTTGGTGATGGGAGAGATCATCGGTTCGGGTCGCCTGCGCGGCCGCCGCGCCGGGCGGCCTATTCGGCCTTGATGTTGCCCTCGGCGATCACCCGGCGCCAGCGCTGCACGTCGGCCTGGATGAACGCCGCCGTGGCGGCCGGGGTGAGCGGCTCGGGCACGATCGCGCCCTGCGAGGCGAAGCGCTCCATGACGTCGGGCAGGCGCAGGATGCGCGCGACCTCGGTGCGCAGCTTCTCGACGCGGTCGGCCGGCGTGCCGGCCGGCGCGTACAGCGCGGTCCAGGTGAACGCCTCGAAGCCGGCGAGGCCGCTCTCGGCGACCGTCGGCACCTGCGGCAGCGAGGGCAGGCGCGTCGCCGTGCCCACGGCCAGCGCGCGCAGCTTGCCGGCGCGCACGTGCGGCGACGCCGAGACCACGCTGTCGAACATGACCGGCACGTGGCCGGCCATCAGGTCCAGCAGCGCCGGGCCGCTGCCCTTGTACGGAACATGGACGAGGTCGACACCGGCCATGCGCTTCAACATCTCCATCGCCAGGTGCGACGGTGACCCGCTGCCGATCGAGGCGTAGTTGAGGGCCGGCTGCCGCGACTTCGCCTGCGCCAGGAACTCCGCGAGGTCGCGCGCGGAAAAGGCCGGGTTCGACAGCAGCAGCAGCGGCGCCTGCGCCACCATCGCCACCGGCATCAGGTCGCGCGCCGGGTTGGGCGTCGGCGGCGGCGAGGCGAACAGCAGGTTGCGGTTGGTGTAGCCGGTGATGCACAGGGTATGGCCGTCGGGCGCCGCCTGGGCCGCGAGATCCGCGCCGATCGCGCCGCTCGCGCCGGGCCGGTTGACCACCAGCACGGGCTGCGACCAGGACTCGCTCAGGCGCTGGCCGATGACGCGGGTGACGAAATCGGTGGTGCCGCCCGGCGCATAGGGCACGATGATCTCGATCTGCTTCGACGGATAGGGCTGCGCCGCGCCCGGGGCGGCGCCCGTGCCGAGGAGCACCCCGGCCAGCCACGCGCCGATCCAGCGGCTCGGTCTCGTCTGCATCGCCTGCTCCTCCGGTGACGGGTTCGGGAACCGCAAATGTAGCACCGCGGCACGACACCGCGGCCGCACGCCGCGCGCCGGCCGGACGCCGGCCCGGCCTGCGATACTGGCGCCATGCGCCCCCTGCCCGCCCTCTCCCTGATCGAAACCCGCGTGCTCGGCGTGCTGTTCGAGAAACAGCGCACCGTGCCCGACACCTATCCGCTCTCGCTCAACGCGCTGGTCGCGGGATGCAACCAGAAGAGCAGCCGCGCGCCGGTGATCGAGGCGAGCGAGGCCCAGGTGCAGGCGGCGCTCGACACGCTCCAGGGCCTGTCGCTGGTCATCGCGTCCTCCGGCGGCCGGGTCGCGCGCTACGAGCACAATCTGCTGCGCGTGCTGCAGGTGCCGGAGCAGTCGGCGGCGCTGCTCGCCGCGCTGATGCTGCGCGGCCCGCAGACGCCGGGCGAGCTGCGCATCGGCTGCGAGCGCCTGCACCGCTTCGCCGACATCTCGGCGGTCGAGGCCTTCCTCGCCGAACTGGCCGCGCGCGACGCCGGCGCCCTGGTGGTGCAGCTGCCACGCCAGCCCGGCGCACGCGAGCAGCGCTGGGCGCACCTGCTCTCGGGCATGCCCGCGGCGGACGCGGTCGCGGAGACCGCCGCCGATGGCGCCGCGCCGCCGGCCGGGCGCGACGACCTCCGGGATCGGGTCGACCGCCTCGAGGCCGAGGTCGCTGCGCTGCGCGCGGAGGTCGCGGCCCTGCGCGCCGGCACGCCGCCGGCCGGCGCGGCGGCCTAGCCTAGCGCGCGCGCCGCGGCGCGCGTCGCGGCTCGCCGGCGCCGAGCTTGCCGTCGGCGCGCGCCGACAGGTAGGCGTAGATGTCGAGCACGTGGGGATTGACGCGCGCGTCGTCCTCCCAGGCCGGCATGATCACGCGCCCCCCCGCGCCGCGCTCGCGGCGCATGATCTGCTCGAGCATGGTGTCCGGGGTCGCGGCGCCGTTGTCGCCCGGCGGCGCATCGGCCGGCGCGACGATGCGGTAGCTCGCCAGCACCTTGGCGGCGAACGCACGCGGCGTCATGTTGCCGATGCGCGCGACCAGGTTGGGCGCGACGTCGGTGCCCGCGCCGCCGACCCCGTGGCAGGCGTGGCAGGTGGTGTGGAAGATGCGCCAGCCGGCATAGGTGCCGCGGTCGACGCGCCCGTCGACGATGCGGTAGTCGCCGGGCATCGGTTCCTGCCGCTGCTGGGCGGCGCCCGGCGCCGCCGCGAGACCGGCGGCGAGCGCGAGCGCGGCCGCGGCGCCGCGCCACGCGGCGCGCCTGCTGGTGCCTCGGATGGTTGTCATCGGTTCTCCCGCCGTCGTTGACGCCTGCCCCGCATGCTCGCGCATCGCGCCCGGCGCGGATTGACGAGGATCAATCCGCCGCCGATGCGCCGCGGCGGGCAGCGGGCGCCCGCCCGCCGTGCCGGCACCGGTTCTCCGGTAGGCTACGCGTCCGCAGTGTTGCACGACAGGACCGCCATGACGCCGGAAGAACGCGAGGAGATCACGCAGCTCGTCAAGGGCGCGCAGGAACAGGTGCTGGCGGCGGTGGCGCAGGCCAACGCGGTCGTCGTCGCCCGCCTCGCCTGGCACACGCGCCAGCACGAGAGCCTGCGCGCGGACCTGCGCGCGTTCGTGCGCGACTTCCGGCCCGATCCGGCCGCCGGCGCCGCCGGCGCGCGGCTGCACTCGATGATCGACGCGACGCTGCGCACGCTGCTGCTGCGCCTCTCCGAGATCCCGGACCTCGAGAACCCCGCCGACGACGCGTGAGGCGCCGCCCCGCCCGCCCCCATCCCAGGAACCGCCATGCTCAAGACCCACGGCCGTTACGACTACTCGGCGCTGCCGCTGCGCCCCGACTACAGCTTTCCCGGCGGCCGGCGCCTCGCGGTCTACCTCGCGCTCAACGTCGAGCACTTCGCGTTCGGCGAGGGGCTGGGCAACGACTACGGCCCGCCCGCGCCGCCGCCGAACACGCGCAGCTTCGCCTGGCGCGACTACGGCAACCGCGTCGGCGCCTGGCGCCTGCTCGAGTTCGCCGACCGCCACGCGCTGCCGCTGGCGCTGCTCGTCAACACCGCGCTCTACGACTACTGCCCGCAGATGATCGCCGCGTTCCGCCGCCGCGGCGACGAGATCGTCGGCCACGGCCGCACCAACAGCGAGCGCCAGGACGCGATGACGCTCGCGCAGGAGCGCGCCTGCATCCTCGAGGCGACCGCCGCGATCGAGACGCACGAAGGCGCGAAACCGGCGGGCTGGCTCGCGCCCTACATCTCGCAGACCGTGGATTCGCCCGATCTGCTCAAGGAGGCGGGCTACCGCTACATGATGGACTGGCCGCTCGACGACCAGCCAGTGTGGTTCCGCACGCGCCACGGGCCGATCCTCTCGGTGCCGTACGCGCACGACCTCAACGACTCGTTCGAGGTGGTGTCGCGGCGCACGCCGTCGCAGCTCTACTGCGAGAACCTGATCGACCAGTTCGACGAGGCGCTCGAGGAGTCGGCGCGCCGGCCGCTGGTGATGAGCATCGTGCTGCACAGCTTCATCCTCGGCCAGCCGCACCGCCTGCGGCGCTTCCGCGGCGTGATCGAGCACATCCTGGCGCAGCGCGAGCGCATCTGGCTGACGCGCCCCGGCGAGATCTGCAGCCACATCGAGTCGCTGCCGCCCGGCATCGTTCCCGGCAGCCCGGGCTACGCGGACCGCGCGCCGGACGCGCCGCGCTGACGGCGCCGCCGCGCCGGCCGTCACCCCGGCGGCCGCGCGCGCCGTTACACTCGGGGTCGGTCCTCCGACGACCCGAACCTCCCGTCCACCCGAACCGGTGCCATCGATGCCATCCCGTCTCCCCCGAAATTCCCGGCCTCTCGCGCGGCTGCTGCTGGCCATCGCGCTCGGTGCAACCGCGTGCGCCGCGGCCGCGCAGGGCGTCGCCCTGGTGCCGCCGATCACCCTGCTCGTGCCCTATCCCGCCGGCGGGCCGAGCGACCTCACGGCGCGCACGCTCGCCGCGCCCGTGGCCAGGGAACTCGGCCTCGACGTGATCGTCGACAACATCGCCGGCGCCTCGGGCGCGATCGCCGTGCAGAAGGTGCTGAACGCGCCCGCCGACGGGCGCCTCGTGTACCAGGGCTCGCAGAGCGAACTGATCATTCCGCCGCTGACCATGCGCACCATCAAGTACCGGCCGACGGACATGGAGATCGTCCATCCCACGACCATCACGCCGCTGCTCCTGGTGGTGCGCAGCGAGCTGCCGGCCGGCAGCCTGCAGGATTTCGTCAGCCTGGCGCGGCAGCGCAGCGCGAGCCAGCCGCTGTCCTACGGCAGTTCCGGCGTCGGTTCGCTCTACCATCTGGTGCCGGAGGGCATGGCCAAGCTCATCGGCGCGCGCTTCAACCACATCCCGTACAAGGGCGCGGTGCAACTGACGCAGGACCTGGTCGGCGACAGGCTCGACTTCGCCGTCCTCGCCCTCACCGGCACCGTGCTGCAGGCGCTGCGCGCGGGACAGTACAAGGCGCTGGCCAACATGTCCCGCTACAAGCCCAGGGACCTCGCGCATCTGCCCAGCATTTCCGACCTCGAGGCGTTCCGGACCATCGACTTCTCGACCAATTCGGCGTATTTCGTCAAGAAGGGCACGCCGTCGGCGATCCGGAGCCAGCTGAACAAGGCGATCGGCAGCGCGCTGGCCACCCCGCCGGTGCTGCAGGCGCTCGAAGGCGACGGCCGGCGCCTGCAGCGCGGCCTCACGCTGGCCGAATCCGAAGCCTTCTACGCGGCCGAGATCGCCAAGTACGAGCGCATCGTGGCGCAGATCGGCTTCCAGCCCCTGGACTGACCGTCGGCGCACCGACATGGCGCGCATCGCCATCGGCGGCTTCCAGCACGAGACCAACTCGTTCGCCGCGCACCGCGCCGACTACGGCCACTTCGCGCAGCACCGCGACCGCCCGCCGCTGGTGCGCGGCGCGGAGCTGCTGGCCAGCCTGCGCGGCAACGCCTTCGCCACCTCGGGATTCCTCGACGCGCTGGGCCCCGACGACGTCCCCGTGCCGCTGGTCTGGGCGAGCGGCGGCGCGGGCGGCACGGTGACCGACGACGCCTTCGAGCGCATCGTCGGCGAGATGGTCGGTGAGCTGTCGCGGCAACTGCCGGTCGATGCGGTGTACCTGGACCTGCACGGCGCGATGGTGAGCACGACCTTCGAGGACGCCGAGGCGGAGATCCTGCGCCGGGTGCGCGCCGTCGTCGGCGCCGCCGTCCCGGTCGTGGTGAGCCTCGACTACCACGCCAACCTCTCGCCGGCCATGGTCGAGGGCTGCGACGGCATGGCCGCCTACCGGACCTACCCGCACGTCGATCGGCCCGAAACCGGCCAGCGCGCCGCCGCGCTGGTGCGCGCCCTGCTCGCACGCGGCCGCCCCGCGGGTCGCGCGGTGCGCCATCTGCCGTTCCTGCTGCCGGTCGACTTCCAGAGCACGCTGTGCGAGCCGAGCCGCTCGGTGGTGGCGTGGACGCCGCCGCAGCCGGCGGCGATCGTCAGCGCCACCTATGCCGCCGGCTTCCCGCCGGCCGATACCGCCTGGTGCGGACCGGCGGTCGCGGTGCACGCGTGGACGCAGGTGGACGCCGACGCCGCCGCGGATGCCTACCTGGCGCTGGTCAGCGCGCGCGAGACCGCATTCCACGTCAGGTTGTGGGATACCGACGCTGGCGTGCGTGAAGCCATGCGCCTGGCCGACGGCGCGTCCCGGCCGGTGGTGATCGCCGACACGCAGGACAATCCCGGGGCCGGCGGCAGCGGCGACACCACCGGCATCATCGCCGCGCTGCTGCGGCACGGCGCGCGCGACGCCATCGTCGGCTTCCTCTGCGATCCCGGCGCCGCCGCTGGCGCCCACGCCGCCGGCGTGGGCGCCAGCGTCACGCTCGATCTCGGCGGCCGCCACGGGCCGCCGGGCGTGGCCCCGCTGCACGGGCAGTTCCGCGTCCTGGCGTGCGCGCGCGGGCCGTTCACGATGACCGGCGCGGTGACCGGACGATCGGTCGCCGACCTCGGCGCCATGGCGCTGCTGCGCTGCGACGGCGTGGACATCGTCGTGACCTCGCGCAACGTGCAGGCCTACGATCCGGCGCCGTTCGACCGACTCGGCGTCGACTGGACGACGCGTCGCATCGTGGTCCTCAAGAGCTCCTGCCATTTCCGCGCCGACTTCGAGCCGCGCGCGGCGGCGGTTCTCACCGTCCTCGCGCCCGGGGCCTACGACCCCGACCCGCGCCGCTATCCCTACCGGCGGCTGCGCACCGGCGTCCGGCTGCTGCCGCGCGGCGCGCCGTGACCGCGGCGCCGCCGCGGCCGCGTGCCGGCGCGGCTAGCCCGCGGCGGCGCGCAGTTCCTCGAGCCGCGCGGCGGCCGCACGCTTGCCCATGGTGCGCAGCGCCGCCAGCGCCGGCAGGTGCCGCGCGCGCGGCCGCGCCTTGCCGGTCTCCCACTTGTAGACCGACTGGCCGGTGGCCCCGACCAGGAGGCCGCAGGCCTCGGCCGACAGCCCGAGGCGACGCCGGTTCGACGCGAAGCCCTTGGCGCTGAAGCGCAGCGCCGGGCCCGCTTCCTCGGCCGGCGCGCTGTCCGCGGCCGCGGCGCGCACGCGCGCGACGCCGCGCAGCCGCTGTTCGAATTCCTTCAGGCGCCGCTTGAGCGCGGCGATCTCGGCGCGGTGCGCGGCGACCGCGCGTTTCAGGTTGGCGGTTTCCGACCGCGCCTGCTTGCGCGCGACGCGCGCGATTTCACTCTTGAGGATGGAGGCGATGTTTGGCATGGGTTCGTTCTTGACCAAGCCCGCTCCGAAAACACGGGCCCAGGCCCCAATGGTAGCCGACATCGGGGCGCGGCACCGGCGCGCGCGGGCCGTGCCGGCGGCGCGGTGCTAGACTCGCTCGCGCTTCGCGCCGGCGCTGCGCCGCGCGCACCGCCGCGGACCGCGCGTCCGGTCCCGGCCTCCGGTCCCACGTCACGAGGAAATTCCCATGATCCAGAGCATCGTCGCCACCATCAAGGCCAAGGCCGGCCAGGAGGCGCAGTTCCAGGCCGTCGCCCTCGAGCTCGTCGCCGCCGTGCGCGCGAACGAACCCGGCTGCCTGCTCTACACCCTGTCGCAGGGCGAGGCGCCGTCGACGTTCGTGTTCATGGAGCGCTATGCCGACGAGGCGGCGCTGGCCGCGCACCGCGGCACCGAGCATTTCAAGCGCCTCGGCCGCGCGATGGGCGCGTTCATGGACGGCCCGCCGTCGATCATGCGCATGGTCGAGCTCGGCTGAGCGCGCCGCCCATGCTCGAACGCGTCGACCGCATGCTGCTCGCGGTGCGCGATTGCGCGCGCGCGCGCGACACCTTCGTGCGCCTGCTCGGCGCGCAGCCGCTGCGCGACGCGGCGAGCGCGCACCTCGGCGCGCGCGGCGCCGTGCTGGCGCTCGGCGAGAGCGAGCTCGAACTGTGGGAGCCGGCCGGCCCGGGCCCGGTGGCCGAGCACCTCGCGCGCTGGGGCGAGGGCCTGGTGTTCGCCGGCTACGCCAGCGGCCGCCTCGACGCGCTGTCCGAGCGGCTGCAAGAGCACGGCGTGCCGCACGCGCGCGCCGACGGGCGGCTCTACCTGCCGGCCGGCGCGACGTACGGCTTTCCGATGGCGATCTCGCCGCTCGCGCCGGCGACGCGCGCCGCCGGCCCCGTGAGCTTCCTCTACGAGGCGACCAACTGCCTCGCGAGCGACTGGCGCGCGGTGGCCGCGCGCTACGCCGCGATCTTCGGGCTCGACGCCGCGCGCTTCGCGCCGATCGCCAGCGAGCGCTGGGGCTACGAGGGCACGCTCGCGCTGTTCGACCCCGCGGTCCGGCTCGACCGCATCGAGCTGTCGCAGACCTTCGCCGGCAACTCCGGCGCGATGCGGCGCTTCGTCGAGCGGCGCGGCGGCGACGCCCTCTACATGTGCTTCGCCGAATCGCACGACTTCGACGCGCTGCGCGAGCGCCTGCGCGGCGCCGGCGCCACCCTGACCGCGCGCGGCGGCGACGTGGCCGCCGAGCGCGACACCCTGCACGTGCACCCGCGCGACCTGCACGGCATGCTGCTGGGCATCTCGCGCACCGGCTTCGCCTGGACCTGGTCGGGACAGCCGCAGCGCGTGCCGCCGCGGCCCGGCGCGGCCTGAGCGCGCCGCACGCCGCCGCCCGGCCTTCCGGCACCACGACGCCCGCGCGGCCCGCATCGTGCTCCGCAACCTCTTCGCCTTCGTCACCGGCATCGTCGCGCTGGCGGCCGCCTTCATGTTCTCGCTGGTGCTCCTCGCCGTGCTGCTGGTCGTCGGCGTGGTCGTCGGCGGCTACTTCTGGTGGAAGACCCGCGCGCTGCGCCGCGCGATGCGCGAGGCGGGGGGACGCGAGGCGGCGATGCGCCCGGGCGCGCGGGGCGGCGAGGTCATCGAGGGGGAGGCCGTGGTGGTCGAGGAGACCGTCAGCCGCACGGTCACGCTGCTGCCCGGCGATGACGCGCGCAAGCCCTAGCGCGACGCGCGCGCGCGCGCGGTGCCATAATCGTCGCGAGCGCGTCGCCGCGACGGCGCGGCCGCGTCACTCGGGAGATTCCGCATGACAGCCCTCGCAGGCATCCGGGTGCTGGACCTGAGCCGCGTGCTCGCCGGCCCCTCGTGCGCCCAGCTGTTCGCCGACATGGGCGCCGACGTGATCAAGGTCGAGGACCGCGGTGGCGACGAGAACCGGCGCTGGCTGCCGGTGGTCGACGGCCGCGGCGCCAACTTCTGGTCGGTCAACACCGGCAAGCGCGGCATGACCCTGAACCTCAAGTCGCCGCAGGGGCAGCAGGTGCTCGAGCGCCTGGTCCGGCGCGCCGACGTCCTGATCGAGAATTTCCCGACCGACACCGCGGCGCGCCTGGGACTGTCCTGGCAGCGCCTGTCGGCGCTCAACGAGAACCTCGTGCACGTCTCGGTCACCGGCTACGGATCGCGCGGGCCGCTCGCGAGCCGCCCGGGGTACGACAACATGCTGCAGGCCTTCTCCGGCATGATGGCGATGACCGGCGAGGCCGACCGCGGGCCGTCGCGCCTCGGCCCCTCGGTGATCGACATGGGGACCGGCATGCTCGCCTTCGCCGGCGCCTGCGCGGCGCTGCTCGCGCGCGCGCAGGGCAAGGCCAAGGGCCAGCACGTCGAGGTCTCGCTGATGCAGACCGCGATCGCCCAGCTCGGCTACCACTTCACCGCCTACACCATGGGCGGCGTGGTGCCGCAGCGCACCGGCTCGGCGGTCTGGCACATCGTGCCCTACCAGGCGTTTCGCACGGCCGATGGCCACATCCTGGTCGGCGCGACCAACGACGGCGTCTGGGTGCGCCTGACCGAGGTGCTGGGCGTGCCCGAACTGGCGACCGACGAGCGCTACGCGACCGCGCTGGGCCGCTCGTCGCGCCGCGAGGAGCT
>JAEUOS010000102.1 GCA_016790695.1 Burkholderiales bacterium
CGGGGAATGCGGACAGGTTGAAGCTTCCCATCATTGGAATGTCAAGCGATGATCGCACGAATTGGCGCCGCCGCGGGGCCCGATTCCGGCGATCCCTTGATGTGGCGCAAGCGCTTGACTTTCCCACCATGGGAAGGTCGAGACTGCGGATTCCGTCAACCAACCCCGAGTCAGCCATGATCACGTTCCAAGTCGACGACATGACCTGCGGCCATTGCGTGGCCACCATCACCCGGGCCGTCAAGGCGCTCGACGCCGGCGCGCTCGTCGAGACCGACCTCGCCGGTCACCGCGTGCGCGTCGAATCGAGCGCCGCGGCCGCGCGCGTCGAGGCGGCGATCCGCGAGGCGGGATACAGCCCGCAGCCGGTGGCGGCGTAGCCGCCCGCGGGCGCGGCGCGCCTGCCGGCGCCGCGCCCGTCAATACGGCGGCAGCAGGCGCCGGAAGCCGTGCGCGAGCACCACCGCCAGGAAGAACAGGTTGCGCAACGGCACCGCGAGGACGAACGAGCGCACCTCGGTCAGGCGCGTGTCGGCCAGGCGCGCATGCGCGAGGCGCCGGGCGACGCGGCTGATCATCGTCTTCGAGCGCGGCCAGTCGATCAGGCCGGCCAGGAGTCGCGGCGGGATGCCCTCGCGACCGACCTTCGCGCCGATGATGCCGCCGACAATCGCCGCCGTGGAATCGGCATCGCCGCCCAGGCGGATCATCTCGGTGACCCCGCCCGCGTAGTCGTCCTGGTGGCGCAGCCACACGTGCAGCACCGCCGGCAGGGTGTGCAGCATGTAGCCCGAGACGCCGTTCTTCGAGCCGAGTCGCGCGACCAGGTCGGCCGCCGCCTCGCCGCGCTCGAGGCTCGCGGCGACCGCGCGTATCGCCTCCAGCGTTACCGAGTCGGGCGGCAGGCGGGCCGCCATCGCCGCGACGAAGTCCGCCGGCGTCAGCCGGCCCGGACCGGTTGCCGACAGGTGGGCGGCGATCGCCACGGTCAGCGCCCCGTGTTCGGCGCGGTCGTCGCGGTGGGTGATGCGGGCGGCGACCCGGTTGAGCACCGCCAGCCGCGCCGGGTCGTCGCCATAGGCCACGCCCAGCACCGCAGCGCGCATGGCCGGCCCGTTTCCGGCGGAGCGCACGCCGCTCCACGACGGCGGGATGAACAGCAGCAGCTTGATGATCGCGCGCCCGGTGGCCATGCCGACGCCGGCGGGCAGCGCCAGGAGCCACCACTTGAGGCGCCAGGCGAAGTCGCGCGCGAAGCGCGCCTCGTCGCCGCCGGAGACGATCAGCGACTGCGCGAGCATGACGGTGTGCTCGGTGTCGTCCGAGATCATGCCGATGCCGAACAGGAACCCGTG
Organism: Burkholderiales bacterium; assembly: GCA_016790695.1. Lineage (GTDB taxonomy): Bacteria > Pseudomonadota > Gammaproteobacteria > Burkholderiales > JAEUOS01 > JAEUOS01. Next base: position 1,356 of record JAEUOS010000102.1, read on the forward strand.
CCGGTCCAGCGACGGTACGAGTCGCGCCTGGCGGCGCGGCGACAGTCCCTCGCAGGCCAGGCCCAGCGCGTCGCCGACCGCGGTGCCGAGCATCGAGCCTTCGAGCGCGCGGGCGAGCGCCCCGTGCACGGCCTGGTCGGCCGCATCGGCCAGGCGTTGCCGGCGCTGTGCGCGCTTGTCAATGAAGGCGGTGACGCCGGCGGCGGCCATCAGCAGCGCGAACAAGCCGGTGCCCGGGTCAAGCACCAGCGGCAGCCAGAACCAGGCATTGAGCGTCGCGTGCGGCGCGGCGGCGAGCGCGGCCGCGCCGAGCACGCCGCCGATCAGCGGCACTGGCGAGAAGCTGCGCGGCTCGCCGCCGGCCTTGCTGCGCACGAGGGCGAGGATGCCGGCCCAGTTCGCCGCGATCGCCAGGCAGGCGATGGCGCCCAAGGCGATGCTGGTGGCCCAAGCGGTCATCGGCGACACTCCGGCAGCCGGAACTGTGCGGAGCTTAACCGGGAATCGGCAGCGCCGTCGTGTCCTTGACGCGCTCCAGGGCGAAGCTCGACTTGACGTCGACCACGCCCGCCTGCTTCAGCACCGCGTTCATGATGAAGCGGTTGAAGTGCTCGAGGTCGGTCACGTGGACCTGCAGCAGGTAGTCCATGTCGCCGGTGGTCGAATGACAGGCGGTCACCTCCGGCCAGGACTGCACGGCGCGGCGGAACTGCTCGATCGGCATGCGGCCCTTCTTCTCGAGCTTGACCGTGACATACGCGAGCAATCCCAGGCCGAGCTTGCCGGCATCGAGCAGCGCCACGTAGCGCCGGATCAGGCCGGCCTGTTCCAGCGCGCGCACGCGCCGCAGCACCGGCGCCGGCGACAGGTTGACCTTCTCCGCGAGCGCCTGGTTGGTCAGGTGCGCGTCCTCCTGCAGCAGTTCGAGCAGGCGGCGGTCGACGCGGTCGAGAGCGGGAGTGGTCATGGATTGCGACATTCATCGGAGTGTTGATGGATTATTGCGCAAAAGGCCGAGATCGGGCGCAATTTGGCAATCCGCTTGCGCCGCTTCGCGCCTAGAATTTCGTTCTTCAGTCAACCGCACTCCCCGGAGCCCGCCATGACCGCCAAGACCGATGCCGCCTGGGACAACCCGATGGGCACCGATGGTTTCGAATTCATCGAGTATGCCGCGCCCGACCCCGCCGCCATGGCGGCGGTGTTCCGGCGCATGGGCTTCAAGGCCATCGCCAGGCATCGCCACAAGGATGTGACGCTGTATCGCCAGGGCGAGATCAACTTCATCATCAACGCCGAGCCGGACTCGTTCGCGCAGCGGTTCGCGCGCCTGCACGGCCCGTCGATCTGCGCGATCGCGTTTCGTGTCCAGGACGCGGCCAAGGCCTACCGGCGCGCGCTGGAACTCGGCGCCTGGGGCTTCGGCGGCACCAGCGGCCCGGGCGAGCTCAACATCCCCGGCATCAAGGGCATCGGCGACTCGGTGATCTATTTCATCGACCGCTGGCGCGGCAAGAACGGCGCCCGCGACGGCGAGATCGGCAACATCGGCTTCTACGACGTCGATTTCGAGCCGCTGCCGGGTGCCGAACTGTACCCGCAGGGTCACGGGCTCACCACCATCGACCACCTCACCCACAACGTGCACCGCGGGCGCATGGACGAGTGGGCCGGCTTCTACGAGCGGCTGTTCAATTTCCGCGAGATCCGCTATTTCGACATCGAGGGCCAGGTCACCGGCGTGAAGTCCAAGGCGATGACCAGCCCCTGCGGCAAGATCCGCATTCCGATCAACGAGGAAGGCAACGAACGCCAGGGACAGATCCAGGAGTACCTGGACGCGTATCATGGCGAAGGTATCCAGCACGTCGCACTCGCATCGACCGACATCTACGCCACCGTCGATGCGCACGCGGCGGCAGGCATCAAGCTGCTCGACACCGTCGACACCTACTACGAACTGGTGGACAAGCGCATTCCCGGCCACGGCGAGCCGCTGGCCGAGCTGAAGAAGCGCAGGATCCTCATCGACGGCAAGGCCGGCGCGCTGCTGCTGCAGATCTTCAGCGAGAACCAGCTCGGCCCGATCTTCTTCGAGTTCATCCAGAGGAAGGGCGACCAGGGTTTCGGCGAAGGCAACTTCAAGGCGCTGTTCGAGTCGATCGAGCTGGACCAGATGCGCCGCGGCGTGCTTGCGACCGCGTAATCCCGCGAAGGACCGGCAACATGAAACTGAAACCACTCGATCTCGAACTCGTCGGCGAGCAACTGAAGACCCTGGCCGGCTGGCGGCTCGACGCCGAGCGCGTCGCGCTGCGGCGCGATTTCCGCTTCGCGGACTTCAACCAGGCGTTCGCCTTCATGACCCGCGTGGCGCTGTACGCCGAGCGATTCGACCATCATCCGGAGTGGTTCAACGTCTACAACCGCGTCGAGGTGACGCTCACCACGCACGATGCCGGCGGCGTCACCCAGCGCGACATCGACCTGGCGCGCTTTGCCGACGCGGCGGCGCACACCACGGCGTAGGCCACCGGGCGCGCGGACGATGACGGGCGCGGCATTGCAGGCGGCGGGCGGCCAGGCGCCGGCTTCCGACTGGACCATCGACCAGGGCTGGTCGTCCTACAGCGCCGCCGATCACGCGGTCTGGAAGACGCTGTTCGAGCGCCAGACGCGGCTCCTGCCCGGCCGCGCCTGCGACGCCTTCATCGAAGGCATGCGCGCCCTGCCGATCGGCGCCGACGCGATCCCCGACTTCCGGCGCCTGTCGGACGCGCTGATGCGGCGCACCGGCTGGCAGGTGGTCGCCGTGCCCGGCCTGGTGCCCGACGACGTGTTCTTCGAGCACCTCGCGAACCGGCGCTTTCCCGCCGGCAACTTCATCCGCTCGGCCGACGCGCTCGACTATCTCGAGGAGCCCGACGTCTTCCACGACGTGTTCGGCCACGTGCCGATGCTGATGAACCCGGTGATGGCCGACTTCATCCAGGCCTACGGCGCGGGCGGGCTCAAGGCGCAGCGCCTCGGCGCGCTCGACCTCCTGGCGCGCGTCTACTGGTACACCGTCGAGTTCGGCCTGGTGCGCCAGGACGACGGCCTGCGCCTCTACGGCGCGGGCATCGCCTCCTCGTCGGCCGAGTCGGTGTTCGCCCTCGACGACGCATCGCCCAACCGCATCGCCTTCGACCTCGAGCGCGTGATGCGCACGCGCTACCGGATCGACGACTTCCAGGAAACCTACTTCGTCCTCGAGCGCCTCGACGACCTGCTCGCGCTCGCGCGCATCGACTTCGCGCCGCTCTACGCGCGCCTCGGCGGCGCCGCGGCGTTCGCGCCGGGCGCGATCGCGCCGACCGACCGCGTGATCGCGCGCGGCACCGGCACGCACCACGCGCGTCGGCGCGCCTGACGCGCTCAGAGTCCGCGCGCGGCGGCGCCGAGCGCCTCGCGCAGCCAGCGCTGACCGGCGTCGCGGTGGGTGCGGGCGCTCCACATCATGGTCAGGGCGATCGGCGGGATCTCGAACGGCGGCGCGAGCACGCGCAGCGGCATCTCGCGCGCGAAGGTGCGCGCGACCCGTGCCGGCGTGGTCATCAGCAGGTCGGTGCGCGCCACGATGCCGGCACCGGAGGTGAAGTGCGGGGTCGCGAAGACGACGTTGCGCCGCGTGCCGAGGCGGGCCAGCGCCTCGTCGGCGGGGCCGGACAGTGTCCCCGAGGGCGAGACCTGCAGATGCCGGGCATCGAGGTAGCGGCGCAGGGTGAGCGCGCCGCGCCAGTCGCGCCGCGCGAGGCAGGCATAGCGCTCGTCCAGGAGCTTGACCGCATGGGTGTCGGCGGGGGGATGGCGCACGAACCCGACGGCCACGTCGATGCGGCCCGTGGCCAGGTCCTCGCCCAGCGTCTCCTGCCGGATCGGCTGAGTCAGGATGCGGACCTGCGGGGCGGCGCGCCGCACCGCCTCGGCCAGCCCGGGCAGCAGCAGCAGTTCGCCGTAGTCGGTGGCGCCGACGCGAAAGGTGTCGGTCGTCGTCGCCGGATCGAACGTGCGCAGCGTCCCGACCGCGGTCTGCAACGTGGCCAGCGCGTCGCGCACCGGCCCCGCCAGACGCAGCGCCAGCGGCGTCGGTGCCATGCCGTCGCTGCCGCGCACCAGCAGCGGGTCGCCGAAGGCGCGCCGCAAGCGGGTCAACGCGTGGCTGACGGCGGACTGGCTCAGGTGCAGGCGCTGCGCGGCGCGCGTCACGTTGCGCGCCTCCACCACCGCGTCGAGGACGGTGAGCAGATTCAGGTCCAGGTTCCGGAGATGCATGATGTACATGAAAGGAATGAACAAAATGCACTTCTATCATAGTAGGCGTTTGCGTAGAGTCGGGCGTCCGTGTCCGCTTCGCCACCCCTGGGGGAGGCCATGATCCGTCAGCTTGCCTGGATGTCGACCCTGCTCTGGCTCGCCGCCTGCGCGACGGCTTCGGCGCAGTCGTATCCGACGCGACCGATCCGCCTGATCCTGCCGACGGCCCCGGGCAGCAGCCCCGACGTGCTCGCGCGGCCGATCGCGCAGCGCCTGGGCGAGGCGCTCGGCCAGACGGTGGTGGTCGAGAACGTCCCCGGCGCCGCCGGCGCGATCGCCGTCGAGCGCGCGATGAAGGCGCCGCCGGACGGGCACACGCTGCTCTACGGCTTCAATTCGCTGGTGACGATGAATCCGGCGCTGTACCGCAAGCTGCCGTACGACGTCGAGCGCGACATGGCCCCGGTCGGCATGGTGATGGCGGGCAGCTACGTCTGGGCGGCGAACAACGACCTCGCGGCCAACTCGATTCCCGAGCTGATCGCGCTGGCGAAGGCGCGGCCGCGGCAGATCTCCTACGTCTCGATCGGCCCCGGCACCGCCGCCCACCTCGGCGTGGAGCTGCTGGCGGCGCAGGCCGGGGTGGAGTTCCTGCACGTGCCGTCGAAGAGCGCGCTGCTCTCCGAGGTCATCGGCGGGCAGGTGCAGATGAAGATCGACCCGACCTCGGTGATCATTCCGCAGGTGCGCGCCGGCAAGCTCAAGGCGCTCGCGGTCACCGGCCCGAAGCGGCTGCCGCAGCTGCCCGACGTGCCGGCGGTTGCCGAGTCGGTGCCGGGCTACGAGCTGCTCGGCTGGCATGCGGTGTGGGCGCCGGCCGGCACCGCGCGCGAGATCATCGCCCGTCTCAACGCCGAGCTCGCCGCCGCGGTGCGCGCGCCGGAGTCCGTGGCGCGGCTGGCGGCCGTGGCGTTCGAACCCGCGGTCTCCACGCCCGACGAACTGGCGGCACAGATCCGGCGCGAAGCCGCCGTGTGGGCGCGCCTGATCAAGGCCCGCAACATCACGCTCGACTGACGCAACGTGCCGGCGCCCGTCCATATCTGCACGATCACCGAGGAGCATCCATGACCGCGTTCACCCCCGGCGATGCCGAGAAGCTGATCGCCCGCTTTCGCAACCAGACCTCGAAGAAGCAGGGCTTCGCGGAGCGCACCGGCATTCCGACCGCCGCCTACGAGATGGTGGCCGCCAAGGACATCTTCCTGATGATGGCGCCGGCAGGCATGGGTGGCGTCAATGCGACGCCCGGCGTGGCCGGTCCCGAAGGCGTCACGGTCAACATCTGCGAATGCCCGCCGGGCAACGGGCCGCTGATGCACATCCACCAGCGCACCGGCGAGACCTTCATGTGCCTGAAGGGGCGCTTCGAATTGCGCATGGGGCGCACGCCGGAAGGCGAGGTCGTCACGCATCTCGACCCGTTCGACCTGGTGCCGATGCCGCCGGGGCTGTGGCGCCAGTTCCGGAACGTCACCGACGAGAATGCGTATCTCCTGGTGATCACCTCCGGCGAGCGCCAGAGTTTCGGCGACATCCACTACACACGCGAGACCGGCGACGCGATCGCCGCGCGCTTCGGGCCCGAGGTGCGCGACGCGTTCGTGCAGAAGCTGGGCTATACCTTCGGCTAGGCGTGCCCGGCGGATTCGAATCGGGCATCGAAAGGATCGCATTGCCATGGGTATGACGATTGTTCTGCGTTGCCTCGCCTTCGCGCTGCTCTTCCACGGCGCGCAGGCGCTGGCCCAGGCCTATCCGGCCAAGCCGCTGCGCATGGTGGTGCCGTTCCCGGCCGGCGGCACCGTCGACCTGATCGCGCGCGAACTGGCGCGCCTGATGGGGGCCGATCTCGGCCAGAGCGTGGTGGTCGACAACAAGCCGGGCGCGGGCGCCAACATCGGCGCGGAGATCGTCGCGCGCGCGGCGCCGGACGGCTACACCATCCTCAACACCTCGGTGATCATCGCGCAGAACCCGGCGGTGCAGTCGAAACTGCCGTTCGACGTGCTGAAGGACTTCGCGCCGATCGCGCAGACCACCTACGGCACGTATGTGCTGATCGTCCCGGCGGCGTTTCCGGCCGGCAACATGGCCGAGTTCATCGCCCGCGCGCGGGCCAGCCCGGGTCGTCTCAACTACGGTTCCACCGGGGTCGGCGGCGGTGCGCACCTGGTGATGGAAATGCTGCGGTCGATGGCGAAGATCGACGTCGTCCACGTCCCCTACAAGGGCGAGGCGCCGGCGATGACCGACCTCTATGGCGGGCAGATCGAGGCCATCTTCACGACCTCGTTCGCTGCCGCGAGCCTGGTCAAGGGCGGCAAGGTCAAGGCGCTCGGCCACTCCGGCACGCGGCGCATGGCGGCCCTGCCCGGGGTTGCGCCGATCGGCGAGACCGTGCCGGGCTTCGAGGCGGACGGCTGGCAGTGCCTGCTCGCGCCGGCCGGCACGCCGCGCGAGATCGTCGCGCGCCTGAATTCCGCCGCGGTGAAGGCGTTGCAGGATCCCGGCTTTTCCGCCCGGCTGCGCGACCTGGCGTTCGACAGCATCGGCGGCACCCCGGAACAGCTGGGCGAGGTGCTGCGCCGCGAACTCCTGCGCTGGCGCGAGATCGCCGTGACCAACAACATCCGGGCCGAATGACCGACGCTCCCCTGGCCGGCCGCGTCGCGCTCGTCACCGGCGGCAGTCGCGGCCTGGGCGCCGGAATCGCCGATGCCCTCGCCAACGCGGGTGCAGACGTTGCGATCAACTACGTGCGCGGCGAGGCGGCGGCGGCGGAGGTCGCTGCGCGGGTGCGATCAGGGGGACGCCGTGCGCTGCCCGTGCGTGCCGACGTGTCGCGCGCCGCCGAGGTCGACGCGATGTTCGCGACCATCAGGCGGGAACTTGGCGAGCCGCTGGTGCTGGTCAACAATGCCGGGATCATGGGGGTGCGCGGGGTCGGCGAGGTGAACGAAGCCGATTTCGACACCCACATCGCCGTCAACCTGAAGTCCGCCTTTCTGGTCACCCAGGCGGCGCTGCCGGCGATGCGCGCGGCGCGCTGGGGGCGCATCGTGATGATGTCCTCCGCCGCGGCGCAGACCGGCGGCCGGGTCGGGGTGCACTACGCCGCCTCCAAGGCGGGCATGATCGGGCTCGCGCACGGCTACGCGCAGGCGCTGGCGGCCGAAGGGATCACGGTCAACGCGATCGCGCCGGCGCTGATCTCCCTGGCGAACGACGGGGCGGCCACCCGCACGCTGGCAGACCCGGGCGCGATTCCGGTCAGGCGCTTCGGCAGGGTCGAGGAATGCGCGGCGCTGACGCTGTCCGCGCTGTGCAACGGCTACCTCACCGGGCAGACGCTGTCGCTCAACGGCGGCCTGTACATGACCTCGTGACGGGGACCGCGGGATGAACGACGACGAGTTCGCCGGCCGGGCGGTGAGCGTCACCGGCGCCGCGCACGGCATCGGCCGCGCCGCCGCGCTGGCGTTCGCGGCGCGCGGCGCACGCGTGGCGCTGTCCGACATCGATGCGCCGGGGCTCGAGGATGCGGCGCGCGCCGCCGCGGCCGCCGGTGCCGCCGCGGTGCTGGCGCGACCGACCGACATCGCGGATGCCGCGCAGGTCGCGCGCTGGTTCGCCGCCATCGACGCCGCCTTCGGCCGGCTCGACTGCGCGGTCAACAACGCCGGCATCGGCGAGCCGGCCGCGGCGTCGTTCGAGGAGCAGACGACCGAGAACTTCGACCGCGTCGTCGGCGTCAACGTGCGCGGCACCTGGCTCTGCATGCGCGAGGAGATCCGGCGCATGAAGGCGCAGGGCGCGGGCGCCATCGTCAACCTCGCCTCGGCAGTCGCGCACGTGGCTTCGCCGAGCCCGATCTACACTCTCACCAAGCATGCGATCCTCGGCCTGACGCGCTCGGCGGCGGCGACGCACGCGGCATTGGGCATCCGCGTCAATGCCATGTGTCCCGGTGCGATCGACACCGATCTCACCCGCGGCTTCTTCCAGCGCGGGCCGCAGGTGCGCGAGCGCCTTCTGGCCGCGCATCCGATCGGTCGCATGGGCACGGCCGAGGAGATCGCCGGCGGCATCGTCTGGCTGTGTTCGAAGGATGCGGCGTTCATGACCGGCGCCTCGCTGCTCATGGACGGTGGTTACACTGCGGTCTAGGCGGATCACGGAGGCAGGACAGAACCATGCAGGCAATCTGGTACGACCGGCTCGGCGAGGCGCGCGAGGTGCTGCAGTTCGGTGAACTGCCGACGCCCGCGCCGGGTGCGGGCGAGGTGCTGGTCCGACTCAGGGCCTCCGGGGTCAATCCGGCGGACTGCAACCGCCGCGCCGGCCGGCTCGGGCGCGGCCAGGAGTTCCCGCGCGTGATTCCCAACAGCGACGGCGCCGGCGTCGTCGCGGCGGTCGGCGCCGGCGTCGACGCGTCGTGGGTGGGGCGGCGCATCTGGCTGCACAACGGCCAGCGCGGGCGCGCCTTCGGCACGGCCGCCGAGTACATCGCGCTCGACCACCGGCTGGTCGCGCCGCTGCCCGATTTCCTGGACTTCGCGGCCGGGGCCTGCCTCGGCATCCCGTGCATGACCGCGCACCAGGCGGTGTTTCGCGACGGGCCGGTGGCCGGGCAGACGGTGCTCGTCACCGGTGGTGCCGGCGCGGTCGGTCACTACGCGGTCCAGCTCGCGCGCTGGGGCGGCGCGCGGGTGATCGCCACCGTGAGTTCACCGGCCAAGGCGGCCGAGGCGCGTGCTGCCGGCGCGGACGTGGTGATCGACTACCGCACCGAGAACGTCGCCGCGCGGGTGATGGATGCCACCGGCGGCGCCGGGGTCGAGCGGGTGGTCGAGGTCGATTTCGGCGGCAACCTCGACACGACCCTCGAGGTGCTCAAGGTCAACGGCGTGGTCGCGATGTATTCGTCGCTCAAGACGCGCGAGCCGGTGGTGCCGGTGATCCGCTTCATGTTCAAGGCCGCCACCGTGCACTTCATCCAGCTCGGGCTCTCGCCGCTGGCGCTGCGCGCGCAGGCGCAGGCGGACATCGCGCGCTGGCTGGCCGAGGCGCCGGGCGGCGGCATCCACCGCGTCGCCTCGCGCCACCGGCTCGCGGACACCGCGGCTGCGCACGAGGCGGTCGAGCGCGGCGACAAGAACGGCACGGTGGTCGTGGAGATCGGCTAGATGGACGACGCGCCCGCATTCCGGTCCTCGCCCTGGATGGTCAGGGAGATCGTCGAGCAGGCCGAGCCCGACGACGAGCGCGTCTGGGTGCCGCAGGGGGACCAGATCTGGTTCCGTCCGCTGCTGCTGGACACCGTCACCGGCGTGGTCGCCAACCTGCTGCGCGTGCGCCGCGGCGGCAACCTCGGCAAGCACATCCACAACGCGCCGGTCTACGGCTACGTGATCAAGGGCGCCTGGCGCTACCTCGAGCACGACTGGGTCGCGCGCGCGGGCATGTTCGTCTATGAGCCGCCGGGCGAGGTGCACACCCTGGTGGTCGACCATGCCAGCGAGGCCGAGGAGATGATCACCTACTTCGTGGTCCACGGCGGGCTCACCAAGATCGGCGAGGACGGCGCGACCATCGGCTACGAGAACGCCTTCACCAAGATCGCCCTGTGCGATGCCCACTACCGCAGGGCGGGACTGGGCCCGGACTTCATCCGCACGGTCGTGCGCTGAGGGACCGCGGCCGCACCAACACTGTCACGACGAGGGAGACGACGATGAGGCTCACAACAGCATTCCTGGCCGCCGCGCTGGCGGCGTGCGCGCCGGGCGCGACGGCGCAGGGCAGCTACCCCGACCGGCCGATCCGCATGGTGGTGCCGTTCCCCCCGGGCGGGGCGCTCGACGTGCTCGGCCGCCAGGTGGCCGACCGCATGGCGAAGAACATGAACGCCCAGTTCGTCATCGAGAACCGGCCCGGCGCCACCGGCCACGTCGGCGGCGAGGCGGTGGCGAAGGCGGTGCCCGACGGCTACACCATCCTGTTCGGCGCCTCCTCGACCCACGCGGTGAGCCCCAACGTGCTCAAGGGACTCAAGTACGACGCGATCGAGGACTTCGCGCCGATCTCGCTCGCGGCCACGGTGCACAACGTGCTGGTGGTGCATCCGTCGGTGCCGGCCGGCAACGTGCGCGAGTTCATCGACCATGCGCGCGCCAACCCGGGCAAGCTCTCGTTCGGATCCTCGGGCGTGGGCTCGAACCTGCACCTCGCGGGCGAGCTGCTCAAGCTGACGGGCAAGTTCGACATGGTGCACGTGCCGTACTCGTCGCCGCAGGTGATCCCGGACCTGCTGAGCGGCCGCATCCAGGTGATGGTCGACAACCTGCCGCCGGTGATCCAGCACATCCGCGCCGGCAAGCTCAAGGCGCTGGGCGTGGCCAGCCCCGACCCGATTCCCGATCTGCCCGGGCTGCCGCTGGTCTCCGACACCGTGCCCGGGTTCTCCGTCATCGCCTGGGGCGTGATGCTGGCGCCCAAGGGCACGCCGCGGCCGATCATCGAGCGTCTCAACGCGGAGATGAAGAAGGCGATCGAGTCGGCCGAGGTGCGCGAGGCCTTCGCGCGGCTCGGCTTCATCCCCGCCTGGCGCACGCCCGACGCCACGCTCGAGTTCATGCGCAACGAGTCCGCCAAGTGGAAGCGCGTGGTCACCGAGGCCAACATCAGGGTGGACTGACCGATGCTCAAGTTCGACGCCAACCTGCGCTGGATGTTCAACGAATGGCCGATGCGCGAGCGCTATGCGGCGGCCGCGCGCTGCGGCTTCAAGGGCGTGGAGGTGGCCTTTCCCTACGAGAACCCGCTGCCCGAGGCGCGCGCGCTGCTCGACGACAACGGCCTGGCGCTGGTCCAGGTGCTCACCTGGTCGGACTGGGCCAAGGGTGAGGTCGGCATCGGCTGCCACCCGGGCCGCGAGGCGGAATTCCGCGCGAGCGTCGACCAGGCGCTCGAGTACGCGGTGCCGCTGAAGTGCCCGCTGGTGCACGCCACCGCGGGGTTGGTTCCCGCGGGCGTGGAGCGCGCCCGGGCGTACGACGTCTTCCATGCCAACCTGGCCTACGCGGCCGACCAGGCGGCGCCGCACGGCATCGACATCATCATCGAGCCGGTCTCGCACCAGCGCTTCGCCGGCTTCCTGATGACGCGCATCGACGAGGGCCTGGCGATCATCCGCGCGGTCGGTCGGCCCAACGTCAAGCTGTGCTTCGATTTCTTCCATGTCTACATGGAGGAGGGCGCGGTGGCCGAGAAGATGGAACTGGCCTGGCCGCACATCGGCCACGTCCAGGTCGGCGACCCGCCGCTGCGCAACGAGCCGGGCACCGGCGAGATCAACAACGACTACTTCCTCGGGCTGCTCGAGAAGAAGGGCTGGGACCGCTGGATCGGCTGCGAGTACAAGCCGTCCGGCCACACCCTCGACTCGCTCGGCTGGGCGGCGCGCTTCGGGATCCGCGGGCGGGGCGCCGCCGCCGCGTAGAATCCGCGGGTGCGGCGCGCGCCGCCGGCAGGCTCCGCGCGGGCCGCACCGGGCCGCGCGGCCCGCATCGTCCGCAAGATCGGCGCCGGCGGCATCGCCGGCCGCGCGCCCCGCAAGGAATCCGTGTCGCTCAACCGCAATCCCGGCGCCGTCGCGATCAGCATCCCCTGGCTGATCGTCGCTGGCGTGTGTTCACCGTTCGGCTTCAACGTCGTGCCGGCGCTGCTGCCGGCGATCCAGGGAGAATTCGCCCTCGACGGCGCGCGCATGCAGTGGATGGTGTCGCTGTATTCCCTCACGCTCGGGATGGGACAGCTGATCGGCGGGCCGCTGTCCGACGCGCTGGGACGGCGCGGCGTGCTGCTCGCGGGCCTGGCGATCTTCGTCGCCGGCAGCGTCGCCGCGGTCCTTGCGCCGACCTACGAGGTCCTGCTCGCCGCGCGGCTCATGCAGGGCCTGGGCGCCTGCGCCACGCTGGTGATCCCGCGCGCCACGGTGCGCGACTGCTTCGCGGGCGCCGACGCGGCGCGCGCGATGGCCCTGGTCATGCTGTCGCTCGCGATCACGCCGACCGTGGCACCGCTGATCGGCGGCGTGCTCGAGGTCCTGCTCGGCTGGCGCTCGGCGTTCGCCGCCTGCGCGGTCCTGGGGATCGCCGTGCTCGCGGCCGCGCTGCGGCTGCACCACGAAAGCCTGCCGCCGGCACGGCGCGCACCGCTGCGCCTCGCGCCGCTGCTGCGCGGCTACGCGGCGCTGCTGGCGTCGTGGCGCTTCTGCGCCTATGCGCTGTCGTTCTCGCTGCTCAATTGCTGCTTCATGGGCTTCATGGTGGTCGGGCCGTCCTACCTCGCGCGCACCTTCGGCCTTGCCTCGACCGGCATCGCGCTCGCCATGCTCGCCGGCTACCTGGGCTTCACCATCGGCAACGTCGTCGCCGCGCGCCGCGTGCGCCGCGCGGGTGTCGATCGGCTGCTGGCGCTCGGGACGGTCGTGGTCCTCGCCGGCACGCTGGTGCTGTTCGGCGCGGTGCACGCGCGTTCGCTGGGCTGGCTGCTGGCCGCGGTGTGCGCGCAGTCGCTGGGCACCGGGCTCGCGTTCTCGCCCGGCATCGCCGGCGCCACCGCGACCCTGCCCGAGCGTGCCGGCACCGCGTCGGCGCTGACCGGTGCGATCCAGCTCGGCGGCGGCGCGCTGTTCGCCATGCTCTCCGGCGTCATCGACGACGGCAGCTTCATGCCCTACGCGTGGAGCTGCCTCGTCGCCTGCGCGGCGGCGGCGCTGTGCGTGCTGCCGCTGTGGCGCGGGCGCGACCCGCTGCGTTCCCGCGCGGCCTAGCGCGTGTCGCCCCGCTCCTTCAGTTCGGCCTCGAGCGCGGCGATGCGGGCGTGCAGCGGCGCGACCGCGGCGGCGATCTCGGCTTCGGTGAACCGCGGCGTGATGTGCTGCGGGCAGTTCCAGTCGTAGCCTTCGATGCTGATGATGATGGCGCGCTCGATCACGGCGCGATAGCCCGGCGGGCGCAGGGTCTCGACGAGCGCGCTGTCGTCGGCCGCCTCGACCAGCCGTGCGCGCCCGAGGAGCTTCAGGCGCTTCTGCGCGGCATGGTCCATCAGGAGCAGCGAAACGCGGTTGTCCGCGGTGAGGTTTCCGACGCTGATGTACTGCACGTTGCCGCGAAAGTCCGCATAGCCGATGGTCTTGTCGTCGAGAACCTTGAGGAAGCCGGGCGGACCGCCGCGATGCTGGACGTAGGGCCACCCGGTCTCGCTGACGGTCGCCTGATAGAAGTGGTCGCGAGCGCCGATGAAGCTGGCCTCGCGGCCGGTGAGCCGGTCCCGCCGGTCGGTGGCGCGGTCGAAGGCCGCATAGTTCTCCCGGCTGCCCATGCGGGTCTGCATGGCGCGCACGCCCTGGGTGAAGGTGATGTCCGAGTAGGCACGTCCCATGGGATTCTCCAGTCGGTTTCGGGATGGTGACAGGGGATGGTGGGAAGGGGGGCGAGCGGGCCGGGCGCATGCGCGGCCGCGCTGCGTCGGCGCCGGGGCTAGGCGGCGACCCGGAAGTCGACTTTCGGGAAGTCGATCTCGACCCGGCTCGCCTTGCCCAGCATGTTGGTGAGGAAGTTCATGCCGACATGGACGATGATCTCGACGATGTCGGCGTCGGTGTAGCCGGCGTTGCGCACCGTCAGGAGCTCGGCGGCGGTCACTTCGCCGCGCGAGTCCATCAGACGCAGGGCGAACCTCACTGCGGCGGCAGCGCGGGCGTCGCTGCTCGATCCGGCGCGCGCGGAGGCGACCTCGGCGACCGACAGGCCGGCGCGGCGCCCGATCGCGGTGTGCGCCGAGACGCAGTATTCGCAGCCGTTCTCCTGCGCCAGCGCGAGCGCGATGCGTTCGCGGGTGGCGGCGTCGAGGCTGCCCTCGCCGGCGATGCCGTGCAGGCCCAGGAAGGCCCGCAGCGCCGCGGGCGAATTGGCGAACACCTTGAGGAAGTTGGGGACCATGCCGAGGCGGGCGGCGATGGCGTCAAGCAGTGCGCCCTGCTCGGCGGAGGCGGAGGCGCGGTCGATGATGGCGATGCGGTTCATGCTGGTGCTCCTTCGAATGACCGTTGCAGGGGGGATCGTGCGCAGCGGATGACGCGAACTATGATCGTTGTCCATCAGAATGAGAATGGTCTTCATAGGCAATGAATAATTGCTAAATTAGGAAGAATGGACCGCCTCCAAACGATGGCCGCCTTCGTCGCCGTACTCGACAATGGCGGCTTTGCCGCCGCTGCGCGCAGGCTCGGCGTCTCGCCACCGGTGGTCACGCGCGCCGTGGCCGACCTCGAGGAACGACTCGGCGTGCGCCTGTTCACCCGCACGACGCGCGTGGTACGCGCCACCGAGGCGGGGGAGCGTTACGGGCTCGATTGCCGGCGCATCCTTGCGGAAATCGATGAGGCCGACGAGGCCGCCGCGGGCATGCACGCGGCGCCGCGCGGCACGGTGCAGATCACCGCACCCGTGCTGTTCGGCCGCCTTCACGTGATGCCGATCGTCACTGCGTACCTCGAGCGCTATCCCGAGGCCGACGTCGGCTGCTTGTTCGTCGATCGGGTGGTCGACCTCCTCGGGGAGGGGGTCGACGTCGGCATCCGCATCGGCGAGCTTGCCGATTCGTCCCTGCAGGCGGTCGCGGTCGGCCGGGTGCGGCGCGTGGTGTGCGCGGCGCCGTCCTACCTGCGGCGCCACGGTACGCCGCGCTCGCCCGCGGACCTCGCACGGCATTGCGTGATTTCCGCCGCCGGCGTCACCCCGTCGACGGTCTGGGCGTTCACCCGTGGCGGTGCCGCGGAACGGGTCGCTGTCCGCCCGCGCCTCGCGGTGTCATCGAACGACAGCGCCATCGCCGCGGCCGAGGCCGGCGTCGGCCTCACACGCGTGCTGTCCTACCAGGTCGCCGAGGCGATCGACGACGGACGCCTGAAGCCGGTACTGGTCGCGTTCGAGCCGCCGCCGGTGCCGGTGCATGTGGTGCATCGCGAGGGCCGGCACGCGGTGCGGCGGGTGCGCGCGTTCCTCGATCTGGTCATCGCCCGGCTGCGCGCCGACCCGTCGCTCGGCTGAGCCCCGGCCCGGCGGCGCCCGGGACGCGGTTTCGCCTGTCCGTGCGGTGCGTCCGCGCGGCCTGCCGTGGTGTCAGCGAATCGCGCCCGCCGCGCGCAGCGTCGCGATCTCGTCCGCGCCCATGCCGGCGGCGGCCAGCGCCTCGACGGTGTGCTCGCCCAGCTTCGGCGCCTTCGGCGCCACCTTGCCGGGCTCGTTCGCGAACTTGATCGGAATCCCGAGGTGGGTGGTGCCGTCCGGGAAGGTGAGCTTCATCTCGCGCGCCTTGACCTGCTCGCTCATCAGGCCCTCGCGCACGCCCTTGACCGGCGCCCAGCAGCAATCGATCTTCGACAGGAACGCCTCCCAGTGGGCGAGCGGCCGCGTCGCGAAGGTCTCGGCGAGGAACGCGCGCACCGGTTCGTGCACCGGACCGGGCGGCTGCTTGCAGATGTCGACCAGGTCCGGCCGCCCGAGGGCGGTGAGCACGTTGGTGGCGAACTTGATCTCGCTGCCGCCCATGGTCAGGTACTTGCCGTCGGCGCAGCGGTAGATGTTGTAGAACGCATAGCCGCCGAAGGTGCGCTCCTGGTTGCGCACCAGTTCGCGGTCCTCGATGAACACCGGGCTCACGATGTTGGCCATCCAGGCGGTCAGGCTGTCGTGCATGCCGATGTCGATGTAGTCGCCTTGGCCGGTGCTGGTGCGGCGCAGGAGCGCCATCAGGATGCCGGAGAGCGCCATCAGCGAGGCGGCCATGTCGGCCGCCGGCACGCACGGGATCACCGGCGCGCCGTCGTTGCCGCGGTTCAGGTCGACCAGGCCGCACTCGGCCTCGACGCTCATGTCGTGCGCGACGCGCTGGACGAACGGCCCGGTCTGGCCGTAGGCGGCGATCGAGCAGTAGACGACGCGCGGATTGACCGCCGCGACCGCCTTGTAGCCGATGCCGAGCCGGTCGACCACGCCGGGGCGGAACGACTCGAGCACCACGTCGGCCTCCCGCGCCAGGCGCAGGAACGCGTCCACCCCGCCCGGCTTCTTGAAGTCGAGCACCACGCTCTTCTTGTTGCGGTGGGTGCCGCTGAAATAGACGCTGGTGCCGTCGGGGTACTTCATGCCGATCTCGCGATTGGGCTCGCCGCCGGGCGGCTCGATGCGGATGACCTCGGCACCATGGTCGGCCATCATCATCGTCAGGTGCGGGCCGGGCAGGAAGTTGGACAGGTCGAGTACGCGGATGCCTTCGAGTTTCATGGAGGGTGCCGTCGGGTTGCGATGGGGGTGCGCACAGTTTAGCCGGTCGGGTTCGCGCGCCGCCCGCATCGCCGGCGGCCCGCAGGCATCGCCGCCGGCGATGGGCGCCATGGCGCCGCGGCGGTGGACAGCGGCCGCGCGCCGGCATAGATTGCGCGGGATCGCGGCGCCCTCGCGCCGCCCCACGGGAGCAGACATGCCACGCGACATCCGCCGGGTGGTCACCGGCCACACCGCCGACGGGCGCTCGACCTTCGTCTACGACGGCATCGCCGCCAACGTGCGCATCCCGCGCGACGAGCCGGAGGTCGCGATGACCGACCTCTGGGTCACGCGCGAGGCGCCGGCGTCGAACGCCGGCGTCGCCGACGCCGCCGATTACCCGATGGCGCTCGCGCCGCCCGCGCGCGGCACGGTGTTCCGCATCGTCGAGCTGCCGCCGGACGCGCGGCGCAGCTTCAGCAACCTCGAGCATCTCGACGGCGTGCAGGCGCGCGCTGCCGGCAAGCGCCACCCGGGCTTCCACAAGACCCACACGGTCGACTACATCGTGGTCCTCGAGGGCGAGGTCTGGGCGCTGGTCGACACCGGCGAGGTGCTGCTCAGGCGCGGCGACTGCCTGGTCCAGCGCGGCACCAGCCACGCGTGGAGCAACCGCAGCGACAAGCCGGTGCTGCTCGCGGGCGTCCTGGTGGACGCGCAGCCGGCCTGAGCGCGCGGCGTCAGCCCCAGACGCGCCGCGCCACCTCGGCCATGCGGTCGATCTTGCGCCACTGCGCGTCTTCCGAGAGCTGGTTGCCGCTGATGCCGGAGGCGAAGCCGCACTGCGGCGAGAGCGCCAGCTGGTCGAGGTCGATGAAGCGGCTCGCGTCGTCGATGCGGCGGCAGAGCGCGTCGGCGCTCTCCAGTTCGCCGGTCTTGGTGGTGATGAGGCCCAGCACCACCGTCGGCCCGCCGCGCGGCACGTGGCGCAGCGGCTCGAAGCCGCCGGCGCGCGCGGTGTCGTACTCGAGCAGCAGGCGGTCGAACTTCAGGTTGGCGAACAGGTATTCCGCGATGCCGTCGTAGGTGCCTTCGCGGTGCCACATCGAGGCGCGGTTGCCGCGGCAGATGTGCAGCCCGAAGCAGGCGCGGCCCGCGTAGCCGTCGATGACCGCGTTCGACGCCGCGACCGCGCGCTTCAGGTTCGCGAGCGGGTCCTCGCCGCGCGCGGCCATGCGCGCGAGGGTGTCGCGGTCGACGTAGCCGGTGTAGCTGGGCTCGTCCAACTGCACGTACGGGCAGCCGGCGTCGAGCAGTTCACCGACCATGCGGCGCTGGATCGCCACCACGTCGGCGAGGAAGTCATCGGTCGACGCGTAGTGCGGCGCCGAGCCGGCGATGTCGCACATCTGCGCGACGCGGTCCGGACCCATCAGCATCGCCTTGGTCGGTGCCGTCGCCACCGATTGCAGGAACCGGTACTCGCGCAACGGGAAGTTCCGGGTCAGCGCGAGGCGCCCGGTGGCCGGCACCTTGAACGATTCCACCGCGTCGCGCCCGCGCGAGAGCGGCTTCTCGCCCGCGCCGACGAGCGACGGGTTGGCGAGGAAGCCCTGCCACGAGCCGCGCCAGAGGTCCCAGCCGGCAACCTCCGAAAAACTCACCTGCCAGTTCAGGCGCCGGTACTCGCCGTCGGTCACCACCGCCATGCCGCGCGCCTCCTGCTTCGCGACCAGATCGCGGATCGCGGTGTCGGCGGCGGCGTCGAGCGCGGCGTCGTCGATGACGCCGCGGCCGCGGTCGAGGAAGGCCCGGATCAGCGCGTCGGGGCGCAGCAGGCTGCCGACCTGGTCGGTGCGCAGGCGCGTGAGCGGATGGGTCATGGCGGCGATCCTGTCTCGGGCGCGCGGCGTTCAGGCGGCCGCGGCGCGTGTCGCATGCCACGCCTGCCAGTCGCGTCCCGGGTGCACGGTGCCGCAAGCCGGGCAGGTGCGTCGCGCGTCGTCCAGGCCGTAGAAGGCTTCATAGGCGACCGGCAGGTCGCGCACGATGCTCTGCAGCTGCACCTCGGCGCGGTGCACGCGCGTGGCGCACTTCGCGCAGTACCACTCGAAGGCGTCCTTCTCGCCCGCCGGCCGGCTGCGCTCGATCACCGTGCACAGGCTGCCCGGCTCCGGGCGCTGCGGCGAGTGGCGCACGTGCGCGGGCAGCAGGAAGATGTCGCCTTCCCGCAGGTCGACGCGCTCGAAGCGGCCGCGGTCCCAGACGATCAGGTGGGCATTGCCGCGGAACTGGTGAAAGTATTCCTCGAACGGGTCGTCGTGGAAGTCGGTGCGCTGGTTGGGGCCGCCGACGACGGTGACGATGATGTCGGCGTCGGCCCAGATCTGCTGGTTGCCCACCGGGGGCTTGAGCAGATGCTCGTTGCGGGCGATCCAGTCGCCGAAGTTGATCGGCATGCCGTATTTCATGGTGTTCTCCTCGGGGCGACGCGGCCTACTCGACCTTGATGCCGGCGTCCCGGATGACTTTGCCGTACTTGGCGATCTCGCTCTTGATGAAGCTCAGGAATTCCGCCGGACCGATGCCGGACGCCTCCGCGCCGAGGCGGACGACGGTGTCGCGCACCTCGGGGCGCGCGAGCGCCTTCTGCAACTCGCGATGCAGCAGCGTCACCGTCTCGGGCGGCGTCCGCGCCGGCGCCAGCAGGCCGAACCAGGCGAGCGTCTCGTAGCCGGCGACACCCGACTCGGCGAGCGTGGGCACCTCGGGCAGCGCCGCCGCGCGCCGCGCGCTCGTGGCCGCCAGCGCCCGGAGCTTGCCGGCCTTGATGAGCGGCATCACCGTCGGGATGTTGATGATCATCGCCTGCACCTGGCCGCCGGCCACGTCCGCCACGCCCGGCGCCGCCCCCTTGTAGGGCACGTGCAGCAGCTCGAGCCGCGCCATCGATCGGAGCAGCTCGACCGACAGGTGCGACAGGCTGCCGTTGCCGGCCGAGGCGATCGACACCCGCCCCGGCGTCTCGCGCGCAAGGCGGGCGAAGTCGGCGAAGCTCGCGGCCGGCACGCCGGCGCCGACGATGAGCACGTTGGCCGCGGTGGAGATCAGGCCCACCGGCGCGAAGTCCGCGACGCTGTCGTACGGCAGCCGCGGGTACAGGCCGGGCGTCACCCCGTGCGAGCTGCCGTTGCCGAGGAACAGGGTGTAGCCGTCGCCGGCCGCCTTGGCGACGGTGTCCGCGGCGATGCTGCCGCCGGCGCCGGGCCGGTTCTCGATGACGAACTGCTGGCCGAGCGATTCGCCGAGCGCGCGCGCGAGGGTGCGCGCGAGCACGTCGGAGCCGTCGCCGGCGGTGGCGGGCACGACGATCCTGACCGGCCGGTTCGGATACTGGGCGGCGGCCGGGGCGGCGAGGCCCAGCGCGAGGGCGAGGAGCGCGAGGCGGGACAGGGCGTGCATGCGGGCGGAGGGCGCGTGGGCGCCGGCGGATGGATGACACGGCGATTAAACCCCAAACCGCGCCCCGCCGCCGCTTGCGGCGGCGGGGCGCGGTACATTGCCTGCGCCCCGCCGCCGCTTGCGGCGGCGGGGCCGGTACATTGCCTGCGCTGCGCGGCCGCTTGCGGCGGCGGGGCCGATACACTGCCCGCGCCGCCGCCTGCCGCAGCCGGGCCGGTACACTGTCCGGCACGCACCGGAGCCCGCCGCCATGAGCGCCTATTGCATTGCCAACGTCGACGTCACCGATCCCGTCGCCTACGAGAACTACCGCTCGCGCACCCTGGCCACCGTCGAGAAGTACGGCGGGCGCTTCATCGTGCGCGGCGGCAAGGCGGAGGCCAAGGAAGGCAGCTGGACGCCGCACCGCGTCGTCGTGCTCGAGTTCCCGGACGTCGCGACCGCGAACCGCTGGTACCACTCGCCCGACTACCAGGCGATCATCGGCTTTCGCACCGCCAGCGCGCGCTCCGACGTCGTGATCGTCGAGGGCGTCTAGCGGTCCCTCAGCGCGCGCGCAGCGCGCGCCACAGCCGCTCGGCAGTGAGCGGGAAGTCGAGGTCGGTCACGCCCCGCGGCGCGAGCGCGTCGATGGCCGCGTTCAGGATCGCCGCGGGCACGCCGATGGTGCCGGCCTCGCCGACGCCCTTGGCGCCGAGGCTGTTGGCGGTGGCCGGCGTGCACAGGCCGACCAGTTCGACCGGCGGGATGTCGGCGGCGCGCGGCAGCGCGTAGTCGGCGAGCGTGCCGGTGAGCAGCTGCCCGGCGGCGTCGTAGACGATGCGCTCCATCAGGGCCTGGCCGATGCCCTGCGCCAGGCCGCCGAGCAACTGCCCCTCGGCAAGCGGCGGCGAGACGATGCGCCCGGCGTCGTCGGCCCACACCAGGCGCTCGATCGCGGGGCGGCCGGTGTCGCCGTCGACGACCAGCCGCACCATCACGCAGCCCGCGCTCCAGGCCTCGCCCGGCGCGCGATAGACCGATTCGGCGCGGATCGGCAGGTCCTCGCCGGCGGCGCGCCAGCGCGCGGCCAGGCGCGCCGCCTCCATCACCGCGCTGCCGCCGATGGCGATGCTGCGGCTCGCGAGCGCGCCGATGCCGTCGGGGCAGGCGTCGGTGTCGCCGTCGACGACCTCGACGCGCGCCGGGTCGATGCCGAGGGCCTGTGCGGCGATCGCGGCATAGGTGGTGCGGTGTCCCTGCCCCTGCGCCGCGGAGCCGCTCGCCACGCGCACGCGGCCGTCGCGTTCGAGCGTGACGCGCGCCGATTCGAAGCCCTGGCCGCAGGGCTCGACGTACAGCGCGATGCCGATGCCGACCAGTTCGCCGCGCGCGCGGCGCCGCGCCTGGTCCGCGCGCTCGCCGTCGTAGTCGAAGCGCGCCGCGGCGGCGTCGAGCAGCGCGCCGTAGTCGCCCGAATCGAGCACTTCCCCGGTCGGGGTCCGCCAGGGCATCGCGGCGGCGGGCACCAGGTTGCGCCGCCGCAGTTGCAGCGGGTCGATGCCGGTCGCGCGCGCCGCGGCGTCGACCAGGCGCTCCATCAGGAGCGCCGCCTCCGGCCGGCCGGCGCCGCGATAGATGTTGACCGCCGCGGTGGGGGTCTGGTCGGCGGCCGCCTCGACGTCGATCGCGCCGACGCGGTACGGCCCGGGCAGGATGCGCGCGGCATTGCGCACCGGCATGGCGGCGCTGTAGGGCAGCCACCAGCCGAGCGGGAACGACAGGCGCGCCTCCAGGCGCAGGAAGCGGCCGTCCCCGGCGCAGTCCAGCGTGCCCGCGAGGGTCGCGCCGCGCCCCTGGGTGGCGGCGAGGAAGTCCTCGCTGCGGCTCGCCGCCCAGCGCACGGCCGCGCCGAGCCGGTGCGCGGCGAGCGCGACCAGCAGGTCCTCCGGCGCGACCGAGGCCTTGCCGCCGAAGGCGCCGCCGACGTCGGGCGCGATCACGCGCACGCGCTCCGGCGGCAGGTCGAGCAGGCGGGCGATGTCGTCGCGGGCGCGCGCCGGCGACTGCGTCGGCAGCCAGGCGGTCAGGCGCGTGCCGTCCCACTGCGCGAGCGCGGCGCGCGGCTCGAGCGCAACCGGCGCGACGCGCGCCTGGGCGTGACGCACCGCGACCCGCGCGCCGCCGCACTCGCCTGCCGGGGTGTCCGGCGCGGCATCGCCGCCGCCGCGGTAGGCGAGCGCGAACGCGCGCGCGCCGGTCGCCGCCGCGGCGCCGGTGTCGCGATCGTCGTAGTCGACCGTCACCGCCTCGGCGGCGGCGATCGCGGCGTCGAGGCGCTCGGCCACCACCATGGCGAGCGGCTGGCCGACGGCCGCGGC
>JAEUOS010000131.1 GCA_016790695.1 Burkholderiales bacterium
GCGGCGCTGGACTTCGAGGTCGAGGGTGGCGCCGGCAACGACGTCATCAAGCTGGGCCTGGCCGGCAAGGGACGCGTCGAGGGCGGCGCCGGCGACGACGAGATCCATGGCAGCGACCAGAACGACATCCTGATCGGCGGATTGGGCAACGACTTCATCGACGCCAAGGGCGGTCGCGACGTCGTCATCGGCGACGACGTGCGCTTTGCCGATGACGCGCTGTCCTACAAGGTCGCCAATTTCGGCGGCGGTGCCGATGTGATCATCGGCGGTGCCGGCGGCGACGTCGTCATCGGCGGCGGCGGCAACGACAAGCTCGGCGGCGACCTCGACCCGCGCAACCCCGACCCGGACACCGACCCGGCGGGCGACGACGTCATCATCGGCGACGGCGCGGTCATCACCGTCGGCGCGGCGAGCGCGTGGCTCGAAATCACCGCGATCGCCGAGACCAGCAGCGCGACCGGCGGCGCCGACCTGATCTACGGCCACCGCGGCAACGACCGCATCCACGCCGGCGGCGGCAACGACAGCGTCGAAGGCGGCGCCGGCGCCGACGTGATGCACGGCGAGGCAGGCTTCGACAACCTCAAGGGCGGCGCGGGCGCCGACGAGATCCGCGGCGGCGACAACGACGACGTCATCAGCGGCGGCGACGCGGCCGACCTGCTCTTCGGCGACGCCGGCGCCGACCTGGTCGAGGGCGGCGAGGGCGGCGACACCATCCGCGGCGGCACCGGCGTCGACACCCTGTTCGGACAGCAGGGCAACGACAGCATCTTCGGCGAGTCCGATCCCGACAGGATCTACGGCGGCGGCGGCAGCGACACCATCGACGGCGGCGCCGGCAGCAACCTCGTCTACGGCGACGACCGCGACGGTGACAACACCGGCGCCGGCGCCGGCGACACCATCACCGTGCTGCACGACGCCGACGTCATCCACGGCCAGGCCGGCAACGACATCATCACCGGCGGCAACGGCAACAAGAAGGTCTACGGCGGCGGCGGCACCGACACCATCACGCTGGCCCACGGCAACAGCGAGATCCACGGCGACGCGGTGGTCATCGCCGGCGTCTACAGCGTCTCCGGCGACGGCGCGCGCGACGTCATCCACCTCGGCAACGGCAACATGCTGGTGCGCGCGCAGCTCGGCAACGACGAGGTCGTCGCCGGCAACGGCAACAGCGCGGTCTACGGCGATGCCGGCACCGACACCGTGACGCTGGGCAACGGCAACCACCGCGTCTACGGCGACGCCGATCTCGTCGGTGGCAGCCCGGTGCTCTCGGGCGCGGGCGCGCGCGATGTGATCCATCTCGGCAACGGCAACATGCTGGTGCACGGCCAGACGGGCGACGACGAGATCGTCGTCGGCGCCGGCAACAGCGGCCTGTTCGGCCACGACGGTGCCGACCACATCACCGCCGGTGACGGCAACCATTTCATCCTCGGCGCCGCCGGCAACGACGTGATCGTCGCCGGCATCGGCAACAGCGCGATCCGCGGCAATGCCGGCGCCGACACCATCACGGTGGCTGGCGGCGACAACGTCATCGTCGGCGACGGCGCCAACCCCGGCGACACCGCGATCAGCGTCTTTTCGCTTGCGACCGAGCGCGCGCTGCCGGCCAACCTCGATCTCGACGATGGCGACGACGGCGCCGACACCATCCACGGCGGCGCCGGCAGCGACCAGATCTTCGGCTACGACGGCGATGACGTCATCCATGGCGGCGGCGGTGCCGACACCATCGTCGCCGGCGACGGTTTCGACCAGGTCTGGGGCGACGCGGGCGACGACGACATCGCCGGCGGCAACGACGACGACACGCTGCTCGGCGGCGAGGGCGCCGACCGCATCGACGGCGGCAACGACGACGACCTGATCCGCGGCGGCGCCGGGAACGACCTCCTGATCGGCGGCATCGGCGACGACACCATCCTCGGCGAGACCGGCAAGGACCTGATCTTCGGCCAGGTCGAGGACATCCGCCTGGCCGGATTCGACGCCGACAACCCGATCAACTTCACCACGCCGCCGGGCTGGGACGAGAACGAGACCATCTACCCGACCGGCTACGTGCCGCCGCGCATCACGCCGGTGGCGCTGCTCGGCCAGTCGATCGACGGCAGCGCGCTCGACGACGGCCCGTCGACGCGCCAGCGCAGCGCGTTGCCCGACGAGTTCGCCGACCTGAAGGCGGACCTCGACTTCAACGTCGCCGACATGAACGACATCATCGACGGCGGCGCGGACAGCGACTGGATCTTCGGCCAGGGCAGCGTCGACTACATCGCCGGTGGCGCCGGCGACGACTACCTCGACGGCGGGGTCAACAACGACGAGGTCGAGGGCGGCGGCGGCAACGACATCCTGCGCGGCGGTGCCAACAACGACAACCTGCGCGGCGACTACAGCGTCAAGGCCCCCAACCCGGCGATCCGCGGCGACGAGGGCATCGACCAGCTCTACGGCGACGGCGGCAGCGACTACCTGTTCGGCGGGCCCACCGGCACCGCGCAGATGGTGCTCACCCCGACGGGCGGCAAGGTCGAGCGCGGCAGCGGCCAGCGGCTGTACGGCGGCGACGACATCGACTTCCTCTACGCCTGGGCCGCGAAGACGGTCGCCGCGAGCCCCGAGGAGCTGGCGGCGGAGTACCTGCTGCGCGGCGACGAACTGCACGGCGGCGCGGGCGGCGACTGGCTCTACGGCAACCTGCGCCAGGACGTGCTGGTCGGCGACACCGGCAACGACTACCTGCATGGCGACTACCTCGCGGGGCCGACCTACGCCCGCAACATGTTCGCCGACACGCGCGGCGCGGCCGACGAGATCCACGGCGGCTCGGGCGAGGACCAGATCTTCGGCGGCGGCGGCGCCGACATCGCCTGGGGCGGCGGCGACACCGACTGGCTCGAGGGCCAGGATGGCATCGACACCCTGTACGGCGGCGGCGGCATCGACCTGATCGTCGGCGACGTCAGCCCGCTGTACACGCAGTTCGGCGACACCATCGACGGCCACTTCGGCAACGACCAGTTCGCCGACGTCACCGACGACAACGCCACCGACATCCTGATGGTGCTCGGCACCCCGGTCGTGGGCGACACCATCATCGTCGGCCAGACCGCCGCCGGCCGCGACGACGACCGCGCGCAGGGCATCCTGCATTTCGACTACAACGGCCGCGACATCTTCATGCCCTGGCGCAAGGCGCCGACGGCCGGGCAGACCGTCGGCACGCCGCTGGTCGAGCAGATCCGCATCGCCGGCCTGTCGGGCAACGACCGCATCGAGTTCCGTCAGGGCGCGGGACTCGACAACGACGGGCGCGCGGTCGAGAAGCTCGACGTGTCCGATCTCGTGGCGCGCAGCGACGACTACGTCGGCGTCATCGACGGCGGGCCCGGGGACGACATCCTGCTCGGCTCCGAGGCGCGCGATCGCATCGACGGCGGCAACGGCAGCGATGTCATCTACGGCTTCGGCGGCAACGACCGCCTCTGGGGCAACAGCGGCACGACGGGCTCGCCGGCCGAGCGCGACGTCATCTTCGGCGGCCAGGGCGCCGACGACCTGATCGGCGGCCCCGGCGAGAACCAGCTCTTCGCCTGGAGCCGCGACCCCAATCCGATCGTCACCCAGCTGCACCTGCTCGCCGGCAGCGCCGCCGGGACGGCCGGCACGCCGGCGGTGCTGCGCGGCATCGACGCGGCGCCCGCCGACGGCCGCCTGCGCGCCGACATGAGCTTCGCCCTCGCACTCGGCGACGAAGCGCCGGTGCTGCTGAACATCGCGGCCGCCGAGACCGCGGGCTTCACCAACCTGAACCAGCTGGTCGCGCTCGTCAACGCGCGCATCGGCGCGAGCGCGCTGGGCGCGCGCGTGGTCGCCGGCACCGACGTCTCCGGCGGGAAGACGGTGTTCCGCCTGGCCTCGGCCGACAACGGCGCGACGCTCGCGCTGAGCCTGCGCCAGTTCGGCGTCTACGTCGGCGCCGACGGCCGCATCCGCGACGACAACGGCGACCTCGACGGCGACGGCCTGATCGACGCGACCGGCGTCGCCGGCGCCTACGGGCTCGAGGACACCGGGCTCGACCGCATGCTCGGCTCGTC
Source organism: Burkholderiales bacterium (assembly GCA_016790695.1). GTDB lineage: Bacteria > Pseudomonadota > Gammaproteobacteria > Burkholderiales > JAEUOS01 > JAEUOS01. Next base: position 4,128 of record JAEUOS010000131.1, read on the forward strand.
CGAGGACGACGAGCTCTACGGCGGCACCACGGTCGGCTTCCTGTTCGGCAACGGCGGGGACGACCGGCTGTTCCGGGCCGACGGCAGCCTGTTCGAGTCGCTCGACGGCGGACTCCTCGGCGACGAGTGGAAGCAGTACGCGCGCGAGTCGGGCCAGGTCTGGTATGTCGGCGGCACCGGCGCGGACGACGAGATCAAGGTCGACTACGTGACCGAGCCGGGCCTCCTGCGCGACAAGCACCTGGTCACGCGTCGCACGGTCAACGGCGACCTGTCGAGCTTCGCCGCGCTCCTGACCCTCGATTTCGGCGCGCTCGACGCCAACGGCAACCCGGTGTGGAAGGCCGAGGACGTCCAGTTCAACATCAACCAGGTGCTCGCCGACGAGGGCGCGCTCGAGAAGTACAAGGCCGACGCGACCGTTGCCTACGTCGACCCGAGCACGCTGACCCCCGAGCAGCGGCTCGCGCGCGAGAAGGAACTCGACCGCCTGAAGTTCGATACCCTCAGGCTCGAGGAATCGCTGCTGCCGCCCGAGGCCGATTTCGAGGTCATCCTGATCGATGCGCTCGCCGGCAACGACGACGTCTACGTCGGGCCGACGGTGCAGAAGACGGTGTGGATCGACGCGGGTGCCGGCGACGACCGCGTCCGCATCATGAGCGGGACGGCGATCCTGGTCGATCGCGCCGAGTCGGGCAACCGCAACGACCTTTCCGAGTTCGCCTACCGCATCGGCGCGGCCGAGGGGCTGGCGCAGAGCACCACGCTCGCCGGCCTGACCCTCGACAGCCCGACCGATGTCGACTGGTTCCGCTTCACCCTCGGCGGCACCGCCGCGGCCGGCGCGCAGATCCGCGTCGAGAGCGCGTCGAGCCTGGACGGCATCGCACTGCAGCTGTTCGCGCTCGGCGGCGGCGACATCGGCAGCGCCGCGGCGCTGATCTCCAAGGACGGCATCGACGCGGCCAGCATCGCCGGCGCCGTGCCCAACGACAGCACGGCGAGCGCCTATCGACTGCGCAACGAGCAGGCGATCCAGAACCTGTTCCGGCTGCGCGGCCTGACCATCGACCGCGCGCCCGACGCCGCGGTCCCCGGCGACGAAGGCGACGTCGACTGGTTCCGCTTCACGCTGACCGAGACCGGCGGCGAGGACGATTCGATCGGCCTGCTCACCGATCTGGCGTCGGCGAACACGCTGGCGCTGGAGATCCATGGCGCCGACACCGACGGCAGCACCGCGCTGCGCACGGCCGGCGCGCTGGGCACGGTCGCGCGCAGCGTCAGCCTGCAGGGCCTGGCGGCCGGCGACTATTTCATCAAGGTGCATTCGCAGGGCGCGCCGGCGCGCTACGAACTGGTGACCCGCGTCGGCACCGGCGACGACCCCGCGACCGCGAGCGTCGACGAGCGCCGCTATCTCGGGCAGCTCGAGCTCGACCTGTCCGGCAAGAGCAGCGGCGTGCTCGACATCGCCGGCCTGGCGGCGGGCGAGTATCTGGTCCGCGTCGCCTCCGGCACCGCCGTGCCGACCGAGTACGACCTCACCGTGCGCCTCGACGCCGGCACGCCCGCGGTCGAGACGATGACCACGCGCACCGACATTACGCGCCGCGACGTGATCCTCGGCGGCGCCGGCAACGACGTGCTGATGGGCGGCGCGGGCGAGGACTGGATCTTCGGGCAGGCTGGCAACGACGTGCTTTCCGGCGGCTACGACCGCCAGGCCGAGGACCTGCTGTTCGGCGGCGAGGGCGACGACACCTTCCAGCTGATCACCGACGGCCTGCCGTTCATCAAGGGCACGACCGACACCTACATTCCGACGCTGACCGACCGCTTCGACGGCGGCGCCGGCGACGACCGCGTGCTCTACTGGGGCGGCGACGTCGACCGCAACGGGCGCGCGGTGCCCGACAACGTGGCGGTGCGCTGGAACCGCTTCCTGCACCGCTACGAATTCAGCTCGCTGCAGTGGGACGTGGCGAACCAGGAGTTCGTGCCCAACGGCCAGGCGGTGTCCGCCGATGCGCGCGCGGTCGAGACCGGCATCCTGCCGCGCAACGCGCAGTTCACGCTGCGCATCGACGGCGTCGACCATGCGGTGACCGTGCAGCCCGACGGCGCCAACACGTCGATCAGCGACCTCGCGCTCGACATCGCCGCCGCGATCGAGAGCGCGCTCGAGGGCACGCCCGCCGCGGGCAAGGTGCTGGTCGAATTCCCGGACGGCGTGCTGCGCCTGATCGGGGTCGGGGTGTCGCTCGACCTGATCGTGCCGGAATTGCTGCCGGACGGCCTGGCCAACCCGGCGCTGGCCCAGATGAAGTTCGTGCCCCTGATCGAAGGCACGCCGATCTTCCTGCAGAACTTCGCGTTCTTCCAGGTGGTGAGCGTCGAGAGCCTGGTCATCGACACCCGCGGCGGCGACGACGTCGTCCATGCCGACTCCGAGTTCCAGTATCCTGGCGTGGTCAGCGAGTGGGGCTTCGACCCCGGCGATGTCGAGCAGCGCGGCTTTCTCGCCGGCGCGCTGGAGATCTACGGCGGCGACGGCAACGACCGGCTGTTCGGCGGCGCCTATGACGACGTCATCGACGGCGGCGACGGTGCCGACCTGATCATGGGCGGCGGCGG
>JAEUOS010000183.1 GCA_016790695.1 Burkholderiales bacterium
CTGGAATTCGCCCTTGTTCTCGATCGCGTAGAACGCCGCGGGCTCGCGCACGTCGACCGTGGCGTCCAGGCCGACGGTCTTCAACTGCGCGGCGACATTGATCGCCGCGTCGCGGAACACCGACAGGTCACCGCGGGTCGGGATGACCAGCTTGAAGCCCTTCGGCACGCCCGCCTGCTCAAGCAAAGCCATGGCGCGCTGGCGGTTGGCCGCGACGTTGCCGCCGAAGCCCGGCAGGCTGTCATAGCCGCCGAACTGGCGCAGCTCGCCCTGGGTGAGGCTGTACGGACTGCCGGGCGGCATCAGGCCGATGCTGTGGAACGACGCCCCGGCGAGCGGCCCCGCGGTCTTGATGAAGGCGTCGCGATCGATCGCCAGAGACAACGCCTCGCGCACGCGCGGGTCGTCGAAGGGCTTGCGCTGGACGTTGGGAATCAGGTTGATGTAGGTCGGCGTCGGCCGGCGCAGCGCGGTGATGCCGGGCACCTTGCGCAGGGTCGCGAGCACCGACTCGGCGGTGAAGAAGAAGCAGGCATCGATGCGCTTTCCCTGCATGGCGGCGGCGCGCTCGACCTCGCCCTTGATCGGAAAGAACTGGATCCGGTCGAGGTACGGCGCGGCGCCGAAGTACCGGTCGAAGCGCGTGAGCTCGTAGATCTGGCCGTCGACCGCCTGGGAGAGGCGGAACGGCCCGGTGCCGACGATCTGGCGCTTCATGCCCTGGCCCTGCGCGTCCAGGGGCTCGGCGACCTTCTTCGGGACGATGACGTTGCCCGGATGGCTCACCAGGAACAGGAAGTCGGCCTGCGGGTGCGCGAGCCGCACCACCACCGTGCGCGCCCCGCGTGCCTCGACCGACTCGATGTTGCCGACCAGGCCCTTGCGCGGGCTCACCATCCCCTTGGGCGGATTGCGGATGCGCTCCAGGCTGTAGGCGACGTCCTCGGCCGTCAGCGGCATGCCGTTGTGGAACAGCACGCCGTCGCGCAGCTGGAAGGTGACGGTCCGGCCGTCGGCGGAGACCTCGGCCTTTTCGGCGAGATCGGGGATCAGCCGGTTGTAGTCGGCAGGGTCGACGCGCATCAGCGTGGAATAGCACGGCGCGCCGAGAAACAGCGTGAGATAGGTCGACGACTGGTGCATGTCGAAATCCGGCGGATCGCCGCCGCTGCTGATGCGCAGCGTACCGCCGCGCTTCGGGGTCCGCGCGGCCTGGGCCGTCGCCGGTCGCGGGCCGGCGGCGGCCAGCGCAAGCGCGCCGGCGCCGGCCTTGATCAGGGTGCGCCGCCCGGCGCGGACGGTGCTGCGGGAGTCGGTCGTGGTCATCGTGGGGTCCTGGTCGTGGATCAGCGGCGTCTCAGCGCGCCCGCCGCTAACGGCCCTGCCAGCGCGGCGCGCGCTTCTCGGCATAGGCCTTGAGTGCCTCGGCATGGTCCGCGGTGGCGCGCGCGACCTTCTGCGCGCGTTCGGCGAAGCGCACCGCATCCTCGAGCCCGTAGTGCAGCGACTCCGCGAGCGCGAGCTTGAAGAGCTGCACCGTCAGCGGCGGCCCGTTGTCGATGATCTCGCGCGCCAGCTCGCGGCAGCGCGGCAGCAGGCGCTCGGGCGCGACCACCTCGCTGACGAAGCCGTTGGCAAGCGCGCCGGCGGCGTCGATGGTGCGCCCGGTAACGCCCCATTCGTAGGCGCGCGCGTAGCCGATGATCTGCGGCATGAGCGCCAGGCTGGCGTCGTCGGGCACGATGCCGCGCCGCACGAACACCCAGCCGAAGCGCGCGCCGCTGGCGGCGATGCGGATGTCACAGCCGGCGGCGATGCCGATGCCGGAGCCCACCGCCGGGCCGTTGACCGCGGCGATCGCCGGCTTGGACAGGCGGCGCAGCCCCACCACGACGCGGCGGATGTCGGCCTCGTGCGGGTAGAGCTCCTCGCGCAGGCTCGGGTTGGGCGGCTCGAGCGACTTGCCCTCGGCGGTCATGCGCTTGATGTTGCCGCCCGAGCAGAAGATGCGCCCGGAACCGGTGACGATCAGCACGCGCGCGGCCGGGTCGGCCTCGACGCGCGCGCACTCGGCGATGATCTCCTGGTTCATCACCCAGTTGACCGCGTTCTTTGCCTCCGGGTCGTCGATGGTGAGGACGACGATGCCGTCGTCCCCCTGCTCAACCCTGATGTACCGGTAGGTCATGGCGATGCTCTCCCTGGAAACGCGCGAGGTCGCCGCGCATGAGGCCCGCGAGCGCGCGCCGCTGGTGTCCGGCGTCGCCGTAGGCGGCCGCGGCGGCGATCGCGCGATGGTAGTAGAGCTCGAGCGGATAGTCGCGGTAGTAGGCGACGGCGCCGTGGATCTGGTGCGCGGTGCGCGTGAGCGCCGGGATCGCCTCGCTCGCCTTCGCCTTGGCCATCGCCGCCTCGCGCAGGCCGTCGCGGCCGGCGCCGAGGCGCGCGCAGGCCTGCCAGGCCAGCAGGCGGCACACCGTGAGGTCGCGATACATCTCCGTGCAGTGGTGCTGCACGCCCTGGAAGCTGCCGATCGGCACGCCGAACTGCACGCGCGTGCGCGCGTACTCGAGGGTGAGGTCGAGCGACGCCTGGCCGATGCCGACCAGTTCGGCCGCCTTCAGCGCCGCACCGCGCAGCAGCAGGCGCTCGGCGAGCGGCCACCCCGCGCCGACGGCGCCGACCACGGCGTCCGCCGGCACCGCCACGTCGGCGAAGGTCACCTCCCAGAGGGACTCGCCGCCCGCGGCCTGCAGGCGGCGGCGGGCCAGGCCGGGCGCGTCGGCAGGAATCATGAACCACGTGAGGTCGTCCGCTGCCGCGCCGCTGCGCGCGAGACAGATGATCGCCGCGGCGGCGCCGGCGTCGCGCACGAAGAGCTTGGTTCCGCTCAGGCGAAATCCCGCGCCGGCGCGTTGCGCGCAGGCGCGCACCTGCGCGCTTCCCAGCGCGCCGCCGGGCTCCAGGAGCGCGGTGGTGAGGATCGCGCCGCCCGCGGCGATGCGCGGGAGCCAGTGCGCGCGCTGCGCCTCGCTGCCGGCCTCCAGCAGCAGCAGGCCGGCCTCGACGACGGTCGAGAACAGCGGGCTCGGCACCGCGCCCTGGCCGAGCGCCTCGACGATCAGGCCGAGTTCGAACATGCCCAGGCCGGTGCCGCCGTAGCGCTCGGGAAAGACGACCCCGGCCCAGCCGAGGTCGGCCATCCGGCGCCAGGTGCGCGCATCGAAACCGTTGTCGTCGGCCTCGAGCGCGCGGATGCGCGCCGGGGTGAGCGCCTCCCTGGCGAACTCCTGCGCGCTGCGCAGGATCATCGCCTGGTCTTCATCGAGCGTGATGTCCATCGCCTGTTCCTAGCGCGGCAGGCCGAGGCCGCGCTGGGCCACGACGTTGCGCGTGATGTCGAAGCCGCCGGCGGCGAACTGGAAATACAGCCGGTCGCGGTACTCCACCTCGACGTCGCCCTCCAGTTCCGCCCAGGGCGAGCCGGCGCGCAGCGGGCCGAACGGTCCGAGCATCTCGAGCCCGGCGACGTCGAAGCGCCGCGCGGTCTCGCGCTTGACCAGGAGCGCGAGCGAGGTCTCGTGCTGCGGCATCAGCCCGCGCGCGTGCAGCGAGGCCAGCCAGTAGGTCATCAGCCGCGTGCCCTCGCCTTCGATGGCCAGGCGCACCAGTTCGTCCTGCACCAGCGGATCGTCGAGCTTGCGGGTGCCGTCGGCGCGCTCTGCGCCGCACCAGGCCAGCAGCCGATCGAGCTGGAAGCCGACCAGGCCGTAGCTGGCCAGGGCCGCGCGCTCGAAGTCGATCGCGCCCATCACCACCCGCCAGCCTTCGTTGAGTTCGCCGACCATCATCGAGCGCGGCACGCGCACCTGGTCGAAGTACACCGCGTGGTGGGTCCACCCGGCCAGGGTCGGATACTTCGTGATCTGCACGCCGGGCAGCGTCATGTCGACGATGAACAGGCTGATGCCCCGGTGCCGCGACATCGCCGGATCGGTGCGCACCGCGACCCAGCCGTAGTCGGCCATGTGCGCGTCGCTGGAGAACGACTTCTGCCCGGTGATGATGAAATCCCCGGTCGCCGGGTCCTCGACCGCGGCAGCCTTCAGGCCCGCGAGGTCGGACCCCGCTTCGGGCTCGCTGTAGCCGACGAACCACGACAGCTCGCCGCGCATCACCCGCGGCAGGAGGCTCTGCTTCTGCTGCTCGGTGCCCAGCGCGAGCAGCGCGTTCGGGACATAGGTGATCGAGCGGTCCAGGCCCGGTGCCCGGAAGTACTCCATCTCGTCCCAGAAGATCGCCTGATAGACGCGGCTCCTCCCGCCGCCGCCGTACTCGCGCGGCCAGCCCATGCCGATGTAGCCGGCGGCACCGAGCTTGCGCCGGAATGCCTTGGTGAACGCGGGCGTCCACATGCCCTGCTCGCCCAGGTCGCGATGTTCGCGCCACACCTCGGGGGTCAGTTCGCGGGTCAGGAAGGCGCGCACTTCGGCGCGGAAGGCGGCTTCGTCGGGGGTCAGGTCGAAATCCATCGTGATCGGCTTTCTAGGACAGCGCGCCGGCGGCGGTCAGGCGCGCGAATTCGGCATCGTCGACCCCGGCCAGGTCGGCGAGAACCTCGCGGGTGTGCTCGCCGAACAGCGGCGCGCGACGGTAGTCGAAGGCGATGCCGTCCATGCGCCACGGCAGGCCGAACTGGCGCTTCGGCCCGGTGACCGGGTGGTCGATGGTGATCACGGTGCCGCGTGCGGCCAGGATGTCGTCGTCGAGCAGCTGGTCGCAGCGCCGCACCGGCCCTGCCGCGATGCCGGCCGCCTGCAGCAGATCGGTCGCCTCGGCTGCGCTCCTGCCGCCGGTCCAGGCGGCGACCGCGCGATCGAGGTCGTCGACATGGGCGAGGCGCGCGGCCATGTCGGCGAACCGCGGGTCGGCGCGCCACTGCGCCTGGCCCGTCGCGTCGCACAATGCGCGCCAGTCGCGCTCGTCGGCGACGCTGAGGGCGAGCCAGGTGTCGGCGTCGGCGCACGGATAGATGCCGTGCGGGGCCAGCCGGCGGTCGCGGTTGCCGATGCGCACCGGGTCGCGCCCGTTGAGCGTGTAGTCGATGACCGCCTCCGGGATCAGCGACAGCAGCGCCTCGTACATGGCCAGGTCGATGTACTGGCCGCGCCCGCTGCGGCGCCGCGCGCGCAATGCCGCCAGGATGGCGAAGCCCGCGTAGGTGCCCGAGAGCGGGTCCGGCAGCACGCCGCCCAGCAGGCGCGGCGCCCCGCCCGCGTAGCCGGTGACATCCGCCACCCCGGAGAACAGGTTCACCGCGCTGTGCAGGCCGCGCGCGTGCCGCATCGGCCCGCTGCGGCCGAAGGCGCCGCACGACACCGCGATGATGCCGGGATTGATCGCGCTCACCGCCGCGTATCCCAGACCCAGTTTCTCGAGCACGCCCGTGGAGAAATTGTCGACCATGATGTCGACCTTGCCCGCGAGCCGCAGCACGAGTGCCCTGCCCTCGGGCGTGGTCATGTCGACGGTGCAGCTCTTCTTGGCGCTGTAGAGCAGGTTGAAGTAGCCGCTGGCGTCGAGGCTGCCCGGGTGGCCCTCGGCCAACGGCAGCTGGGTGCGCGAGTTCAGGCGCCGGCGCGACTCGACGACGATCACTTCGGCGCCCATCCAGGCCAGCCACAGCGCGCAATACGGCATGGCGATGAACTGCCCGAGGTCCAGGACCTTGAGACCGGCCAGGGGCAGCGGGCGCCGGCCCGCCGGCGGCGGCGCCGCGCGGCCCGCCGTGGCGGGCGCGGCGTCGATCTCGCCCAGGATCTCCGTGGTGTGCTCGCCCAGCCGCGGCGCCGGCCGGCGCATCGTCCACGGCGTGTCGCGCATGCGCACCGGCGCGCCGGGCATGTGCGCGCGCCTGCCGCCGAGCTCGAAGGCGACCACGCTGCCGCGCTCGCGCGCCTGCGCGCTGTCGACCACCTTGCGCACCGGGTAGAACGGAAACATCGGCAGCTGCTCGCGCTCGGCCAGCGCGTAGAGCTCGTCGCCGGAGAGCGTCATCGTCCAGTCGGTGATGCGGCGGCGCAGCTCGATCCAGTTGGCATCGCGCGCCGCACTCCTGGCGAATTGCGGCGCATGGGCCCAGGCGGGATCGCCCATCGCCGCGACCAGGCGCTCCCAGTGGATGTCGGTCGGCGCCGCAACCGTGACGTAGCCGTCCTTGCACGGCAGGTAGAAGTTGGGCATGCGCCCGATGGTGACCGGGTTGAGCAGGCGGTTGCAGGTGCCGCCGCGAAACGAATAGGTGGTCATGTCGCGATGCTGCATCACCGCCACCGCCGCGTGCTGGCTCAGCTCGACGTGGCCGCCGGCGCCGTCCTGCTCGCCGGTGCGCAGGGCGGCCAGCGTGGCGGTGGCGGCGACCAGGCCGGCGATGGTCTCGGCGACATCGCAATCGGGGTGCAGGGGCGGCTCCGCCGCGAGGTCGGCCGCGGCGTCGGGCATGCCCGGCGTGCTGTAGGCGAGTCCCGCCATCGCGTAGGTGACCAGTTCGTCGCCGCGGCGCACGGCCCACGGCCCGTCGCTGCCGAACGGCGAGATCGTCGTCACCACCAGCCGCGGGTGGCGCGCGCACAGCGCGGCGGGCGCGAGGCCCGCGCTCTCGAGTCGCCGCGCATCGAGGTTCGACACGAACACGTCGGCGCCCGCGAGCAGGCGCTCGAGCGCAGCGCGCCCCGCCGCGTCGGCGAGGTCGAGGACGATGCCGCGCTTGTTGGCGTTGAGGTAGTGGAACAGGCCGCTGGCGTCGGGATCCGCGCGGTCGCCGGCGAACGGTCCGCGCCGGCGCGTCGCGTCTCCCGCGCCGGTCTCGACCTTCACCACGTCCGCACCGAAATCGGCCAGGAGCTTGGCGGCGAGCGGCGCCGCGGTGCCGTCGCCGAGCTCGACCACGCGCAGACCCGCCAGCGCCCCGGCGGCGCCGGGCGGCGCAGCACCCGCGGCGGTCGCGCCGGTCACTTCCTGCGCACGGCCGCGAGCCGGTCGAGCACGCCTTCGGCCTCCTCCACCATCGACATCATGATCTCGCGCGCCGGGCGACGGCGCTTGAGCATGCCGCCGATCTGGCCGACCGGATTGTTGATCAGGTCGGCGCGCCCGGCAGCGTCGGCGGCGGCGACGAAGTCGTCCATCAGCACGCCCTGCAGCGGCATCGGCAGCGGCTTGAGGTCCGAGGTCTCCCAGGCCTGGATCACGGCGTTGTCGAAATCGCGCGCGGTCTTGCCGGTGTAGGCGCGGGTGACCACGAAATCCTCGGCATTGCCGCGGATGATCTCCTCCTGGTGCACCGGGTAGATGTCGGATTCCTCGGCCAGCAGGAAGGCAGTGCCGACCCACACGCCGACCGCGCCCAGCGCCAGGCCCGCAACCAGGGTGCGGCCGTCGGCGATCGCGCCGGCCGCCACCACCGGCACCGGCGCGACCGCGTCGACCACCGTCGGGATCAGGGGGAAATTGGCGATCTTGCCGGTGTGACCGCCGGCCTCGTAGCCCTGCGCGATCACGTAGTCGACGCCGGACTTGGCCTGGCGTTCGGCGCCGC
>JAEUOS010000190.1 GCA_016790695.1 Burkholderiales bacterium
GCTCGACCCGCTGGATCTGTTCGCCGATGCGGTGGGCGGGCTCAATCCGAGCATCATCGACGAGACCACCGATTTCCCGAACCACGCGGTGACGGTGTCGCCCGCCACCCTGGCGGCCATCACCGGCAACGTCACGCTCTATGCGTCGCGCGACATGCGCTTCAACAGCGCGATCGCGCTCACCGGAGCGGGCCAGGGCCTGTCGGCCAGTGCCGGGCGCGACATGCAGATCGGCGCCGGCATTTCCACCAATGGTGGCGCGGTTTCCCTGAACGCCGCGCGCAACATGACCACGTTCGGTGCCAGCCCGATCGCGACCGCCGGCGGCAATGTGACGCTGGCGGCGCAGTCGCTGTCGATCGGCAACATGACGGTGGCGGCCGGCACCGGCGTCGTCAATGCCGCGTCCGGCGCAGGCTCGCTGTCACTGGGCACGATCTCCTCGGCCGGCGGCGTCACGCTGGGCGCCACCGGCGGCAGCGTGAGCGCTTCGAACATCACCACGAGCGGCGCGGTGTCCCTGTCGGGTTCGTCGGGCGTGTCGGCCAACAACGTCACCGCCAACGGGACGGTGACGTTCACGGGGGCGGGGTTCATCAGCGCCAGTAACGTCGTGACCGGTGGCGGTACCATGACCGCCAGTTCCTCGGGCAGCGGCATCAGCATTTCTTCGATCGACACCCGCGCCGGCGGCGGGCCGACCGGCGCCGTGGTCAGCCTGACGTCGACCCCTTCGTCGGTCAGCACCGGCAACGTGCAGGCGGGCGACGCCAACGTGACCATGACGGGTCCGACCGGCGTGTCAACGTCGACCATCACCACGACCGGCAACGTGGCGCTGACGGCAAGCAACGGCAACATTTCGTCGACCATCGACAACGCCGCCGCGGTCACGGCGCATGCCACACGCACCACGAACTCGAACGTCTCCGTCAATCTTTCGTCGAACACCACGCTCAATGCGACGTCGGTGTCGGCGAACACTGCCTTCTGCTCCTCGACCAGCAACTGCCGCAGCGCGACGGTCACCCTGTCGGGGACCCAGGGCGTCAACGTCGGCACCGTGAGCGCGAGCGCCGCGGCGACCACCAATGTCGCCGCGCCGTTCAACAGCATCAGCGAATCGGTCAGCATCAGTTCGTCGTCCGGTTCGATCAACGCGATATCCAACGCATCGCAGGTCACCGCGACCAATGTGACGCTTTCGACCAACCAGGGAAGTGGCGGCGGCATCGGCACCGCGGCCACCGCGCTTCGGGTGAACAATGCGCGCAACTTCACCTTCCGGCCCAACGGTGAGTTCAACGTGCTGTTGAACGGCAGCGGGCCGAACCAGCTTGCCGTGCAGCTCGGTGTAGCGGCGACCGGGCAGACCTACACGGGGACGCTTTCGAAGCCCGGTGCGATCACCCTCAACGCCAGTGCCACCGACACGACGGTGACGGTGTCCAATTTCGCGGTTTCGAGCGGGTTTGACGACCTGGTGTTCAATTCCGGTCCGTCGATCAGCCTGGCCGTGCCGAACGGCTCGCTGGTCGCAACATCGATCGCCGTACCGGCAGGCGACCAGGTCGGCCGCACCCAGCCGACGTTCCCGTTCTCCAACGTCATCCAGGGGTTGCCCGTCACTGTCAGTGCCAGCCAGGATCTGAATGTGGCGAGCTACACGCGCGCCGCCGGCACCCAGGCCAAGGCCAGCACGTTCACCGCCAGCAACGGCACGCTGTCGCTTGGCAACGTCGCGGCCGGTCGTGATTCGGTCAACGCCTCGGGATCCACCGGCGTGACCATCAATAGCCTCGCTTCGGTCGGTGCCGTCACCGTGTCGAGCGCCAACGGCGACATCACCGTCGACAGCCTTTCGAGCAGCGGCAGCAATGTCACGCTGACCGCCAACAACGGCATCATCGGGGCCGCCAGCGACGGTCCGGGCGTCGAGGTCATCGCCGCCGGCACGTTGTCGGTCTCGGCCAACAAGATCGGGGCGACCGGCTTCACCAACCCGCTCGACGTGGCGGCGAACTCGGTGAGCCTGACCGCCACCAACGGTGCGGGCACCCGTATCGGATCTGACGCGACCGCCAGCAATCCGGTCACCGCGGCGACCACCAACCTTACCGTAAACGCGACCGGCGTGTTCAATGTCGACACCCTGGGCACCGACCTGGCCAACCTCACCGTGACCGCGTCGCCGTCCGGCGTCGGTGCCGGTGGCACCGCGCAGGTGACCAGCAGCGGCACCACCTACGGGTTCGGCAGCGATGGCGGCAACTTCACCCTGGCCAACTGGACCGCGCCCGCGACGCAGTTCGCCGGCGGCACGCTGCGCTTCAACTCCACTGCCGGCAACATCACGCTGAACAACATCGATTTCTCGCTGAGCAACGGCAATCTCCAGATCAGGACGAATCAGCTGGTCAGCGGCAACATCACCCAGGTACCGGCGTCACTGCTGAACCTGGGCAGCGGCTCCCTGACACTCAATGCGGACAACAACGTGTCGCTCGCCGATGTCACCGCGGGCAGCATGTCGGTTTCGCACTCGAACAGCCAGGTGTTCTCGCCGGTGTTCTCGAACGGTGCATGCGAGACGATCAATTTCAGCTTTGTCTGTGCGCCCAACACCGTATCGATGGGCAACGTCACCGATCCGACCGGCTTCGGCTCGTTCAGCGCGACCGCGCGGCATGGCATCACGGCCGGCAATCTCGCGGTCGGCAACGTCAGCTTCACCTCGTACAGCGGCGGCATCGCCAGCGGGGCGATCGGCACCGCGCTCGCGCCGGCAGGCAGCGTGTTCCTCAACACCAATACCACCGGCATTGGCGGATCCGTGACGACCGGCGCCATCGAATCGGGTTCCACGACCATCTATTCCGATGCCAACATCAGCGTCGGGGGCGGCACCGGGACGATCAACGCCGCCAATCCGGGCGCCGGTTCGGTCTATCTGTACACCAGCAACGGCGCGATCGCCACCGGAGCGGTCGACGCGAACTCGATCACCATGGATGCCTATGGTGTCGGCACGATCGCCACCGGGCGGCTCAACGGCAGCGCCGCCACCACCTTTCCGGGCAGCGTCAACCTCAATGCCGATGTCAGCGTCACCACCGGCGCCATCGACGCGAACGACATCAGTATCGCCGGGCATTGCTGCACCACGCGCCCCGCCATCGCCACGGGGGCGATCGGCAGCATCCTGCCCGGCACGCGGGTAGTGATGGACGGCTCCACGGTCAACATCGCCGGCGCGCTGACCCTGGACGCGGCCAGCAGCAGCGACTTGAACATTGCATCGACCGGCAACCTGACCATCGGCGGCAACGTCACCATCGGCCTCGGCGGCAGCCAGTTCTCCCCGATGCGCCTGAACAGCGGCAACCTGCTCACCATCAACGGTGGCAACGGGGTGGTCAGCGCCGCGGACGGCTCGTTCCTGGAATTGCGTGCCGGGAACACGAATACCGCCACGCCGTTCCAGTTCGCGAGCATCAGCGCCGGACCGACCGGCGGGGTGACGGTCAACGCGCCGGCGGGGATTCGACAGACCCTGGCGACGGGCAGCGGCGGCGGCATCACCGCGGCCACCGTGACCCTGAACGCGGATTCGGCCGGGTCGCTGATCGAGGGACCGACCACGCTGGTCGATCCGCTCACGGTGCGCGGCACCACCAGCCTGACCGTGACCACCGGTGGCGCGGTCGCGATCGACCGCACCGACGGCGCCAACCCGATCCCGCTGCTGACCAGCGTCGACATCTCGCAAAGCGACGCGACCCAGGGGTTCAGCCTGACGGGCTACTCGGGCGGCCAGTCGGTGGCGGTCTCCTATGACGGTTCGAGCGGCGCCCAGGTCGCGGCGACGACAAGCAGCGGCGCACCGATGTCGTTCCGCTACCAGAACAGCGGCGGCGCCAATGCCGGCATCACCGGCCTGGGCATCGCGTCCAAGGGCGGCTCGGTGATTCTCGATTCGACCAACGGCAACGTCACCGCCGGGAACATCGACACGACCGATGCCGGCAGCGGCGGCCAGATCAGCGCATCGGCCGGCCAGGCGCTGACCATCGACGCGGCACTCGACGCCGGTTCCGGTCAGGTGATCCTGGCCGGCCGCAGCATCGGCGGGTCGGGGAGCATCACCTCGACCTATGCGGGCTCGCCCGCGAGCACGGCGGTCCGCGCCGAAGCCACGGCGGGTGACATCGGCTCCACCGGCACGCATCTGGCGATCAGCGCGGATTCGGTCGACCTCACGGCCCGCCGCTCCGGCGTCGGCGGCGACGTGTTCGCCAGCCTCACCGGCACCCGTATCGTGTCCCTGACGGCCGACAACGGGTTCACCGTGGCCTCCGACACGGCGCTGACCAACCTGGCCGTCACCACGCGGGGCGACGGCGTCGGCCCGGTCACGCTGGCGGCGCCGGGCCAGTCGTTCGGCTTTGCGCGCAACGGCGCTGCGGTCGACATCACCACGGTCTCCTCGGCCACACCGCTGGCGACGCTGGGCATGTCGGTCACCAACGGCAACCTGCGGGTGGTCGGCACCGGCGCGAGCGCGATCGCCGCCGACGGCCTGACGCTGTTCACCTCGGGCAACCTGGATTTCGACGGCACCGGCGCGCCGGTGATCGTGACCAGCGCGGGTTCGCAGGAGTTCGTCGCCACCGGCAACCTCAGCGTCACCGGCGCGGCAACACTCACCGCCGGCGCCACCCAGCAGTTCCGCGCCAACGGCGACACGGTGTTCCAGGCGCAGGCCGGCAGCATCAGCGCGAGCGCGGTCAATCACCTGTTCGTCGGCCGCGACATCCGCCTGCTCGGCGGCGCAGGGACCGGCGATGCGGTCACGGTGGCGGGGACCGGCAGCCAGAGCTTTTCGGCGAGCCGGCACATCGATCTGCTCGGCGGGGGCGGCGACAACGCCTCGGTGGCGGTCAGCCTCAACGGCAGCGGCAGCCAGTCGTTCACCGCGTCGGGGGGCGGCAACATCACCCTGGCCGCCGGCACCGGCAATGCGTCGAGCGTGACGGTTGCGGCGAGCGGCACGGGCAGCCAGACGTTCTATGCAGACGGCAATATCGCAATTTCCGGTGGCGGGACCCTTGGCGCGAATGCCGATGCGTCGGTGTCCGTCACCAAGGCGGGCAGCAACACCCAGCGTCTCGATGCCGGCGCCGCGATCAGCCTGACCGGCGGGGCCGGCGACCGCGGTTCGGTCACCGTTGCCAACAGCGGCACCGGCAACCAGGAATTCGGTGACGATTTCTGCTGCTCCAATCCGACCGACAGCCTGACCGTGCAGGGCGGCGCGGGGGGCGACTCCTTCGCGCTCGTCAATGCCGCGGGCCGGCAGTTCATCAAGCCGGTGGTCACGCTCGGCGTGCTGGGCGGCAGCGGTTCCGGTGCCTATGCGCGCATCAACACCGACGCCACCACCAGCAGCGGCACCAGCGTGTCGGGTGGCCCGCAGATCGTCGGCTACAGCAACACGTTCGACTGCTGCAGCGGCGATGTGATCGACACCATCACCCTCGCCGCCGGTGGCGGCGCCGGCGCCTACGCGGAGATTTCCTCCTCGGGCTCGCAACGCATCGCCGCGAATACCAGCCTCACGATGACCGGCAGCGCGGCCGCGGGGGCATTCGCGCGCATCCGTGCGCTCGCCCACGACGTGCGCACCGGCGCGACCACGCTCACGGCCGGCACCGGCAACGGCGCCGACGCCACCATCGAGGCAGTCGGCACGGAGAGCAACCGTCCGTCGTCGATGGGTTTCCTGCAGATCGTCGATCCGTCGTCGCTCGCGCTTACCGCCGGCGGCACCGCCGGCGCGAATACGGCGGTCGCGAGGATCTCCTCCGGCGGGTCGCAGAACGTGTCTTCGAGCCCCACGAGCCTCATCGCCGGCGTCGGACCCGGCTCGAGCGCCGAGATCACCGCCGTCAACCAGCAGACCGTGTCGCTGGGCAACCTGACGATGCTGGCCGGGGCCGGCGACAATGCGTCGGCCCGCATCTTCACCAGCGCGGTCAGCGGATCGCAGTCCCTCTCGGCCAACACCACCACCCTCACCGGCGGTAGCGGGCAACTCGCCAAGGCGATCATCGAGTCGGCAACCTCGCAGAGCGTGAGCTTCGGCACCCTGACGATCACCGCGGGCACCAATCGCGGCGCCGATGCCAGCCTGAAGGCGGCGACCGGCCAGTCGGTCAATGCCGGCAACACGACCGTCGCCGGCGGCACCGGCACCGCCGCCGGCGACGCGATGGCGAGCATCGTCAATGCGAGCGGATCCCAGTCGCTCAGCACCGGCAGCCTCACCGTGCGCAGCGGTGCCGACTACGGGCGCGCGCTGATCGCGACGCAGGGGAGCGGCCAGACCATCAGCGCCGGCGCGATCACCGTGACCACCAGCGCAGGGGCCAACAACGGCGGCACGACGTTCGCCAGCATCGAGCACCAGGGCAGCGGCGGCCAGACCATCACCTCGAGCTCGATCAACGTCAACAACCAGCACGCGCCCGGCCGGGTCGGCATCTACGCGCCCGGCGACCAGACCGTCGGCAGTTCGGGGGTGGTGACGGTGCAGGTCACCGGCGGGTCGGGAACGGCGGAGATCGTGGCCGCGGCGGGCACCCAGACCGTGCGCGGCAATTCCGCCAGCACTGCCGATGCCGGCCAGGCGGCCAGCGGGGGCAGCGCCAATGGCGGCGTGCGCGTGCAGGTCGCCGGCGGCAGTGGCGGCACCGCGCGCATCGCGGCCAGCGCCGGGACGCAGACCATCCTCGGCCAGTTCGTCGACATCAACACCAGCGCCAGCGGGACGGCAGCGATCACCGCCTCCGGCAACCAGTGGGTGCGCACCACCAATGGCACCGGCAGCGGTGTGGGCAGCCTGCGGGTGGCCGCGATCGGCGGCGGCAGCGCCACGCTTTCTTCTGGAAGCCACCAGCTGCTGCAGATCGATTACCCCGAGCTCATGCAGGCGGGCCGCGACGGCCGCATCACCGTCGGCAATGCGGCGGCGACCGGCACCTCGCGCATCGTCGCCGTCAACCAGGACGTGTTCGCGCGCTCGATCAGCGTGCTCGGCGGCGCAGCCGCCGGTGCCAACGCCAAGATCGACGTCTCGGGCATCCAGAACGTGAGCCTGGTGAGCTCCTCGTCGACGCCGACGGCGGGCATCACGGTCACCGGCGGGGCCGGGGGCACCGCGCTGATCGACCCGGTGACCCAGACCATCCTGTCCAACGGCACCATCAATGTGACCGGCGGCGCCGGTCCGGGCACCGTCGCCGGCATCGTCGGCACCGGCGACCAGACCATCCTGGTGACCTCCGGGGGCGCCGGCAGCATCGCGGTGGCCGGCGGCAGCGGTGCCAATGCGTTCGGCCAGATCACGAGCGCCGGGGACGTGCAGCGCATCGGCACCAGCGGCGGCTTCACGCTGACCGGGGGGGCCGGCACCAACGCCGACGCCATCATCGGCGCCAATGGCGGCACCGCCGAGACCTTCCTCGCCTGCGGCTCGGGCTTCACCTGCAGCGCAGGGGTCGCGCCGTTCACCGCGATCCCGAGCGTGAACAATCCGTTCGTCAACGGCTCGACGGACGTCGGGGTGTATTACAGTCCGATCACCGTGCCGCTCGATACCATCGTCGCTGCCACCGGCGGGGCGCCACCGCCGGACCTCTCGTTCACCTCGCCGATCGACGGCAGCGTGCTGACCCTGCAGTTCCGCTATGGGTTCCTGGGCGAAGGCGGGGAGGAACCCGAGACCCGCCTCGGGCGGCTGTTGCCGGTATGCCGCTAGGAGGGGCCATGAGCATGCTGCAATCGATCGCCCGGGCGTCGGCACTCGCAGGAATCCTGGCAGCGTTCGTCGGCACGCCGGCGGCGGCGCAGCCGGTCGGTCAGGTCACCTACGTCCAAGGCGTCGCGAGCGCCCAGCGGCCGGGCGGCGAGCCGCGCTTCATCGGGCGCGGCGACGCCATCGCGACCGGCGAGGTGGTGCAGACCAGCGAACGCGGCTACGCCGTGCTGGGGCTGGCCGACGGCACCAAGCTGACGCTGCGGCCCAATACCGCGTTCGCGGTCAATGCGCTCGACCAGACGCCCGGCCGCGAGAACCTGGCGATGAGCCTGCTGCGCGGCGGCCTGCGCGCGTTCACCGGGCTGATCAGCAAGACGCGGCCGACCGCGGCGCGCCTGACGACGCCGACGGCGACCGTCGGCATCCGCGGCACGGAGTTCGACGCCCGCCTCTGCGGCCCCGAATGCGCACGCGAGGCGCAGTTCGCCCAGCCGGCGCCGCCGCAGCAGCGGCCCGATCCGGTGGCCGCGCGCGTCGTCGTGCTGAACGGCGCGGCCACCGCGGTCGCGCCCGACGGCGCGGTGCGGCCGCTGGCGCGCGGCGCGGCGGTCTACAACGGCGAGGCGGTGCGCACCGGCGCCGACTCCCAGGCGGTACTGGCGTTTCGCGACCAGACCAAGGTGACCCTGATCGAGCGCACCGACTTTCGTCTCGAGAACGTGCGCATGGGCGCGTCGCCGGCCGACGGCAACTTCGTCGTGCGCCTGGTCACCGGCGGAGTGCGCGCGTTCACCGGCCTGATCGCGCGCACCAATCGCGACCGCGTCCGCTTCGTCACGCCGACGGCGACCGTCGGCATCCGCGGCACCGGCATCGACCTGCGGATTGCCGGCGAGGACGTGCAGCTCTACACCTGGGACGGCAGTGCGGCGTTCGAGATCGACGGCCGCGAACTCGTGGTGCTGCGCGGCCAGTTCGGCGTTTCCAGCCGCGAACGCGGCGTCCTGCAGCTGGTCGCCGAGATTCCGCCGAGCTTCCTCGACGAGACCCTGCGCCCCGACCGCGTCGACGTCGATTTCGACAGCCTGTTCGCGGCGCGCCGGCTCGACGAGGCGATCGCCGGCCTGTACCTGCTCGTGCGCAGCGGCTTCGTCAATCTCGACGGGCTCGATCTCGGGGCGTTCGAGGCCGGCTTCCTGGCGGATGGCAGCCGCGTGGCGGTGCGCATCGACCCGATTCCCGGGTTCCTGTTCAACGATCCGTTCCCGTTGCCCGATAATGCGGAGTTGCGGCCGCTGCGCCTGATCGAACTGGTCGGGCCCGGCCGCCTCTCGGCGAGCGATCAATGCCTGCTGCAATGACAACGACGTCTTCCCCGCGTGCGGCGCGCCCGTCCCGCCGCGTGCTGGCGCTCATGCCCGCGCTGTGCGTGGCGCTGGCCGCGACCGTGCCGGCGGCGCCGGCGCGCGCCCAGGCCGCCGACATCCTGCTCGAGGTCAAGCGCTTCGAGATCGTCGGCGAGAACCCGATCGCCGGTGCGGCCACGGATGCCGCGCTCGCGCCGCACCTGGGCGTGCACAAGTCGCTCGGCACCCTGGAGGCCGCCGCCGCCGCCCTCGAGGCGCGGCTGCGCGATGCCGGCTATTCGTTCCACCGGGTGATCGTGCCGGCGCAGAAGCCCGCCGGCGGCGTGGTGCGGCTGGAGATCCTGCGCTTTCCGCTCGCCCAGGTGACGGTGACCGGCAACAGCCACTTTTCCGCGGCCAACATCGCGCGCAGCCTGCCGTCCCTCGCGGCCGGCGGCACGCCGGACGTGCGCGCGATCTCGCGCGACCTCGGCCTGGCCAACGACCATCCCAGCAAGCGCGTGTCGATCGTGCTCAAGGAGAGCGCCAAGGCCGACGCGCTCGACGCGGAGATCCGGGTGCGCGACAGCGTGCCGCTGCAGCCGTTCATCAGCATCAGCAGCCACACCGGCGACCGCTACGACGTCATCAACAAGGGGACCGGCTACACCCGGCTCACCTTCGGCGTCCAGCATGCGAATCTGTTCGACCTCGACCACGTGCTCACCGGCTCCTACACGACCTCGCTCGAGCAGCCGGAGAAGGTCAAGCAGTACGGGCTGTTCTACTGGCTGCCGTTCTACGGCGGCGGCACCAGCCTGCAGGCCTATTACACGCGCTCGGACGTCGACACCGGGGCCATCGGCCTGGGCACGACGTCGTTCAACGTCAGCGGCCGCGGCGAATTCGTCGGCGCGCGCCTGACCCATGCGCTGCCGAAGTGGGGCGAGATCACCCACAACCTCGCGATGGCGGTCGACGACAAGTACTTCGAGAGCAACGTCGGGCTGGCCGGGGTCGCGCTGCCGCTGACGCCGGCGCGCAGCCGGCCGCTGTCGCTGCGCTACACCGCGCGCTACGACCAGCTCTGGGGCGGCATCGGCGCGTATGGCGAGTTCGCGACCAACCTGGCCGGCGGCAGCGCCAACACCGAGGTCGCCTATGCGGCGGTGCGCGGCGGCGCGCCGGTGCGCTGGAGCGCGTTCCGCTACGGCATCGACGCCAGCTACGCGCTCGGCACCTGGAACCTGGGGGCGCGCCTGCGCGGCCAGCACACCGACCACCTGATGATTCCCGGCGAGCAGTTCGGCATCGGCGGCACGACGACGGTGCGCGGCCTGCGCGAGCGCGAGTTCACCGGGGACAACGGCCATACCCTCACGCTCGAGGCAAGCGGCCCGCCGCTGTCCGGCACCCTGCGGCCGGTGGTGTTCTTCGACCACGGCTACGCGCGCCTGCTCGGCAACACGGTGGTCGCCGGCAACAACGTCAGCTACGACACCGCCTCGTCGGTGGGCGTCGGCGCGCGCTGGAACCACGGGCGCACGATCGACCTCACCGCCGACTTCGCCTACGTGGCCAACGGCATCGGTTCGACCGGCACGGTGGTCGGGACCCGGCGCGGCGATACCAAGCTGATGTTCACCGTGTTCTTCCGGTTCTAGGGGTGGCCGCAGCGGCGGTCCGCGCCGTCCTGCTCGACCTGGACGGCACCCTCCTGCACACCGCGCCCGATCTGGCCGAGGCGGCCAATCGCGCGCTCGCGGAGTTCGGGCTGCCGGCGATCGGGCTTCCGGTGATCGAGCGCTTCGTCGGCAAGGGCATCGACACGCTGGTCAGGCGCTGCCTCGCGCACCTCGGCAGCGATGGCGACGAGGCGCGCTTTTCCGCCGTGCGCGCGGCCTACGTGCGCCACTACGCGGCGGTCAACGGCACCCACGCGCGGCCGTATCCGGGCGTCCTCGAGGGACTCGCGGCGATGCGCGCGATGGGGCTGGCGCTGGGTGTCTGCACCAACAAGCTCGCCGCCTTCAGCGAGCCCCTGTTGGCGCGATGCAACATGGCGCACTACTTCAGCCTCGTCGTGAGCGGCGACACGACGCCGCGCAAAAAGCCCCATGCGGACATGCTCGTCCATGCCGCCAACCATTGGGGCACAACGGTTTCAAGCATGCTGATGATCGGCGATTCGGGCAATGACAGCGCCGCCGCCCGCGCCGCCGGCTGCCGTGTCTGGCTGGTGCCCTACGGCTACAACGAGGGTGAGCCGGTGCATGGCCTGGATTGCGATGGTATAGTTTCGTCGCTCGAGGAAGCGGCGGCGCGTCTGCGTCCGGCGCTTCGCTGAATCCGAACCGACATGACCCTGCCCGAATTGCATCGCGTGTGGAGCGCCGCTCCGGGAGCCTGGCCCTGGCGTAGCTAGCGCCACCGCCTGGCCGCGCGTGCGCGCGGCCTCCCGTCCGCGCGCTGCGCGGCCTTCGATGCAGTCTTTCCGTTCCGGGTGACCCATGGCCTCTCCTTCCGTTTCCTCGCCGTTCGCGCGCGGCATCATCCCGCGCGACCGCTTCAACGCCCTCGCCCAGCAGGGCTACAACCGCATCCCGCTGGTGCTGGAGACCTTCGCCGACCTCGACACGCCGCTGTCGATCTACATGAAGCTCGCCGACGCGCCGTATTCCTACCTGCTCGAGTCCGTCGTCGGCGGCGAGCGTTTCGGGCGCTACTCGTTCATCGGCCTGCCGTGCGGCACGCGCATCGTCGCGCGCGGCCGCGAGGTCTCGGTCATGACCGGCGAAGTGGTCGCCGAGGCGCATGCCGACGTCAACCCGATCGACTTCGTGCGCGACTACCTGAAGCGCTTCCGCGTCGCGCCGCTCGAGGGTCTGCCGCGCTTCACCGGCGGGCTGGTCGGCGCGTTCGGCTACGACTGCGTGCGCTACGTCGAGCCGCGGCTCGACCGCTTCATCCGCGCGCGCGGCGAGAAGCCCGACACCATCGGCGCCCCCGACGTCGTGCTGCTGCAGAGCGAGGAGGTGGCGATCGTCGACAACCTCGCCGGCAAGCTGTTCCTCGTGGTCTACGTCGACCCGCGCAACCCGTCGTCCTACGACTACGGCCGCGAGCGCCTGAAGGCGCTGCTCGACGGGCTGCGCCGCCCGCTCGCGGTGCCCGACCACGGGCCCTCGGCCGCCGACGAGGCGCGCTCGAACATCGGCGAGGCCAGCTTCCTGGCGGCGGTGGCGCGCTGCAAGCAGTACATCGTCGACGGCGACTGCATGCAGGTGCAGATCGGCCAGCGCCTGACGCGCGAGTTCACCTCGCCGCCGCTCGCGCTGTATCGGGCCCTGCGGACCCTCAATCCGTCGCCGTACATGTTCTTCTTCAACCTGCGCGACCTGGCCATCGTCAGCGCCTCGCCGGAGATCCTGGTGCGCGTCGAGCCCGAGGCCGGCGCCGCCGCGGGCGCGAAGCGCGTCACGATCCGCCCGCTGGCCGGCACGCGGCGGCGCGGCGCGACCCCGGAGGAGGACCGCGCGCTGGCCGCGGAACTGCTCGCCGATCCCAAGGAGCGCGCCGAGCACGTCATGCTGATCGACCTGGCGCGCAACGACATCGGCCGCATCGCCGTGACCGGCAGCGTCAAGGTCACGGACACGATGGTGATCGAGCGCTACTCGCACGTCATGCACATCGTCTCCTCGGTCGAAGGGCGCCTTCAGGACGGTCTCGACGCGCTCGACGTGTTCAAGGCCTCGTTCCCGGCCGGCACCCTGACCGGCGCGCCGAAGGTGCGCGCGATGGAGATCATCGAGGAACAGGAGCCGGTCAGGCGCGGCCTGTACGGCGGCGCCGCCGGCTACATCGGCTTCCACGGCGACATGGACGTGGCCATCACCATCCGCACCGGCATCATCAAGGACGGCCGGCTGCACGTGCAGGCGGCCGCCGGCATCGTCGCCGACTCGGTGCCGGAGGCGGAATGGAACGAGACCCGGATCAAGGCGCAGGCGGTGCTGCGCGCGGCGGAAGTGGCGGCCGCCGGCCTCGACACGCACGTCGCGTGAGGGGGCCGCCATGATCCTGATGATCGACAACTACGACTCGTTCACCTACAACCTGGTGCAGTACCTGGGCGAGCTCGGCGCGGAAGTGAAGGTCGTGCGCAACGACGAGGTGACGGTCGCCGAGATCGCCGCGCTCGCGCCGGCCAAGATCGTGATCTCGCCCGGCCCGTGCTCGCCCAACGAGGCCGGCGTTTCGCTCGCGGCGATCACCGCCTTCGCCGGCCGCATTCCCATGCTCGGGGTCTGCCTCGGCCACCAGGCGATCGGGCAGGCGTTTGGCGGCAAGGTGGTGCACGCGCGCGAGCTGATGCACGGCAAGACCTTGCCGGTCTCGCACACCGGCACCGGCGTGTTCGCCGGCCTGCCGTCACCCTTCATCGCGACGCGCTATCACTCGCTGGCAGTGGAGCGTGCCTCGCTGCCGGCCGCCCTCGAGGTCACCGCCTGGACCGAGGACGGCGAGATCATGGGGCTCAGGCACCGGGAGCTCGACGTCGAAGGCGTACAGTTCCACCCCGAATCGATCCTGACCGAGCACGGCCACCGCATGCTCGGCAACTTTCTCGAGCGCTAAGGAGCACCCCATGCCCGCCATCACCCCGCAGGAAGCCCTGCAACGCACCATCGAGCACCGCGAGATCTTCCACGACGAGATGCTCGCGCTGATGCGCATGATCATGAAGGGCGAGATCTCCCCGGTGATGGCCGCGGCCATCATCACCGGGCTGCGCGTGAAGAAGGAGACCATCGGCGAGATCACCGCGGCCGCCGAGGTCATGCGCGAATTCGCCAACAAGGTCCATGTCGCCGACGACGCCAACTTCGTCGACATCGTCGGCACCGGCGGCGACGGCTCGCATACGTTCAACATCTCCACCGCGTCGATGTTCGTCGCGGCGGCGGCCGGCGCGCGCATCGCCAAGCACGGCAACCGCGGCGTCTCGTCGAAATCCGGCAGCGCCGACGTGCTCGAGGCGCTGGGCGCCAACATCATGCTGTCCCCGCCGCAGATCGCCGAGTGCATCGCGGCGACCGGCATCGGCTTCATGTTCGCGCCGAATCACCATCCGGCGATGAAGAACGTCGCGCCGATCCGCCGCGAGATGGGCGTGCGCACGATCTTCAACATCCTCGGACCGCTCACCAACCCGGCCGGTGCGCCCAACATCCTGATGGGCGTGTTCCATCCGGACCTGGTCGGCATCCAGTCGCGCGTGCTGCAGCGCCTCGGGGCGCGCCATGCGCTGGTGGTCTACGGCAAGGACGGCATCGACGAGGTGTCGCTCGGGGCGGCCACGCTGGTGGGAGAGCTCAAGGACGGCGAGGTCACGGAGTACGAGATCCATCCGGAGGACTTCGGGCTGTCGATGGTGTCGAACCGCGGGCTCAAGGTGGCCGATGCCGCCGAGTCCAAGGCGATGCTGCTCGAGGCCCTGGAGAACCGCGAAGGCACGCCGCGCGAGATCGTCATCCTCAACGCCGGGACCGCGCTCTACGCGGCGAACGTGGCGCCGTCCGTCGCGGCGGGCATCGCCCTGGCGCGCGAGACCATCGCAAGCGGCGCCGCCCGCGCCCGGCTCGACCAGTTCGTCGCCTTCACGCGCAGGTTCGCGCAGTAGCCCGGGGACGCCGCCGATGTCCGACATCCTCGCCCGCATCCTCGCCACCAAGGCGCGCGAGATCGCCGCCGCGCGCGCGCGCGTCGACGAGGCGGCGCTCCGCCGTGCGGCCGCCGCCGCGCCGCCGCCGCGCGACTTCGAAGCGGCCCTGCGCGCGAAGATCGCCGCCGGCGGCGCCGCCGTCATCGCCGAGGTGAAGAAGGCGAGCCCGTCGAAAGGCGTGCTGCGCGCGGACTTCGCGCCGGCCGCGATCGCGCGCGACTATGCGGCGCACGGCGCGGCGTGCCTGTCGGTGCTCACCGACGTCGACTATTTCCAGGGTTCGCTCGACTACCTGCGCGAGGCGCGCGCCGCCTGCGCGCTGCCCTGCCTGCGCAAGGACTTCATGGTCGACCCGTACCAGGTCGTCGAGGCGCGCGCCGCCGGCGCCGACTGCATCCTGCTGATCGTCGCGGCACTCGCGCCCGAGCGCCTGGCCGCGCTCGAGTCGCTGGCGCTGGAACTGGGAATGGCGGTGCTGGTCGAGGTGCACGACGGCGACGAACTCGCGGTCGCGCTCGAGCTCAAGACCCCGCTGCTCGGCATCAACAACCGCAATCTGCGCACCTTCGAGACCCGCCTGTCGACCACCCTGGACCTGCTGCCGCGCATTCCCGCGGGCAAGCTCGTGGTCACGGAGTCCGGCATCCTCGGCCGCGACGACGTCGCGCTGATGCGCGGCCGGGGCGTGGGCGCCTTCCTGGTCGGCGAGGCGTTCATGCGCGCGCCCAGCCCGGGCGAGGCGCTCGCGCAGCTGTTCGGATAGGCGCGGCCCGCTCAGGCGGCGAGCCAGGCGCGCCGCAGGCGCTGTGCCGCGGCGGCCTGGCGCGGCGCCGGGACGACTTCGACGGTCGTCTCCGAGGTCCCGAGGCGCACGTCGCGCACGATGAGTTCGTCACGCCGGAATGCGTGCACCTGGACGGTGGCGCCGCGCGCGCGCCGCGCCAGGAGGCCGTCGAGCGACCCGTTGCCCACCTTGATGCCGTCGACGGCGATCACCACGTCGCCGGCGGACAGGCCGGCCGCCTGCGCGCCGCCGCCGTCGAGCACATGGGTGAGGCGCACGCCGTCGGGCGCGGCCGCGGTGCGCGCGCCGAGCGCCGGCCTGGCGCCGCGCCGCACCTGAAGGTCGATGCCGAACGCGGCGAGCAGCGGCTTCAGCGGCAGGTCGGCGGTGCCGTCGACCGCGCTCGCGAAGAAGCGCTGCAGCGCGCGCCGGTGCGCCGGGGCGACCGCGATGGCCGCGCGCAGCAGGCCGTCCTCCGGGACGCCGGCGCCGCGCTGCTCGAACGACGCGCCGTAGTCGCGCCACAGCAGATGCATCACGTCGTCGAGCGAGCGCGCGCCGCCGGTGCGCTGACGCAGCAGCAGGTCGAGGCACAGCGCGACCAGCGAACCCTTGGTGTAGTAGCTGACGATCGCGTTCGGCGCGTTCTCGTCCTGGCGATAGTACTTGGTCCACGCGTCGAAACTCGACTCGGCCACCGACTGCTTGAGCCGGCCGGCACCGCGCAGCACGCCCTGGACGGTCTTGGCGAGGAGGCCCAGGTACGCGGCCTCGTCGATCAGCCCGGCGCGCTTCAGGAACAGGTCGTCGTAGTACGAGGTGAACCCCTCGAACGCCCACAGGAGCCGCGTGTAGTTCTCGCGCGTGAGGTCGTAGGGCGCGAATGCCGCCGGCTTGATGCGCTTGACGTTCCAGGTGTGGAAGTACTCGTGGCTGCACAGGCCGAGGAAGCTGCGGTAGCCTTCCGGCATGCCGGCCATGCCGGCGTGCGGCAGGTCGTTGCGGCTGCAGATCAGCGCCGTGGAGGCGCGATGCTCGAGGCCGCCGTAGCCGTCGCCGACCGCCATCACCTGGAACACGTAGCGCGCGAACGGCACCTGCGCGGGACCCGCGCGGCGGCCGTGGAAGAAACGGATCTGGGCCTCGCAGATCTTCTTCAGGTCGGCCGCGAGGCGGCGCAGGTCGCAGTCGTGGCGGCCCGTGATCGCGACCTCGTGGGCGACCCCACAGGCGCGAAAGCCCACCAGCGAGAACGTCCCCATCTCCACCGGATGATCGACCAGTTCGTCATAGCCGGCGGCGCGGTACAGGCCGAAGCCGTGCGCCGCCGTGCCGCGCGCGCGCGGCAGCGCGGTGGCGACGCGCCAGCCCGCATAGGCGCGTCCGCGCGGCGCGACGATCTCGACCTCGTGGGGCGCGTCCTCATGGCCGAGCGCGCGCAGGAACACGCTGGTGCCGTTGAAGAACCCATGGGATTCATCGAGGTGCGCGGCGCGCACCGACAGATCCCATGCATAGATCTCGCAGGTCACCACGAGCGGCCCGTCGCAGGGCGCCGCCGCCCAGGTGTGCTTGTCGAGTTTCTCGAGCGCGACCGGCCGGCCGCGGCTGGTCGCGGCGATGCGCACGATGTTGCGCGAGAACTCGCGGATCATGTAGCTGCCGGGGATCCATGCCGGCAGGGCCACGCGCTGGCCGGCCGGCGCCGGCGCGGGAATGGTGAGGCTGACCTCGAAGA
The DNA here is from genome assembly GCA_016790695.1 of Burkholderiales bacterium. Taxonomy (GTDB): domain Bacteria; phylum Pseudomonadota; class Gammaproteobacteria; order Burkholderiales; family JAEUOS01; genus JAEUOS01. The sequence continues at coordinate 17,416 of JAEUOS010000190.1, forward strand.
GGTGGGCGCCAGGATGGGACGGCGCGATGCGGTAGTGCAGGGGGGCGGGCGGGGTCATGGCACCGGATTGTGCCAAAGCCGCGCGCCGTCAGCGCAGATCGGCCGGGGTGTCGATGTCGCGCAGGACGCCGGGGTCGTCGCACTCGACCAGGCGCAGGAGCGCCGCGTGCTCGCGCACGATGTGGCGCGCGCCCGCGTCGCCCTCGAGCGCGAGGAGCGCGTCGCGAAAGCGCGCGCCGATGCCCACCGGGTGGCCGCGCACCCCGCGATGGGCGGCGGCGACCAGGTCCGCACCGGCGGCCAGCGCGCGCGCAACCCGGGCATGGCTTGCCGGCAGGATGAACGGCATGTCGGCGAGCGCGACCACCCAGCCCGCGGCGTCGCCTGCCGCCGCGACCGCGCAGGCCAGGCTCGCGCCCATGCCGTCGTCGGCGCGCGGGCACGCGACGACGGTCAGGCCGAGGTCGGCCAGCATCGGCGCGAGCGGGCTGCCGCTCCGGGTCACCGCGAGGGCGCCGGGCAGCGCGGCGGCGAGCGACGCGCCGGCCCGGCAGGCGATCGGCATGCCGTCGATCGTGTGCAGCAGCTTGTTGGCGCCGAAGCGCCGCGACGCGCCGGCGGCCAGCAGGATGCCGCGGACCGGCGCCGCCATCGGGGTTCAGCCCGCCTGCGCCTCGAAATTGCCGGTCGCCTTGTCCGACACCTTCGCGAGCGGAAAGCGGTTCTTCACCGCGGTGACCTCGGCGAGGATCGACACGGCGATCTCCGGCGGCGTGCGGCTGCCGATGCGCAGCCCGATCGGCCCGTGCAGGCGGTCGATCTCGGCATCCGACAGGTCGAATTCCTTCAGGCGCGCCTTGCGCTTGGCGGTGTTCACGCGCGAGCCCAGCGCGCCGACGTAGAACGCCGGCGACTTCAGCGCCTCGAGCAGCGCCATGTCGTCGAGCTTGGGATCGTGCGTGACCGCGACCACCGCGCTGTGGGCGTCGAGATTGAGCTGCACCACGACGTCGTCGGGCATGCCGGTCACCAGTTCGGCGCCGGGGACGTTCCAGTCGGCGCGGTACTCCTCGCGCGGGTCGCACACGATCACCTGGTAGTCGAGCGCCTGCGCCATCTCGGCGAGGTAGCGCGAGAGCTGTCCGGCGCCGATGATCAGCATGCGCCACAGCGGGCCGTAGATCACCTTGAGCACGCGGCCGTCGAAGGCGGTCTTGTCGGCGCGCGACGCGGGTCCGATGGTGACGCGGCCGGTCTCGATGTCGACCGAGCGCAGCGCGAGCTCGTGGCGTTCGGCGCGGCCGAGGATGTCCTCGACCCAGGCGGTGTCGGTCACCGGCTCCTGCACCAGCTTGAGCGCGCCGCCGCACGGCAGGCCGAAGCGCGCCGCCTCCTCGGTGGTGACGCCGTAGCTCACCACCTGCGGCCGGTCGAGCAGCGGGGCGTTGCGGCAGCGCTCGATCAGGTCGTCCTCGACGCAGCCGCCGGAGACGCTGCCGACGATCTGCCCGTCGCCGCGGATCGCCAGCAGCGCGCCGGGCGGGCGCGGCGCGCTGCCCCAGGTTTCGATCACCGTGACCAGGTTGACGCTCTGCCCGGCGCGGCGCCAGGCGAGCACGGATTTGAGGACGTTGAGGTCGACGCTGTCCATGGGCGATGCTCTTTCGGAGGGGCGAAGGATCGAGGCTGGAGTTTACGCCGATCGAGCCGGTCGCCCGGCCGATGCCGGCGCGCCTGCCCGATTGTGCGACTGCAGGATTGACTAAATTCCTCGCATGGGGAATACTCCGCCGCCAACCGCGTTCAAGGCGGGCAGATTGCGGAGGCGGGCAATGGGCGCAGGCAGGGTCGAACCACACGGAGCTCACCTGGTCGGCAGCGTCGCACTGGCTTCGCCGCCCGTGCTGTTTCGCACGGCTGGCGAGTTGCTGGGCGCTCGCCTGAAGCGCATCCCCGACGGCGAACCGGGCGGCCGCAACCTGTGGATCTCCTGGCAGTACCCGCTGCTGCGCGCCAGCCCCTACCTGCAGGTCGACGAGAACGAGCCGGCCAACGCGTCGACCGGTTTTCGCCGGCTTGCGCTGGCGCCTGGCGTCGCCGCTGCCGACGTGCGTTTCGGGGAACTCGGCTATGCGCGCGAGGCGCGCGCCTCGTACGTGGATTTCCTGCGCGCCCGCCAGGCGGGCAAGCTGCCAGCCGATTGCCGTTTCCAGGTTTGCCTGCCGACGCCGTTCGCATGCGTGTTCCCCTTCGTCTCTGCCGGCGCCTTCGCGGCCGTGGAACCGGCCTACGAAGCGGCCATGATGGCAGAGCTGCAATCGCTGTTCGCCGAGATCCCGCACGCCGACCTCGCCTTGCAGTGGGATGTGTGCATCGAGATGGTGCTCTGGGACGGCGGTTCGCAGTTCATCAAGTCGCCGTGGGGGGAGCGCACGCGCGAGGAGGTCCTCGCGCGCATGACACGAATCTGCGCCGGCGTGCCCGCTGCGGTCGAACTCGGCGTTCACCTCTGCTACGGGGACTGGGAGGCGCGCCATTTCGTCGAGCCGCGCGACATGGGTCACATGGTGGACCTCGCCAGCGCGCTGCGGCATGCGATCGCCCACAAGCTTGCCTGGATCCACATGCCGGTGCCGGTCGGTCGCGACGACGACGGTTTCTTCAAGCCGCTGTCGGGGCTATCCGCCGACCCGGCCACCGAGATCTACCTCGGGCTGTTGCATCTCGCCGACGGCGTCGACGGCGCGCGACGGCGCATCGAAGCCGCGGGCAGGTACCTGGGAAGCTTCGGCGTGGCCACCGAATGCGGATTGGGACGCTGCAAGACCCCCGAGATGGTGTCCGACATTCTGCGTCTCCACGCGCAGACTGCCGCGCCACATGGCCGATAGCGCGCCGTCGACCCTCGCACCAACCCCGATTCAGGCTTCTTCCGGGATTCAATCGGCATGGCGCATGTCGCGCCTGCCCGCGTCGCAAAGGAGGCAGGAGATGAAGAATCGATCATTGACGATCAAGGCATCCATTCTGGCCTGCGGTTTGGTCGCGGCCGCCGCGGCATCGGCGCAGGAGGTGGTCCTGAAGTTCGCCACCCTCAGTTCTCCCACAATGCACCTGGCGCGCGATGTGCTGGTGCCCTGGGCCGAGCGGGTGAACGTCGCCGGCAAGGGCATCGTGAGGATCGAACCGGTGTTCGGCGAGAACCTCGCCAACCAGGCCAACGTCTACAGCCGGGTGCAGAACAACGTCGTTCAGGTGGCCTGGGGCTTGCAGGTGATGGTGCGCGGCCAGTTCCCGCTGACCGACCTGGTCGCGCTGCCGTTCATCGCCAGCAAGGCCGAGGATTCCTCCGTGGCGTTGTGGCGCCTGTACGCCTCCGGCAAGCTGGCGGCCGAGTACAAGGACATCGTGCCGATGGCGCTGGTGGTGTTCCCGCAGTATTCGGTGCATGCCACCAAGCCGGTGAAGTCCCTGGACGACATCCGGGGCATGAAGGTGCGGGCGGGCGGCAAGGTGGCGAGCGACATCGTCACCGCGCTGGGCGGCGCGCCGGTGTCCATGTCGGTAAGCGACATGTACCAGGCCCTGTCCAAGCAGACCGTCGACGCGACGCTGGTCCAGTGGACGGCGTTCCAGCCGTTCAAGCTCGATGAGGTGACCAGTCACCACCTCGACGGGCCATTCGGCTCTTCCGCGGGAATGATCTTCATGGCAAGAAAGGCGTTCGACGAGCTGCCTGCCGGCGCGCGCGACGTGATCCAGAAGAATTCCGGCGAAGCCCTGTCGCGAGAATATGGTGCCTTCTGGGATCGGGTGCAACTGGAGGCGCGCAACCGGACAGCCGGCCTGCCCAGGCATACCCTGGGTGTGCTCTCGGCGCAGGATGCCGCCCGTGGCGCCAAGGCCCTGTCCGCGGTGACCGATTCCTGGGTGAGGGACACCCCCGGCGGCGCCGAAATACTCAAGGCATTCCGCGAGGAACTGTCTAGGATAGAAGCGCGCAAATGACGCCGGCCGGGGCCGCTGCCGCCGGCGGCCCGCTCGAACGTACCGAAGCGGCGGCGAAGGTGGCAAGCCGCTGGCTGGCGGCTGCCGGGGTATTGGGGATGATCGCGGTTGCCGGGCTCACGGTAACCGACGCGCTGCTGCGGTTTGCCTTCGCGGCGCCGATCCGTGCGTTGAACGAGATCGTCGCGATGATCTTCTCGGTGGCGGTGGCGGCCTGTCTGCCGTATGCGCTGGCCGCCGGTGGCCAACTGACCGTCGACATCCTCGAAAGCCGCATGAGCCCGCGGGTGTCGGCGCTGCTCGAGGCGGCCGGCGCGTTGACCGTGCTGGCGCTGTTCTGCACCATCGCCTGGTGTGTCGGCGGCTACGCCGCGGAACTGACCGCCGGACGGCGCGTGACCATCATTCTCGGCTGGCGACAGGGGCCGTGGACCTACGCTGTCGCTGCGCTGTTCGCGTATGCCGCGGTGGTCCAGTTCGTGCTGACACTGCGCGCCTGCGCCGGGGCGTGGCGCGCATTTGCCGCGGGAGGCACGGCGCACGCGGGCGATCGCGCGGCATTGACCCTGGCGCTCGCGGTCGTGCTGGCCACGTCCGCGTTGGTACTCTGGGCGGCGCTCGATTTCGCGCACGCCAAGCGCGTGGTGACCGCCAGTCCGGCAGCGTCGACGTTCGCCGCCTTCGCGATCATGTGGGTCCTGCTCCTGGGCAAGTTTCCGATGGGCGGCGTGATGGGGCTGCTCGGCGTGGCGGGCAGCATGCTGTTCCTCGACCCGAAGCCGGCGCTCTCCGCCCTCGGGTCGAACGTCGCCGGCTTCCTCACCAGCAGCGAGGTGGCGGTGCTGCCATTGTTCCTGCTCATGGGCAGCTTTGCCGCCGTGGCCGGCATCGCCGAGGACATCTATCGGCTTGCCCACGCGCTGCTGTCGGGCTTCCGCGGCGGCCTGGCGCTGGCGACCATCGGTGGCTGCGCCGGATTCGGCGCGGTGACCGGATCGTCGGTGGCGACGGTGGCGACCATCGGCAAGGTGGCGATTCCGGAGATGTCGCAGCGCGGTTACTCGAACGAACTGACGATGGGCTGCGTTGCCGCCGGCGGCACGCTCGGGCAATTGGTGCCGCCGTCTACGGCGATCATCGTCTATGCGCTGCTGACCGAGCAGTCGATCGGCAAGCTCTTCGTCGCCCTGGTGGTGCCGGCGGTGGTCACTGTGCTCGCCTACTTTGCGACCATCGCTCTGATCGTGCGGCTTCGCCCTGGGTCGGCACCGCCGACAACGCGCAGCTCGGCAGCCGAAATCGCGGCGGCATTGCGCGGCGCCGTCGCGGTCTTCGTCCTCTTCGGCCTGGTGCTGGGCGGCCTGTATGCGGGCGTCTTCACGGCCACCGAGTCGGCGTCGGTTGGCGTGATCGGCGCCTTCCTGCTGGCACTGGTGCGCGGCAAACTGCGGCCCGCGAGCTTCTGGCAGGTGATGTCGGAGGCCACCTCCACGGTCGGCATGATCTACCTGCTCATCATCGGCGCGGTGACGTTCTCGTTCTACGTCGGCGTCACCGGCCTGCCTGAAAAGGTCGCCGCCTGGGTGGCAGGCCTGCAGATGGACAAGCTCACGCTGGTGGCCATCATTCTCCTCATCTATCTGGCGCTCGGCTGCGTGATGGATTCGTTCGGCCTGATGATCATCACCACGCCCATCATCGCACCGCTGATCGCGCAGATGGGCTACGACCTCGTCTGGTGGGGCATCATCATGGTGGTGGTCGTCGAGACCGGCATGATCACGCCGCCGTTCGGGCTCAACATGTTCGTGCTCAAGAGCATCGCCAGCGCGCCGTTGATGTCGATCTATCGGGGCTGCATCCCCTTCGTGATCGCGGATTTCGCCAAGCTGGCCCTGCTGGTTCTGGTGCCGGCCACGGTTCTGTGGCTGCCCTCGACCATGTTCAAGTAGAGCGGGGACGGCGCGGCAACCAGGTCAACCGGCGGCTTCGTGCGGCGTTACTGGACTCGTGGGCAAGCTGCCCACGTCAACCGGTCTGGAGAACGCCATGAAATCGTTGGTCCCGTTGATTGCCGCCGCCCTGCTGTCCGTGGCGTCGTTCCATGCGTCCGCGCAGGCGCCGAAACCCGCGGCTCCCGCTGCGGCACCTGCACCCGCCGCCGCGCCTGCCACACCCGCGCAGTCCGCGACGCCGGCCACACCGGCCACGCCTGCGAAGGAAGCCAAGGCCACCGCGCCGAAATCCGACGCCGGCAAGGCGCCCGGTGCCAAGTCCAAGGGCAAGGGCGGCGAGAAGGGCAAGGGCAAGAAGAAGGGCCACGCCAAGCACAAGCACTAGCGCCCGCACCTGCGCGCGAGCGCCCGGACGCGGGGCAGCCCCGTCGTCCGGGCGCCTGAGTTTCCCGACACCTGCCATCCAGGAGCCTGCTCGCCATGCCGAACTTTCCGCTCTTGCGGCATTGCGCCGCGACCGTCTGCATGATCGGCGCCGGGTTGTGCGCCGTGCCCCAGGCCGCGTTTGCCGACCCGCCGTCCCATGCGCCCGCGCATGGCTGGCGCAAGAAGCACGATCCCTACTATCAGGGCTATGCCGGCAAGAAATGGGAGCGGGACTATGGCATCGTCGCCGGCAAGTGCCTGCGCGAGGCGGCGGGCGCGGCCATCGGCGGTGTCGTCGGCGGGGCGATCGGCTCACAGGTGGGCAGCGGCGAGGGCCGCAAGGTCGCCATCGTCATCGGCAGCGTGCTCGGGGCCGTGATCGGCGCGAAGATCGGCCGGGATCTGGACCAGGCCGACCGCGCCTGCGTCGGCCATGCGCTGGAGCTGGCCCGGGACCAGCGCCCGGTCGTCTGGAATGCCGGGGACATCGCCTACCGGCTCACCCCGACCGGCGACCTCGAGCGTGGCGGCCAGCCCTGCCGCAACTACACGCTGTCGATCGCGGCGGCGGGCAAGCCGGCGCAGTCCGTCAAGGGCCTGGCCTGCCGCAGCGGCGACGGCACCTGGCAGGTGCAGAACTGAGCCGCCATGCGCGCCGCGATGCGTGGCGTCAGCGCTCGATCTTGCTGATCTTCGAGCCCTCGAAGGTCAGGTTGTACATCAGGCCCTTGTTCGAGAAGATGAATCCGATGATGGGTTCCTTGAGGGTCTCGGTGCTGATCTCGCCGCCGGCGCCCAGCGTGGCCAGCGCGACGCTGCCGTCGACGCCCGCCTTCCAGCCGGCGCTCTTGCGGAAATCCGCGAGCACCTTCGGATTCATGAACAGGATCAGCTGCGACTTGATCTGCGCGCCCAGCTGGAAGCCGATCGAGGCCGAGGCCGTGTTGTAGTACGCGACCGGCTTGCCCTTGACCAGGAGCGCGCCCTCGCCGTACTCGCCGCCGACGCCGATGCCGGCCTTGACCACCTCCGGAAACACCAGCATGCCGGCCGCCTTGCCGGCGAGGCTCCTGCCGGCGCTCGTGTGCTTGTAGAAGTTCTCGACCGCTTCCTTGACTTTGGCGTCGATCTCCTCCTTCGAGGCGGCGCTCGCCGCCGATGGCTGCATCAGCCAGGCAGCGGCAACGAGGGTGGCGGCGAGAAGGCTGCGGATGTTCATGGCTTCACTCCTTGTCGAGTCGGCGTCACGGCGCCTGCGGTGCGTGCCGCCCGGCGCATCGCCCGCAGTGTGCCATGCCTGACGGGGGTGGGGCACCCCGGCACGCGCGCAGGCGCCCCGCAGCGCAGGATTGACTTAATTCCCTCGTTCGGGAATACTGCGGCGCCGTGCCGGCTGGCGGCACGACGACGCGGGCAGGGAGGCGCAATTGACGAGCGAGAGTCCGGCGGAACACCCCAACGTCGCGTTGTTGCGCCGCATCTACGCGCGCGACCGCGACACGTTCTTCCGCATGGTCACGCCCGACTACCGCTGCCACACGCCGGGCGCGAGCCCGGTGGCCGGCACGGTGCGGGGCGCCGAGGGCATGCGCCGCCACATCGAGCAGGGGCAGGAACTCTCCGGCGGCACGTTCCGCGTCACCCACCAGGGATTCTTCCTGGCCGACGACCGTTGGGGCATGGTGCCGGTGCGCCTGTCGGGGCAGCGCCAGGGACGCACGCTCGACATGGCGGCCTTCGGCATCTGGCGCTTCGTCGACGGGCGGATCGCCGAGCATTGGGAGAACCCGCTGGACATTCCGGCGTTCGATGCGTTCTGGTCATGAAGGGAGCGATGTGATGACGAAGATGAGACGTCTGGCGCGGCGGCTGATCGCCGCACTGGTCTGGGTGGCGGCGGCGCAGGCGCTGCCGGCCCTGGCGCAGGAATACCCCGCGCGCCCGCTGCAGATGATGATGCCGTTCCCGCCGGGCGGGATCGTCGACATCATGGGGCGCGGCTTCGCACAGGCCCTGGGTGCGCGGCTGGGGCAGCAGGTGGTGGTGGTCAACCGGCCCGGTGCCGGCCTCACCATCGGCATGGCGGCGGTCGCCCAGGCCCCTGCCGACGGCTACACCATCATCTACACCCCGGTCACGCCGGTGACCATCCAGCCGCACCGCATGAAGAGCCTGAGCTACACGCGCGAGTCCTTCATCCCGCTGTGCCAGGTCTACGAGAGCCTGTTCTTCGTCGCCGTGGGGCCGAAGTCGCCGTTCCAGGACCTGAAGTCGCTGCTCGACCATGCACGCGCCAATCCGGGCAAGCTGCGCTACGCGACGCCCGGCGTCGGCAGCTCGCCGCACCTCGCGGGCGCCGAACTGTGGCAGAAGGCCGGCGTGCAGCTGACCGACGTCGCCTATGCCGGCGAGGTGCAGTCCATCCCGAACCTGGTCTCCGGGGACATCGACCTGGGCATCATCACCACCACCGGCGTCAACATGGGCAAGCTGCGTCCGCTGGCGGTGTTCGCCGACGCGCGCTACGCCGCCTATCCGAACGTGCCGACGGTCACCGAGGCCGGCCTGCCGGTGCTGCCGTCGGGCTATGGCGGGCTGTTCGTGCGCGCCGACACGCCGGCGCCGGTCGTGGCGCGTCTCGAGGGTGCGTGCCGCGAGGCGGCCGCCGATCCCTCGTATCGCGAGCTCGCGCAAAAGCAGTTCCAGCTGTCCAACTTCGTCGACCGCGCCGGTTTCACCGCGCGCATCGACGCGGACTTCCGGGCCAAGGCGGCGCTGCTGCCGACGCTCAAGCTGCCGGAATAGGGCGCCGGCGCCGTCATGCGCATCCTCGTCGTCGGCAGCGGCATCGCCGGCCAGACCCTCGCCTGTGCGCTGGCGAAGCGCGGCATCGCCTGCGACGTCGTCGAGGTCAAGCCCGCGTTCGACATCGCCGGCGCCGGCCTGTACGTGCAGGGTCCGGCATTGCGCGCGTTCCAGGACATCGGCGTGGTCGAGGCGATCGTCGCCGCCGGCCTGCCGCTGGCCGACGATACCTCGCTGGTCACCGACAGCGCGGGCATGCCGATGGCGCGGCCGTCGTATCCGCGCATCGCCGGGCCGCACATCCCGTCGGTGGTGCCGATCCGGCGCCGCGCGCTGCACGAGATCCTCGCCCGGGCCGTCGAGGCGGCCGGCGTGGCCGTGCGGATGGGCGTCACCGTCGACGCCCTCGCGCAGGCGCCGGACGGCGTGACGGCGACGTTCAGCGACGGACGGGTCGACCGCTACGACCTGGTGGTCGGCGCGGACGGCATCCGCTCGCGGGTGCGCGCGCTGCTGTTCCCCGCGGCGCAGCCGCAGTACACCGGCTATGCGAACTGGCGTGTGATCCTGCCGACGCCGGCGGGCCTGGAGCGCACCACCTGGATGATGGGCACCGGCACCTCGTTCGGCATCGTGCCGATCGCGCCGGGACTGGTGTACATCGCCGGCGTCTCCAAGGAGCCCGGCAATCCGCGCTTCGAGCGCGCCGAGCTGCCGGCGCTGTGCCGCTCACGCTTCGCGGAATTCGGCGGCTTCGCGCCGGCGCTCCTGGCCCAGGTGACCGCGCCCGACCAGGTGGTCTACACGCCGATCGAGGAGGTGCGCCTGGCGCCGCCGTGGCACAAGGGGCGCGTCGTGCTCGTGGGCGACGCGGCGCATGCCGGCACGCCGTTCTGGGCGATGGGCGCGACCATGGCGATCGAGGACGCGGTGCTGCTCGCCACGCTGCTCGCCCGCGGCACGCCGATCGAGGCGGTGCTGCCCGACTGGATGGCCCGGCGCCTGCCGCGCTGCCGCTTCGTGCAGGACGGTTCGCTGCAGACCGGTCGCCGGTCGCACGAGGAGTCGCCCGAGGCGCTCGCGGCGCGCGAGCACTATGTGCGCAACCTGATGGTCGCCGATGTCGCGCGCCGCTATGCGACCCTGGCCGAGCCGTTCGTCTGGTAGCGACGATTCCACATCGAGGAGCAAGCCATGGCCCAGCAACCCCCGCCGGTCCGCCGCGTCGTCACCGGCAACGACGCCGCCGGTCGCGCGCACATCATCGAGGACGCGCCGACGCGCGCGGTGCGCACCGTCGCCGCCCGCCCCGGCTACCGGGTCAGCAACCTGTGGGCGACCTTCGACACGCCGGCGCCGATCGACGACCCCGACCGCATCGGCGAGGTCTCCGGGGTCCTGCCGCCCAGGCGCGGCACGGTGGTGCGCATCATCGACTATCCGCCCGAGCCGCGCGACCCGGCCGAGCGCGAGCGCATGCAGCGCGCCGCCTTCGCGGCGCTGTTCCCCGACGCCACCCATCATCCGACCGGCGGCCCGCATCCCGGCATGCACGAGACCGACACCGTGGACTACGCGATCGTGATCGCGGGCGAGATTTACGCCGTGATGGACGAGGGCGAGACCCTGCTCAAGGCCGGCGACGTGCTGATCCAGCGCGGCACCAACCATGCGTGGAGCAACCGCTCGGACGACTATTGCCGGATCGCGTTCGTGCTGATCGACGGCCGGCGCTGATCAGGCGCTCGCGGCGTCCGGCAGCGGAATGCCGAGCAGGCGCGCGGCATTGCCGCCGCAGATGCGCGCGTGGTCGTCCGGCGTCAGCCCCGGCGTGCCGACGACGAAGCCGACCGGATCGGCCTCGGCCATGTCGTACGGATAGTCGGTGCCCAGCAGCAGGCGGTCGGCGCCGAAGCGCCGCACCAGGTAGGCCAGTTGCTCCGGATCGAACATCACGGTGTCGAAGTAGAGCTGGCGCAGGTAGTCCGACGGCGGGCGCGCGATGTGCACGCGGCAGTCGTCGCGCGCGGCGTGCGCATGGTCCATGCGGCCGAAATAGCCGGGCAGGTAGCCGCCGCCGTGCGCCACGCACATGCAGAGCTTCGGATGGCGCTCGAACACGCCTTCGAAGATCAGGTGCGAGACCGCGATCGTCGATTCGAGCGGATTGCCGATGACGTTGTTGAAGTAGTGCCGCGACAGCCGCGCGCCCTCGGTGAAGCCGAGCGGATGCAGGAACAGGAACGCGCCCAGTTCCTCGGCCGCGGCGAAGAACGGTGCCAGCCGCGGCGAGGCAAGCTCCTCGCCGCAGACGTGCGAATTGATCTCGACCCCGCGCATGCCGAGTTCGCGCATGCAGTAGCGCAGCTCCTCGACCGCCAGGCGCACGTCCTGCAGCGGCACCGTGCCGAGCGCGACGAAGCGCCGCGGGTCGGATGCCGCCAGCGCCGCGATGTCCTCGTTGACCATGCGGCTGGCCTCGCGCCCGAGGTCCGCGGGCAGCCAGTAGTAGTACTGCGTCGGTGCCGGCGAGACCGCCTGGACGTCGATGCCCGCGGCGTCCATGTCGACGATGCGCCGCGCCGCCACGGTCATGCGCTCGCGCACGTTCTCGACCTGGCGCCGGTTGATCGCGCGCGTCTGGTCGGTGGCGAACTTGAGCGTCGGCTCGCGCTCGAGGCTGAAGTGCGGCTGGGCCAGCGCCTCGGCGCGCTTCGACAGCACGTGGCAGTGGATGTCGACGGTGAAGAGGCCAAGCCTGCCGCGCGCGACCGGCGCGCCGCCCGCCGCCGGCGCCGCGCCGCAGGCGAAGGGTTCGAGGTCGGATTCAGCCATTGTTCATCGGCTTGGCTGCCGGCGCGCCGGCGGAAAGCTCGGCGAACGGGCGCGTCGGGTCGTCGATGATCGACACGTCCCAGTCGGGCTCGTTCATGAACGCGTCCGGCACCTTGCCGACCCAGTGCCAGTTGCCGAACTTCGGCTCCCACAGGCGCGGCTGCCAGGCGTCGGTGAGGTAGTCGGTGTCGGCGGAATACTCGGACATGCCGCCGGCCGGATTGTTGACGTAGTAGAACACCGACGACGAGATGCGGTGCCGGCCGACGCCCAGGTCGCTCTTCCAGCCGCACCGCTGCATGTGGTCGGCGCCGACCATCACCTCGTCGATGTTCTGCACCGCGAAGGCGACGTGGTGCCAGGAGACGATGCCGGTCTTGAGGAAGAAGATGCTGTGATGCTCGGCGCGGCCGTCGCAGCGCAGGAACACCCCCAGGCCGCGCGAGACGTCGGTGACGCGAAAGCCGAGGCGCTCGCGATAGAAGGTGGCGGCGGCGTCGACGTCGGGAACGCCGAACACCACGTGATTCATGCAGCGCGGCTGGGCGCGCCGCACCCAGCGCCGGTGCTCGTTCCAGCGCCGGACCTGGCCCGGCGCGTTCTCCGTCGAGGTGACCGCTTCGAGCGGCTTGCGGGCGAAGACGCGAAAGCCGATGGCGATGCCGCTGGCATCGGTCGTGTGCAGGGTGCCGTCGGCGTCGCGCGTGACCTTGCGGTCGGCGGCCAGGGAGGCGCCCAGGGCCTCGAGAGCGGCCGAGGTATCGACGCCCCAGATCACCTCGCGCACGCCGGGCGCGCTGGTGAAGCGCGCGGGCAGGGCCGGGTCGTCGTTGCGGCGCAGGACCACGCTGGCGCCGTCTTCGAGGGTGTACTCGACGACCGCGGCATCGCGCCGCGTCGCGGCCAGGCCGAAATCGTCGTAGAAGCGCGACGCCGCTTCCAGGTCGTCGACGCCATAGATCAGTGACTGGACTCCGAGCAGTGCCATGGCCGCCTTCCTCAATTGGTGGTGGGCCGCAGCACCGTCTGCGGGCGGTAGCGCCGCACCGCGTCGTGGTGCGTCGAGTCCTGGCCCTGGTAGATGCCGCGCTCCCAGCTGCGCTTCAGGGGGTCGACGACGTCAAGGCTCATCTCGCCGATGCCGTGGATCAGGATGCGCACGCGCTCGCCGTCCTGGAGGAAACCCAGGCCCTCGTGGTTGGTGCCGCAGGAGAGCACGTCGCCGGAATTGAGCGTCATCACGGTCGAGGCGAACGCGATGATCTCCGGCACCGGGTGCTCCATGTCGTCGGTGTTGTAGTTGTGGCGCAGCTGCCCGTCGTTCCAGAACTGCACGTGCAGGTTGTTCGGGTCGGGGATCTCGTCGGCGGTGACGATGCACGGCCCGAGCGGCGCGAAGGTGTCGAAGGACTTGCCGAGCCAGCTCATCGGCGGGTTCGACGGCCAGGTGCGCCGTCCCTCGCCGCGCGCGGTGACGTCGATCATGCAGGTGTAGCCGAACACCGCGCTGCGCCAGTCCTCGCGCCTGACCATCTTCGCCGGGCCGCGGATCACCACCGCAAGCTCGGCCTCGTGCATGAACGCCCACGGCTCGGTGAACGCCGGCAGGCGGATGGTGTCGCCGGGGCCGATCACCGCGTCCGGGTTCTTCATGAACATGTTGAGCGGCCGCGCCTCGCGCTGCGCGTGCTCCCAGTAGTTGGCGATGCACGCGAGGATCTTGCCGGGGCGCGGCAGCGGCGGGCCCAGGCGGACCGTCTCGGGCGCGAGCGCCGCGCCGTCGCGCGCCGCGGCTTCGAGCGCCGGCCGGATCGCGTCGAAGTCGTCGATGATGTTCTGCATGGTCAGCTGCGCCGTGTGGCCGGCGCGGACCAGGTGCGCGATGGCGACCACGCCGCGCTCGGTCAGGAGCCCGGGCTCCAGGGGGGCGTTCGCCTGGCGGCGGAACAGGACGAGTTTCATGACGGTCGATGCGGGCGGGTGGCGAGGCGGCAGGCAGTATTCCCGAGCGAAGGAATAATGTCAACCGGCCCCGTTCGTTGCGGCGCCGCATCGGTGCGGGTACTATCGGCGTGCCGTCAGCCCCGGCCTGCTGCCGACAGCGGACGCGGCCCGCGTGGCGGCGGCAGGCAGCGGCATCCTCTCCCCGTCAGACCCGACCACCATGGCTTCCTCCAAGCAGACCCCGCGCCGCGGCAAGCGCGCCCCCGCGGCGGGCGCGAGTGCCCCCGCGGCGGCCGGGAACGCGGACGCGCCGGCGGCGCGCCGCGCGCAGGGCCGGCCGCCGCGCGCCGACGCCGAGTCGACCAGGGCGCGGCTGATCGCCGCCACGCGCGCGTTGCTGCATGCGTCCAAGCCGGCCGGCATCACGCGCTTCGACATCGCGCGCGCGGCCGGGGTCGACCCGGGGCTGGTGCGCTACTACTTCGGCAACAAGGCGGCGGTGTTCGACGAGGTGATTCGCGCGGTCACCGCCGAGCTCGCTGCCCGACGGCAGAACCTGCCGACCACCGGGCCGGTGATCGAGCGGCTGCGCGCGTACCTGGGCGTCTGGCTCGAGGTGTTCACCGACAACCCGCACTTCCACGAGCTGGTCGTCGAGCAGGTGTTCTACGGCGAGGGCAAGGACGCGCGCGAGCGCGTGCGGCGCTTCGTCGAGCGCGCCTATCCGGAACTCGCGAGCCTCCTCGCCGAAGGCGTCGCCAGCGGCGAGCTGCGCGCCACCGAGCCGCGCTTCGTCTATGTCGCGATCATCGCGCTGTGCGAGTTCTTCGCCACCGGCACGCCGCTGGTCGAGGCGCTGTTCGGCCGGCGCGGCGCGGCGCGGCGCCTGCGTGCCGAGTACGGCGCGTTTGCCGCCGATCTCCTGATCGACGGCCTGCGCGCCGGCCGCAGGCCGGGCGCGGCGACGCCGCGTTGATCGCCGATTCCTGCGCCGCGCGCCGGCCGCGCGCGTTCCGGAGCGCGTGAACCATGGCCGCTGAAGACGGCGCCGCGGCGGTGCCGGCCCGCGCGGGCGCGCTGCGCGCGGTCGCGCTCCTGGTGGCCGCCGGCGCCGGCTGCGCCGCGCTCTACGCGTGGCTGCCGTTCGACGCCGTGGTCCGCAAGGCGCTGTGCCTGACGCTGTTCATCGGCCTCCTCTGGCTGACCGAGGTCCTGCCGCTGGCCGCCACCGCGCTCCTGGTGCCGCTGGCCGCGCTGCTGCTCGGCTTTCCGGGCCTGACCACGACGCGGGCGTTCGCGCCCTTCGCGGATCCGATCGTGTTCGTCTTCTTCGGCGGCTTCGCGCTGGCCACGGCGCTGCGCGTGCAGCAGCTCGATCGCAAGATGGCGGTTGCGCTGCTGCGGGCGGCGCGCGGTCACCTCGGTGCGGCGGTCGTGCTCGTCATCGTCGCCACCGCGGTCCTGTCGATGGGAATCAGCAACACCGCGACCGCGGCGCTGATGCTGCCGCTCGCGCTCGGCATCCTGCGCCCGCTGGATCCGCGCGCGGAGCGGGCCACCTATGCGTTCGTCCTGCTTGGCGTCGCCTACGCGGCGAGCATCGGCGGCATCGGGACCCTGGTGGGCTCCCCGCCGAACGCGATCGCGGCGCGCGCGGCCGGCATCGACTTCACCGGCTGGCTCGCGATCGGCCTGCCGCTGGTGGCGCTGCTGCTGCCGCTGACCGTGCTGACGCTCTGGGTGGTGCTGCGCCCGCAGCTGGGGCGGCGGCTCGACTTCGACCTGACGCCGGTGCCCTGGACCGGCGCGCGCCTGGCCACGCTGGTCGTCTTCGCCCTGACCGCGCTCGGCTGGACCGTCGGCGGCGACCTCCTGCGCGACGCGGGCATCGCAGGCTCGGATACCGTGTTCGCGGTCGCCGCGGCCGTGGCGGTACTGGCGCTCGGCCTGGCCAGCTGGCGCGAGGTCGCCCGCCACACCGACTGGGGCGTGCTGCTGCTGTTCGGCGGCGGCCTGGCGCTGAGCGAGGTCCTCGGCCTGTCGGGGGCGTCGGTGGTGCTCGGCGCGCGCATCGCGCAGGCGCTCGGCAGCACCAGCCCGTGGCTGGTGCTGCTGGCGGTCGCCGCGTTCATGGTGGTCGTGAGCGAGTTCGCGAGCAACACGGCGGCGGCCGCGCTCCTGGTGCCGGTGTTCGGCGCGCTGGCCGCCGGCCTGGGCCTGCCGAAGGAGACGCTGGTGGTGCTGGTCGCGCTCGCGGCGTCGTGCGGCTTCGCCCTGCCGGTGGCGACGCCGCCGAACGCGCTGGTGTTCGGCACCGGCTTCCTGGCGCAGCGCGACATGCTGCGCGCCGGGCTCGCGCTCGACGCGGTGTGCGTGCTGGTGCTTGCCCTCTGGGCACTGGCGACGCTGGCCGTCGGATGGCCCTGAGGCGGGGGCGGCGTCCCGGCACCGGCGCCCGGCGCGGCGGCCGCGAGGCGTCGCCGCCGTCCTGTTAGGCTCCGCTCCATGTTCCGCTACCTGCAGTCGCGCGTGCGCGGCACCGCCAGCACCGGGCCGGGGCCGCCGCCCGCGGGCCTGCTCGCGTTCTACTGGCACTTCGCGGGCCAGACGCGCACCTGGTACGCGGCGATGTTCGTCACCAGCCTCGCGGTGGCGCTGATCGACACGCTGATCCCGCTGTTCATCGGCGCGCTGGTGTCGCTGATGCAGGCCGCGGACCGCCAGGCCGCGATCGTCGACCGCGCGCCGCTGCTGGCCGGCATGGTGTTCGCGGTGCTGGTGCTGCGCCCGCTGGTGCTGCTCGCCGACGTGGCGATCCGGCAGAACGCGCTGATCCCGGGCGCCACCAGCCTGATCCGCTGGCAGGCGCACTGGCACGTGATCCGCCAGGGCCTGCCGTTCTTCCAGAACGACTTCGCCGGACGCATCGCCAACCGCGTGATGCAGACGGCGATGTCGCTGCGCGAATCGGTGATGTCGGCGATCCGCGCGGTCTGGTACATCGCGGTCTACGGCATCAGCGCGCTGGTGCTGATGGCGCTGGTCGACTGGCGCCTGGCGCTGCCGACCGCGGTCTGGTTCGCCGGCTACGCGCTGTTCCTGCGCCATTTCGTGCCGCGCATGCGCGACCTCTCGAAGGCGAGCTCCGAGGTGCGCTCGCTCGTGATGGCGCGCATCGTCGACAGCTACACCAACATCCTCACGGTCAAGCTGTTCGCGCGCCTGGCCGACGAGGATGCCTACGTGCGCGAGATCATCGACGAGCACCAGGCCGCCGTCGGCAGGCACATGAAGCTGATCTCGCAGTTCATGTTCTGCCTCTCGGCGATGAACGCGGTGCTGCTCGCCGGCACGGCGGCGATCGGCCTGTGGCTGTGGGCGCATGGCGTCGTCGAGGCGGGCATCGTGGCGACCGCGCTGCCGCTGGCCTGGCAGATCGCCAACGCGGCGGGCTGGGTCAGCTGGGAGGTCGCCGGCATCTTCGAGAACATCGGCGTGGTGCAGGAAGGCATGCAGACCATTGCCGTGCCGCCGTCGGGCCTGGATCGGCCGGGCGCCCGGCAGCTCGCGGTCGCGCGCGGCGAGATCCGCTTCGAGGACGTGAGCTTCAGCTACGGCCGCCGCGATGCGCAGCCGGTGCTCGACCGCCTGAGCCTCGTGATCCGTCCCGGCGAGCGCGTCGGGCTGGTCGGCCGCTCGGGCGCCGGCAAGTCGACGCTGGTGAACCTGCTGCTGCGCTTCTACGAGGTCGAGGCCGGGCGCATCCTGATCGACGGCCAGGACATCGCCGACGTGACCCAGGAAAGCCTGCGCGCCGCGATCGGCATGGTGACCCAGGACACCTCGCTCCTGCACCGCTCGATCGCCGCCAACATCCGCTATGGCCGGCCGCGCGCCACCGACGCCGAGGTCGTGGCGGCCGCCCGCACCGCGCAGGCGCACGAATTCATCGTCGGCCTGCAGGACTGGAAGGGCCGCACCGGCTACGATGCCCATGTCGGCGAGCGCGGCGTCAAGCTCTCCGGCGGGCAGCGCCAGCGCATCGCGATCGCGCGCGTCGTCCTCAAGGACGCGCCGATCCTGCTGCTCGACGAAGCCACCTCCGCGCTCGACAGCGAAGTCGAGGTCGCGATCCAGGAGCAATTGCTCGGCCTCATGGAGGGCAAGACGGTGATCGCGATCGCGCATCGCCTGTCGACCATCGCGCGCATGGATCGCCTGGTGGTGATCGAAGCCGGGCGCATCGTCGAGGAAGGCGCGCACGAGGAACTGCTGCGGCGCGACGGCCTGTACGCCAGGCTCTGGCGCCACCAGTCGGGCGGGTTCCTGGCGCCCGATCTGGTGACCGCAGGGAGCGGCATCGAAGCGGCCGGTGCGCTTGTCGAGGCCGAGGAGCTTGCCGGACCGATGACCGAGCGCAGCGGCGACGGCGTGCCGCCCCCGTTGCCCCGCCGGTAAGGCCTCACCTGCTAACCTCTGGCGCATGAACGTTGACGCGCTCATCATCGGCGCCGGCCACAACGGCCTGACCGCCGCCTGCTACCTGGCGCGCGCCGGGCTGTCGGTGCGCGTGCTCGAGGCGCGCCACGTCGTCGGCGGCGCCGCGGTCACCGAGGAGTTCCACCCGGGGTATCGCAATTCGGTGGCGAGCTACACCGTGAGCCTGCTGCACCCGAAGGTGATCGCCGACCTGCGCCTGGCCGAGCACGGGCTCAGGGTGGTGTTTCGGCCGATGTCGAACTTCCTGCCGCTGCCGGACGGCGATGCACTTGGCGTTGGCCCCGAACTGGCCGACACCGTGGCCGAGGTGCGGCGCTTCTCCGCCGCCGACGCGCAACGGCTGCCGGACTACTACGCGATGCTCGAGCGCCTCGCCGACGCGCTGCGCGCGCTCGTCCTGGTCACGCCGCCCGACCCCAATGCGGGGATCGGCGGGCTCCTCGACACGCTGAAGACGGCGCGGCGCCTGCACGGCCTGCCGGTGGCGGCGCAGCGCGACCTGGTCGAACTCTTCGGCCGCAGTGCCGGCGAGATCCTCGACGACTGGTTCGAGTCCGCGCCGATCAAGGCGGCGCTGGGCTTCGATTCGATCGTCGGTGCCTACGCGTCGCCGTACGCGCCGGGGTCGGGCTATGTGCAGCTGCATCACTGCTTCGGCGAGGTCAATGGCCGGAAGGGCGCGTGGGGCCACGCGATCGGCGGCATGGGGGCGATCACCCAGGCGATGCGGGCGGAGGCGGTGCGGCTGGGCGTGCAGATCAGCGTCGACGCCGCCGTCGCCCGGGTCAAGGTGCGTGCCGGCCGGGCCGGCGGGGTGGTGCTCGCCAGCGGCGACGAGATCGACGCGCGCCTGGTGGTCGCCGGCGTCGGTCCGAAGCTCCTCTACAACCGCCTGATCGCGCCCGAGCATCTCGATGGCGAGGTGCGGCAGCGCATCGAGCGCTTCAAGACCGGATCCGGCGTGCTGCGCATGAACGTCGCGCTGTCCGAACTGCCCGACTTCTGCGGCCGCGGCAGCGTGCCGCAGGCGCACCATGGTGCCGGCATCATCGTCGCGCCCTCGCTCGACTACATGGAGCGGGCGCACGTCGAGGCGCGCGCGCACGGGATGTCGCGCTCGCCGGTGGTCGAGGTGCTGATCCCGAGCACCCTCGACGATTCGCTCGCGCCTCCCGGGGCGCACGTGGCGTCGCTGTTCTGCCAGTACTTCGCGCCGCAGCTGCCGGACGGCCGCTCGTGGGACGACGCGCGCGACGCCGCCGCCGACCTGGCGATCGACGCGGTGACGCGCGTCGCGCCGAACTTCCGGCGCAGCATCGTCGCGCGCCAGGTGCTGACGCCGCTCGACCTCGAGCGCACCTTCGGGCTCAGCGACGGCGACATCTTCCACGGCCGGCTCTCGCTCGAGCAGTTGTTCTCCAGCCGGCCGATGCTGGGATATGCGGACTACCGGACGCCGATCCGGGGCCTGTACCTGTGCGGATCGGGCGCGCATCCGGGCGGCGGCGTGACCGGGGTGCCCGGCCACAACGCCGCCCGCGAGATCCTGCGCGACCTGCGACGGCGCCGGGTCTGAGGCGCCGGGGACCGCGCGGCGCCCGCGCGAGCGCGGGACGGCCGGCACGGCCGTCGCCTGCCGCGAAAAAAAAGTCCTTGACCTTCCCATCATGGGAGGGTTGAACCTGCGCGCTCCCCGTCACTTTCCGGAGAGCAAGCATGGAATCGATCCGCTGGCATCAGCCGCCCGCGCACCCCGCGGGCCTGTCCGCGCCGCCGCGGCGCGCGCCCGTCATCCTCGTCGAGGCGCTCGTCTGCATTCTGGACTGCAGCCTGGGCGCCGCCGCCGGCCTCGGCATCGGCATCGTGCTGGACTGGCCCGTCGCCGCGAGCGGCGCGCTCGCGGCCGCGGCCGCGCTGGCCTGGTGCCTGGCCGGCGCCGACTGCGCCTTCATGCGGCGCGGCATCCGCCTGTGGAAGCAGCACGGCTAGCGCGCCGTGTCCCGTGCGGCTGCGATCCGGTCGCGCCGCCCCGAAAACCGTCAAGGAGCATCCTCATGAATCATCTGCACACCGGCCATCTCCACCATGGCCACCATCACGCCGATCCCGCTTCCGGTGCGCACGCACGGACATCGCTCGACCGGGTCGCGCTGGCGGCGACCCTGCACTGCCTGCTCGGGTGCGCCGTGGGCGAGGTCGCGGGCATGGTCATCGGCACGGCCCTGGGCTGGAGCAACGCGGCGACCATCGCCCTCGCGGTCGGCCTGGCGTTCCTGTCGGGCTTCGCGTTCACCCTGGTTCCGCTGGTGCGGCGCGGCTTCGCATTCGCGGCGGCGGCGCGTATCGCGCTGATCGCCGATGCGGCGTCGATCGCGGTCATGGAGGTCGTCAACAACGCGCTCATGCTCCTCATCCCGGGGGCGATGGACGCGCCCTGGTGGTCGCCCCGGTTCGCGCTGAGCATGCTCGTGGCGCTGGCTGCCGGCGGCGCGGCCGCGTATCCGCTCAACCGCTGGCTGATCGCACGCGGCAAGGGGCATGCGCTGGTGCACGCGCACCATGGGGGCGGCTGAAGGGCCGCGCAGGTGACGGCCGGCGTCGCCACGGCGCCGCGTCGCGCGCGGCCGCGGGTGCGCAGCGTTCACTCGCGGCGGCCGGCACCCGCCCTGCCGCAGGTTCCGCCTGCGATACTCGGGAGCCCGACCGGACCCGGCCGCGCGCAGCGGGTGCGGACCGGGCCCGCCCGCACGCCTACCGGCCCATCCCGTGAACGCTCTCGCCTCCCGCCTCTGGTCCTCGGCCTGGATCCTGCTGTTCCTGGTCAACCTGTTCTGGGCCGGCAACATCATCGTCGGGCGCGCGGTCGCCGGCCGCGTGCCGCCGGTGGCGCTCGCGTACTGGCGCTGGACCGGCGCGTTCCTGCTCGCGTTCGCGTTCGCGTGGCCGCACCTGAAGCGCGACTGGCCGGTGCTGCTGCGCCACTGGCGCATGATGCTGCTGCTGTCGTTCGTCGGCATCGCCAGCTACAACACGATGTGCTACATCGGCCTGCAGTACACCACCGCGCTCAACGTGCTGCTGCTGCAGTCGGTGATCCCGGTGGTGATCCTGTTGTGGGCCTTTGCCCTGTTCGGCGAGCGGCCCGGCGCCGCGCAGGCGCTCGGGGTGACGGTGTCGCTGTGCGGGGTCGCCGCGATCGCCAGCGGCGGGTCGCTCGAGACCCTGCTGCAGCTGTCGGTCAACCGCGGCGACGTCTGGGTGTTCTCGGCGATCCTGCTGAACTCGGCCTATGCGCCGCTCCTGCGCCTGCGGCCCGCCGTGCATCCGATGAGCTTCCTGGTGGCGGCGATGGGCATCGGCTCGCTGATGATGCTGCCGGTCTACCTGTGGGAACTGGCCGCGGGCGGCATCGTGCGCGGCGGCTGGACCTCCTACGCGGCGATGGCCTATACGGCGGTGCTGCCGTCGTTCGTCGCCTACCTGTTCTTCAACCGCGGGGTCGAACTGATCGGCGCCGCGCGCGCCGGGCAGTCGGTGCACCTGATGCCGGTGATCGGCAGCGTGATCGCGGTTCTGCTCCTGGGCGAGCGCTTCCACGGCTTTCACTTCGTCGGCATGCTGCTGATCGGCGCCGGCATCGTCCTCGCATCGCGGCGGCCGTCAACCTGATCCGCGGTACCCGATTTGCCCATGCACCCGCCCTGCGGGTGCATGCGATGCAGCCGTCCGGGCCGGCCGGTCGTACGGGGCCGCGGCCGCGCCATGGATGCCATGCCCACTGCCTGCCGTGCGGCGCCACGACCTGCCGGTCGCGTGCTTCCGGTGACTGGGTGTCGGGTGTCGGTCCCGCGAACTCGATGGCCCGTCCGAGGTGGCACATTGCCGCTGCGATGACCTGCCGCGGAGGGGGCGTGAACTGCGTCACGCCCATGCGGGCATGGTGTGCAAAAGCGCACAAGCCCCTGAAGATTTAGGATTCTCGTAATGTTCGTTGAGGGAAATCTTAGGGATGGACCACGCGCGGGCTTCCTACACTGGACTCATCGATCGGCGGCGCGCGTCGCGCCCCGGCGAATGATCAAACCGGAAGGGAGAATCGCCATGCTGCAAACCGAGATCGAACGTACCCAGGCACTGCAACCCGCCATCGCCGCGCCGCGTCTGGATCTGTACCAGGGCATTCACAAGGCCATGCGCGCGATGATGGCCGACACGCTTGCCGCGCTGGGCGCGGCCGATGCCGCCGACGATGCCTCGATGGAACAGGCACTGGCCAAGCTCGAGGAACTCATCGCGCTGTGTGCCGGCCACCTGGACCACGAGAACCGCTTTGTTCACCCCGCGATCGAGGCGCGCCGTCCGGGCGTGACGCACAGCGTGGCAGAGGACCATCTCGACCACGAGACCAGCCTGGATGAACTGCGCGCCGGCATGCGTGCGGTGCGGCGCGCCAGCGGTGTGATCCGCGCTGCCGTGCTGGACCGGTTGTACCGTCGGCTCGCGTTGTTCGTGGCCGACAACTTCGTGCACATGGAGCGCGAGGAGGAAGTGCACAACGCCGCCCTCTGGGACGCTTACACCGATGCGGAACTGGCCGGCGTCCATGACCGGATCGTCGCCGGGATTCCGCCGGCGAAGATGATGGCCTACCTGCGCTGGATCATTCCTTCGGTGCCGCACGGCGAGCGGGTGGGCATGCTGGCAGGCATGCAGCAGAACGCGCCGGAAGGCGTTTTCGAGGCGCAGCTGGACATCGCGCGGTCGACCCTGCCGCAGGCGGAGTGGATCAAGCTCGCGACGGCGCTCAACTTCTCGCCGCTGCAGACTTCGATGCGCAGCTAGCGGTGGCGGGCGTGGGGGGGGGGGGGCGGCCCCCGGCCCGGGCGGGAGCGGGCCGCGGGGGCCCCCGCGGCACCCGCCCCGCCCCGCGCGCGGCGA